>NZ_OY764327.1:2735000-3070000 GCF_963668385.1 uncultured Carboxylicivirga sp.
TCTCACCATCAATTTGAAGTTCATCATATTCTCTGGGGCGCGAACCTGTTGCAATTACAAAGTTTTGACCAAATAACTCTTTGGTTGAGCCATCATTTATTACTTCTACTGAGTTGATGGTTTTAAACCGTGCCCAACCATATTCGATGGATAAAGAACCTTTAGCGCATTTTTCAGATGAGAATGTTTCTATCTGACTAAGCATCTGATATTGCTTCTCTTTTGCAGCTCTAATAACTGTTTTTTTTACTTCATCAAAATCAACACTTAAAGAACCAGATCTGAATCCTCTATCAGTGCGAGCTGCTACAGCATAATCCATCGAAAGTTCGTACATGGTTTTAGAGGTTAAAACACCGTTCATAATTCCGGTACCACCGATGTGTTTGCCTTCGATAATGCAAACATGTAATCCGTAATCTAATGCCCGCATAGCTGCTGAAAATCCGGCAGGTCCGCTTCCTATTACTATTAAATCAAATTGGTTATTCATATTTGGGATGATTATGAATATATATAAACAAAAAGAGCTGCAATTGTTTGATTGCAGCTCTTTTTATTCTGTAAATAAATTTTATTTATGCGGTTCGTCAGGCTTAAACGTTGTAACATGTCGCCCAACTTTTTGCTTGTACAGCTCATTGATAGTAATGATAATACCTGTTTCTTCCACATCTCCAAAACGATCGTTAATGGCAGTGCCGAATGTTTTCATAGATGGTGATAAATTCATGTAAGCATTGATAAGTGGTGGAATGTTTTCACCAAATTCACGTACTTTTTTTGTCAGAATTTTATAATCATCTGCAAATGTATCGTTCGGGAAGATTTCTTTGATATCATCAGGTGTTAAGCCTATTTGAACAGGTTTGTGAGGATAAATTAACTTATCATCATCTCTGAAATGTTTACTCATAAAACCAAGAATCAAATCTCTTGCATTTTTATTAAAATGAGTATACATGGTAACTTTACCAAAGAAATACTTCATTTCGGGATGGCTCACAATTAAAGAACCTAAACCGTCCCACAGGTTATCTAAAGCAAAAAGGCTTTTTGCTCCGGCTTTAGATGATTGATAAATGGGTTGAACGAATGAACGTCCCAACTCAATCATATGAGGAAGATATTCTTTAATGAACTTTTCTGAAAAATGGAATAGTCTTGAAGTAGCTAACGTAACGTTGCCATTTTCATCAACCGGAATATCTTTACCTAACAGGTAGCGATATCCACCCAGAATTTCTCTTTCTTCCGGATCCCATACTATCAGTTGTCGATAAGGTACTTCAGCAATATCATAGTCATCTATGTCAGCATCTTTACCTGTTCCTCCACCTGCCATACGAAAGCTCACTTCTCTTAATCGCCCTACTTCTTTCATTAAAGCAGGTGCTTCATGAGCTGTAAAATCGTAAATTTTATTATTCCCCTTGTTGGTATTCCTAACAAAAGTTTCCTGAGTTAATTCTGCCTCAAGCTCTTCGCGAGGTACAGGAGGTATTATCTCTTTTGATCTCATTCACTAATTTTGTTAATGCTAATACAAATTTAGTTTATTTTTTCAAGGCATAAACTTCATCTCTGATTTTTTGAGCCCATTCATTAGCTGTTTTTGTTTTATCAAGTTCTTCAGGCGAGATGGGTTTGCCAAAAGTGATGGTGATAACTTTGTTATATTGTTGATACAGTTCGTCTACCAGATATAACATTTCAATGTTAGCTTTAATTCCCAATCTTTTTCTCCAATTCGAGAGATTGTAAAAGAAATTTGTGTTTTCGCCCGAGATATGCACAGGTATAATAGTTCGGTTATGTTTTTGAGCTTTGGTAATGAAGGTTTTTTTCCATTCCAGATCTTTAATTACACCATTTTTTCTTCTTGAAACAAGGCCTGCCGGAAACATCAAAATTTGATTATTGCTGGCATACGCTTCTTCAATCATTCGGGCAGCTTCTTTGGGATGTCCTCCATGTTTATTAATCGGTAAGAAAATAGAGTGTAAATTTTTGATATTCATTAAAATATCGTTTACTGGAAACTTAAGCTGTTTATAAAACTTACCAACAGCTGCTACGAATATCATACCATCCATTCCTCCCAGTGGATGATTCGAAGCAAAAACAAAACGTCCTTCCTTAGGCAGGTTTTCTTCGCCTTTAATGATGTATTTAGTTCCAAAGTTTTTAACAATGGCTTCTGCATATTCTATTCCATATATATGCGAATGGTTTGAAATAAACTCATTTATTTGCTCTTGGTGAGTTATTCTTTTTAAGTAATTAATAAGAAACTTTGGAATGTACTTTTTTAAACCTGGGTTTTTATCTTCAAATACTTTGTCGATATCAATCAATTTTGCCGGCTGCGTATTTTCGCTCATCTTAAAACTTAAAAAATTAGAAGGCAAAGTTTAGAAAAAAATCTTAAAAATGGGAGTGTATTAAATTTCATCCTTAGATTTAAATGTATTAGCTCCCATTTTACCGATTGAGATTTAAGTTAATTTAGATGAAATACCGTTTTACCTTCTTTAATTGATTCTAATACATGGATATCGTGAATTTCCAATGGATCAATTTTTAGTGGATTTTCATTTAAAATAACAAAGTCAGCTAACTTTCCAACAGCAATAGTACCTTTACTTTCTTCCTCGAAATACTGAAATGCTGCCCAATCGGTTAAGGTTTTTAATCCTTCATAAACCGTTATTCTTTGTTCGGGACCTAATATTTTTCCACTTCGGGTAACTCTGTTTACTGTTGCATCTAAAACCCGCATTGAATTAGGAAAAGTAACTGGAGCATCGTGGTGCGAAGTAATTGTAAGGCCAGCATCAATAACATCGCGACAGGGAGAAATGTAATCAGCTCTTCCTTCACCTAATACGGATTCCCGATGCCAGTCTCCCCAATAAAAGGTGTGCATTGGGAATAATGATGGTAGTATTTTTAACTTAACCAGTTCGGGGATTTGATCATGACGGAGAGTCTGTCCGTGAACCATAACAGTTCTATGGTCATCATATCCAAACTCATGTTCTGCTTCTTTTACAGCTGATATATATTGGTCTATGGCGGCATCTCCGTTAGTATGAGCTAAAATCTGCCATTTATTCTTAAATGCTGTTTTAACGTAATCGCTTGCTTTATCGTCACTCATGATTGGATAGCCTTCATAACAACCCGATTTACCTTCGGGGTTAACATGGTAACATTTAGTTAGCCAAGCTGTTTTTCCTTGTGGCGAACCATCTAATGTAAGTTTTACACCGCCAACTCTGAATTTATTTTTATAAATATGTGATGGGGTATAAGTTCCTTCTGTAATAAAATCGGTACCAAGAGTCATGTCGGGATAAGCTACTATATCAATATAATAAAGATTTGAGTCGGCAGCAGCTCTTAAGGCTGCAAGTTGTTCAATGGTTGTTCTTCCATCTTGTGCTGTTAAATATCCATTTTTTGCATACTCTTCTTGTCCTTTATTGATGGCTTTGACTGCTAATTCTGCATCCATTTTACCTAATAAAGGGAAAAGTATTTTATATAGAGCGGCTTCCTCCAGGACTCCGTTAGGATTGCCATTTTCATCTTTTCGAATCACACCACCTTTAGGATCCATTGTATCTGCAGTATAACCAGCCAGTTCAAGTCCTTTACTGTTAATAACTCCTAAATGACCTGATTGATGAATGATTAGAACAGGAACATCGGTACTTATTTTATCTAAATCAGTGGCTTTGGGGTGATTTTTTTCGGCTAGTTGAGAATCATCATATCCATTACCTATAATCCAACCCAATTTTCCAAACATGTATTTACCGTCTTCAGAATCTTTGTAAGAATTAACTGTTTCAACAATGGTGTTTACATCTGCTCCAGGTCCGTCTGGAGGAGGTAAAATATTTGCACACATGGCGGTAAATCCAACATTGAAAAAGTGTCCATGTCCATCTAAAAATGCAGGAAGCATCGTTTTACCTTGAAGGTCGACCATTGTTGCGTGATTAAACTTTTTGATGGCTTCGTCTTTTTTGCCGATAAAAACAATTTTTTGGTTTTGTCTTACAACTGACTCTACATATTGAGGCTGATCATTTTCCATGGTAATAATATCACCATTGAAATAAATAGTTTGATCTGTGTTTTTTTTGTCTGTTTGACAGGATATTGTAATCAAACAAATGAGTACTAATATTGCAATTCTACTTTTCATACGAGGGGTGTTTAGTTAAAATAATATTGAGTTGTAAAGTTATATTATTAATCTGTTTAGTTATTAATTTAGAAGCAATAATGGAGTTGGTTATTGAGTAATAATGGAATTAATTAAATGTTGAATGAAATCTCTTTTAGTAAATATTGAAGGTTTAACAAAAGTGAAATCACTATGCTCTTTTGTTGAACGATTGAAATATGGTAATAATAGTCGATGAAAGGGCTCTGATCCAATTTCCATTAATTCTGCTTTGATAACTTGTAATTTTAAAATGGTATTATATCGAACAACCTTTTCATCGAATTGATTATTATTAGATATGTCCGATTTAATTATTCCATTCATATCAATCATTTTAATACTAGTAGACTTTCCATTTTTTGCTAGAAATTTTATTGAGTCTTCCTTATAAAAGCAAATTTCTTTATTGAAACCAGATTTTGGTGATTTAAGCTCTAAAATTAAATAATAGATAGTATCGGTTTGGCATATATTTTTCTCAAAACTAATATTCAGATAATATGTGTCGCTATAGTCATTTAAATATCCACTTACTGTTTTGGGTTTGGTTGTAAATACTTTAGTGTTTTTGTTAGTAGCTTGTGAAAGGCAATAGACTGAATTAGTAAGTATAAAACAACTTATTAAGAAGATAACTTTTTTCATTATTAATAATTAATTTTTTAGTAGATCACTGTTACTTAGTCAAAAGGTTATGGTTATATGTAACTGTCTTGTGAAACAGGTTAACAGTTTTATAGTTTCATTCGAAATTTTTATAAGTCTAATATTGAACTTTATTTCTCTTAGTAAAAGAGATTATTGTTTGGTAGATCGATGTAATCCATAAACTTAAATTTCATCTAATGGAATATAGAGATTATTATTTTTTTACTATCTTCTTTATGATCATTTGCTTATTAGATAATATACTAATGATATATATACCACTATGAAAACCGGATAAATCAATGACTTCTTTCTGCATAACGTCGCTTTTTTCAAAAATTTTCTTCCCAGTAATATCAGAAATTAACAACTTTTGAATTTTATGATCAGAAAAATTAATGTTAAAAACTCCATGTGTTGGATTTGGGAAGATTGAAATTTCTTCTGGATCAATAGTTTGAGTGCCAAGTTTAATGCCAATAGTTACATCAAAACTACAACTATTCACAAGCCCAGCATCATCTGTTATTATCCAATTAACTGTAGTTACTCCAACTGAGAACTGACTACCTTCAAGACTTGATGAATTATTATAATCGTTTGTTATACTTGCAACTCCGCAATTATCATTAGTTTCAATTGGGTCAAATTCAGTGCCTTTTACAGTGTAGTAATCTGTTTGATCAAGAAATATAACTGTATCAGTTCTACAAATGATAATAGGGTTCACGGTTAATTCAGCGGCATTACTTATTACATTTCCAAGGCTATGCTTAAGAATACAACGATATTGATAATTATTCATTTCGGCAGTTACAGCATTGATAATAAGAGTTGATGTTTTTGAATTACTATAAATTGCGTCTTCTTCTATATTTTTAAAGTTGATGCCACCATACGAGCTTACTTGCCATTGATAAGATTCAACATTATCAGCAGTAACAGAGAAATATGTTGTAGTGTTTATACAAATGTTATTTTGGTTATCTGGTTGATTTTTAATTATTACTGCTGGTTTTTGGCGTTTGTAAATTCGAACATGACCAGCTTTGGAACCATTTCCATTGTTATAAGGAGCTCCAATTGCTACAATAGAACCATCTGAACTCAGACTAACTGAATGGCCTGAGTTATCATAAGAACCTTCTCCAAGAATATCATCTCCAATTTGTGTCCAAGTATCATTTTGATTTTCATAAATGCTAACATGACCTGCATTTGTACCATTTAAATCAGTATTAATATCGCCAATTGCCACAATTGTACCAGCAGAATTTAAACTTACTGAATAACCAAATTCATCATTCCATGTATATATATGATTCTCTATGTCTTGTCCAATTTGAGTCCATGTATTGTTTTGGTTTTTATACATACAGACATTATCACCAGGAATTCCGATAGCTACCGTAGATCCGTCAGAATTTATGCTTAAAGAAGAAGAATTTTTTGGTTCAATATCTTTGCCTATTTTGCTCCATTTATTGTTTTCATATTTATAAATGCGAACATAATTATTATGGCTATTGGCAGTTCCGATTCCTGTTGTTCCTAATGCTAAGAAAGAACCATCGGAATTCAAAGACACTGACTTGCCAATTTCATCATTTTCAGACTCACCATCAATATCCTGTCCTATTTGAGTCCATATCTCATTAATGTATTTAAAGACACGAACATGACCAGCTCGGTCCCCGGCATCTTCATTCCTAGGAGCTCCAATTGACACTGTAGATCCATCGGCACTTAAACTGATCGAAGAACCAGAATAATCTCCGAATGCCTCTCCATTAATATTCTGACCAATTTGTGTCCAGGCACCATTTGTGTTTTCATACACTTGAACTTGACCTGAATTCCAACCATTTTCATCGCTATAAGGAGTCCCTATCGCCACAATATTACCATCAGCACTTAAACTTATCGATCTACCAAAATTATTACCTGATATATCACTTCCTAAGATATTTTGTCCAATTTGATTCCATACTCCATCTTCATTATTATAGATACTAACATAGCCATTAGGACCTTGTGAATTGGCAGAATTATATGGGGCTCCAATTGCAACGATCAAACCATCAGAATTTAAACATACAGAATAGCCAAAGTTAGCGTTTGTGGATTGACCGTCAATATCTTCCCCAACCTGGGTCCATATTTTTTGAGCTTTAACTGAGAAAACAAATGTTACTAAACTGAATATTATAAATGTTATTATTTTCATAGTTATGGGGCAGAATCTGATTTATTAGTGTATTTGTAATTTCAGAGTCAATCCAGTTTATTTATTAGTTATAAATGAACTGGATTGTTCTTGTTTTCTTATGTTTTTGCTGATTCAATTATAATAAAGTTAGTTAATGGCACTACAATAACAGTTTGCGATAATTTGTTAGAATGAAGGGTAATTGACGGAAATACAGTGTGTTGTGCAAAGTCTAAAGGTAGCTAAAGTCCGTTGCCCTTGCTACCTTTATAAGTGTTAATAAAATATTGTATCATGAAAAAAAAGCTATACCAGAATCGATAAGCTCGTTCTTCATTATCCAAATTTAACGAATTATCTATTAATCTGGAAAGACATATTTACGTTGCTGGGAAAAAATCCTATGGTAAAGGTCAGCGGATTACTATTTTGTCTCTTGATAGCTGCAGGCCTCCACCTATAGAAATGCTTCAATACCTCACACCAAAATAAAACCGTAAGGTGAATGGGATGGCTATGCTTGAATCAAATGTGAGTAACCAAAATTTGACTTAAAAAGTAAGAATGTGAATTTAATGGCTTAATTTCTCTAAAATAGCGAAGCAACTTCTTTAAATCTGGGCCATTATCTATCAATCCCCATAACATCTATTAGCGATTTCTATCCGGTTGTCGGCAACACACGCGCTCAGCCTTTGGTTTTCAACCAGGCAGAACGCTTAGTTATTGTAGTTAGTTTTTTATAGTTTTTCGACATTTTTTGAAGTTAAGACAAAATCTCCTTCATTATTATGTCTCAATTCATATTCAACTTTAAATCTTTCTAAACCGTTGACTTCTACTTCTTGTGTTTGCACAAATTTATCAACGATTAATGGTTTTAATTTTGGATTTTTCAAATAATAGTACTCCATGTATTTCAAAATTTTCCATTCCTCTTCAGTTATTTTATCCTTTCTTTTAAATAAGGTTTTAATGACTGCTGGTTTGGGTACTTTTGGAAGTTCTCCTTTTAAATCCCAGTTGTAACTATACTTTAGAAATATGTAGGTCTCTTTACTTATTAGAGTTATATTATCTGTGCTATCTGTTTTGAAATCCTTGTATTCAATCATGTTAATTTTCGGATTACACATCAATGATATTGAACCTTCATAAATTCTGAGTTTTTGAATTAATTTCATATCATTTTCTTCATTTGTGAAAAATTTGATTGGAGATATTATTGTATGTCCAAGAGTGTCCACTGAAGTCGAGTCTTGTGCTACAATTCTATTTGTAGTGATAATCAAGATGGCGATAAGGAGGATTTGATATTTTTTCATGTATATTCTTTAATATGTGCGGTTTTTGAAAATGCCCGCTAACGGCTCGAATATTGGGTGTTTGATATTCTAAATATCATGACTGTCAGTTTGCTATATGTTTTGTTAAATGCTGCCATGTTAAAATTTAGTACTATGCACCAAATGACCTATATTTATTTTATGTTTTTTTTCGATATATATTCATGTAAATATCAAAATTCTTAATCGTATAAAAAGGGTATAGAACAATTTTTGAACAATACTGATAAATCAATTGCTCTACACCCAATGTTTAATCTTTATACCTAAATCTCAAAAATAAATATGGAATAATCGGCAAAAACCAACCGATTAAGACCCATAATGCAATTAATTTGTTGGCATTAACCTTATATGTTTTATAGCATAGGAATGAGGTCATAATACCTAATATAGCGTATAAACTTATAAATATTTTAAAACCTAAAGTAGTATAAAATGACATAATTGTAATATTTTAGTACACATCATCAACATCAAAAACATGCCTAACAATTGAAACACCTCCGCATGTTACCACATTAAAATTAGGCAAAAACCACCAGTAATCAACACAATCCGTAAATTCTTCATAATAATGTCCATTCGTTGATTTCAAACTTGAAAAAAGAGTAAAATCTTTTTGTCGGTCAGAATAAATTAAAGTCTAGATTTGAACGTTTTGTAAATATTATATTTTGTTCACGTTTGAAAATCAATTTCAAAAAGCACACAAGTCAGTCAAGTTAATAGTTTCAAGTTCAGTGAATCTTTCAAAACCCAATAGCTAAACATACAAATTAAGCAACACTTCGTTAACTTACCGCAATAAGCTGCAACGTTTGCTGGATGAAGTCGTGGCGCGTTAGTCGTGGTGTCGTGTCACCCGATAGGGGGACTAAGACGGTAGACTAAAGTGTCAGGACGAGCCGACCGAGCCATGCTTTATTTCCAGCGTGTTAGTTGCTGGGCTTTTCTTGATAATTTCTATTATTGCTTTTTTAAAATTCACTCTACTACCAAATCTATTATATATTCTTTTAGTGTCATTGGAGTATACAATAATCATTCTATCTGATTCTGAAAATCCTCCGTGTCCAGCTTGCCCTAACAAAGTCTGAATTATTAATTGAATCCAATTAGTAGAACCTTCGGAATAAGAGACAGAATTTATGTCACTCAAATTGAATTCATTATAATCGTTCAGTTTTTGTATTAATCCTCGTTTTTCAATTATAAATCTGTTCTCAAATAATATAAGTCTTGGAAATCTAATGTTTATTAGTCCAAATATGGCTGCAAAGGTGATCGGTAACGAAATAATCCCAACGAATTTTATTGAATATAATGACAGTAGAGTTAAGGATGTCAAAAGGATAATTGCAAAGTATCGATAATAGTTCTGTCCTCTTAATACATAATATGGTTTTGTAGAAGTTTGTTTCATATGAATTTTTTTTTGTAGGGCATTACAGCCTTGCAACTAATGGTTGCAGGACGAGCAAAGCGCGCCATGCTTTATTTCCAGTGGGTTAGCTACCGTTTTTTATTTATTCTATCTGATTTTCCTTTTCTTAGCTCTATTTCATTACCATTCAAGTCATATGTTTTGATATCAAAAATCATCTGCTTGATACTCGTTAGCGTGTCATGATTAAAAATAAGTCTCCTATTTTCAATAACCTTGGAAAATGTTGTATCTGTCTTAAACTTTAATAATCTAGTGTAAATATCAATTGAATCAGATTGATATGAAGTTAGAGAAACTGAGTCAAATTGATTTGGACAATCGCATTTCCATTTTTGTTCAAATTCCTCGATTTTAGTTTGTTGATTTACAGAATCAGATAACCACATAAGTTCTAATGTAGTCTTAAGTTGATTTGAATTATATTCTATTGAATCTAAATCTGATATATCAATAGGAAAGGCCTGATTTCTGATTCTAAAATCAATTATTTTTGCTCTAAGTATCTTTTTACATGAGTCTTGCTGCACATATTGAATTATTCCTGAACTTATGTCTTTAAACAGCGGTTCAAGCAACGCTCCGCAACTTGTCATCATTACAACTAAAAATAAGGTTATAAATACTCTCATTAATGATTCTGCATTTTTTGAATGGTAGCTAACGAGCAGCTGTATGAATAGTTTGGCATTTCGAAGCACATAAGTTTCAGTTTACAACAAACATAATTAAAAGCTAATACCTTCGCAAACCACTGTCCGCCAAATTATTTATGACAGCATGTTGCCAGTAGTTTTTTATTCATATACGGCAGCTCCTCTCAAAATATCGGCAAAGACTTTATAATCTTGTTTATCCGAATCAAAATCCTGTCCTGTATTTTTATAATATCCTTGAATATCTTGCGTATAAGCTATCATTGCCCCCAAAAAACTATCAAGGTCTGTATTCTCATAATCCTCAGGTCTTGAATTCAATTCATCTCTTAAGTCGCTTAGAATATCAATAAATTCTGCTTTTTTCATCTAGTCAATTAGTTTGTTGCTGTGTCCATTTTTTATCTCAATATCAATAATCTTTAAACAAAGCCATTCATTATCTGAGAGCTTTTCTGATTTTAATACCATTTCAACTACTCTTTTGTCTTTTTTTAAATCCTCGTATTTAAACTCTGAAGCTTTCGTGAAATCAACACTGTCCATATAGATTATATTCCATATGCTACTCCCATCTTTGATGTCTGTCTCAAAATTTATATAATCATACATATTTGAAATTGAGTCCCTGTGAGTCGAAGCCTGAGTCAAGTCTCCCAAATTAATTTTTCCGTCATATTCTCTAAACATCAGGTTGCCAGTCAAGGTAAAAATCTGCCCTATTTCTACTAATTGCTCAGGCGATGTACTAGCCTCATAGAGTTTCTTGAGGTTTTCTTCAGAAGTCATGGCGTCAAATTCACTTGTAGACTCTTTAATTGAACTAATTGTCATCCAGACGTAAACGCTAATCAGGACGAAAATACCAAGTGGAATTAAAATCAATTTACCCCGTTTTCTAAGAATAATTGCAAAAATCAACGAACCTATCAACAACGCTATTATTATCAAAACTATCGGCATGAATCCACTATATGCAGTTACTGAAATATTATCCATTTATTTTTTTCTTTCTTATCAGTAATTTGGCTTGCAGTTCGGTTTCTCTAAATTAACGGCAACGACCAGGCTATGAAGCGTAAGTGAACATTAACCAGAAATCACTTTCGAACTTTGCGGAGCCAAAACGTTGGATTTGTTTTTATCTTTTTCATTTCAAAAGCCAAATCAACGATTTGGCGTTGCTCGCCGAAGCCACGAACCAACCAAAATGAGTCGGCTCACTTATGCTTTATGAGCCATTGTTGTACCCAGTTTATTCTTTATAAATTTTTCTCTTTTCATTTTTTTTCTTTGTCTTAAAAGCTCTTTTAACATCATGCAGGTTATAAAGACCTTTCTTAACTGAATTCTCTAGATTAAACCTTAAGTCTGAAATTCGTTGATAATACTTTTTTCCTATCAATTCCATTTCTTCTCTCGATTTGCCATGCACATGATTATTCAGATTGAAAAATAAATGGTTTAACTTCTCAAGTTGTTTTACTGTTTCATCGTCAATCCATAAACTGTAAGCAATTGCAATAAACAAGTTCTGCTGATATTCAATAAACTTAGTTTCACCTTCATTAAAAATCATATGGTATGCTTTACCATCACTATCCATCGCGTCACCTTTCAGAACAGCAATTTGGTTCTCAATATGTTGATAAGCCGATAGTCTCTTTTTTAAGATTTCTTTATAGTACTCTGTCTTAAAGTCATATTTCTTAAGTTTTAATGTAGTGAAATATGAAACTATTGCAGAAACCAATCCTGCAATAACAGAACTTGTCAAAATAATTTTAATCAATTCTATTTGTTGCATTGAAGTTTATTGTCTTTTGCTTTAATATAATCTATTTCAAATATCTTCTAATGTGCTACGTCAAAATTGGGTACAACGGCTCGGCTATGCGCAGTGTGCCTGTGTTGCGCCTGCGGCAGGCATATTGCGTATTAGCCATTGTTAGGTTTTCGTGCTTTTTAATCAAATGTCACTATTTCAATTGTATTATTATCGCACTCCTTATGATATGCATCAGTTTTAATTAGTTCCATACCATCTGTTAAATACGGTTCGATTTTATCGTGTATTTTTGCAAGTATTTCAAACACATCATTATTATCATAGTTGTCGCAAAACCAAACATTTACCCAAACAGTTTTAGTACGAGTTTCAATTTTAGAAAGTAAATGAAAAGGAATTAATTCAAGATTACTAATAAATTCATTCTCTTCAACTAGAACATGAACATTCTTAGTACTTTTAGTGAGTTGCGTCAAATCTGCTATATCAACACTTATTATTCCATATGAAAATACATTTCTAATTAAAGACTCTAATGCATTCTTCAACTTTTGATTAGAAATTGAATTACAAACAATGTTATCATTAAATACTTTCTCTACAGTCCACATAGCTTACAATTATTGATGAATAATAATCTCTTCTGCTATCTTTGGAATCAATTTCTTCCAATCCTTTGTTTGATTTCTACTAAATCCGATTACTGGGTATTCCTTTTCTTTAATCTTTTTATTTTTAAATATAACATCTGTATTAGGTCTCCAATAATCTGTAAAATCTTCAAAAGCTTCTTTACCCATACACACAATCAATTTAGGTTGAACAAGACTCACCAAATCATTCATTTTCCGTATAAAAAACCTTTTAACAGTCTTTTCACAAATAGATTTATCATCTTTTTTATGTTGCTTCCAAAGTTCTTGTAGCTCTTTTTCATCTGCGAGCAATTTATGAATAGCTTTTAAATCTTTTGTATCGGTAGTTGATATAGGATATAAATTTGTATACATTATATTTTGACCAAAGTTATCATACCAAAATGGTAAAGAATTGTCACTATATCCTTCCTTTCCATATTTTTCTGGAAATCTTAACCTACCAAGTTCATACAACAAGTCAATACTATTAGCTACAAAGGAATTATTACTAGTTTTATTTCTTTGGTACCATGCTGATTTTTTCCTTGCATTTCCTGTTTCATACCAATTCAAACGCTCCATATCTCTTTCATATTCCCCAATCATCCTTAATACAGGCTTGTTACTATTTTTTTTATATGCACCAGGGCCTGGATTAATAGCAATAAATAAAATTTCAGGTTGATAAATAATAGGGCTTTGAACTGTCATAATTCCCTTATAGAGTTTTTTATACTCATCTTGAGTATAGTTTTTTTGTAGAAACTTCTTTATTGGTAAAATTGAGTCCTCAAGTTCCTTATAGTTTTCCTTAAGTTGGTTGTCTATAATCATTCTGTTTTATTTTAATCAATATTTTCCTGAAATGTCAGTTCCATTTTATTTAATTCTACACAGCATAAATTTCCATATTCTGCTTCTCCTTTCAAATAGCATCCATTATCAATATTAAGTACTTTTGTAGTAGGAAAATTTTGCAACATTTTTTTTATTTCATATTTCTTCTTGGGGATATGCCCATGGATAATCTTTCTACTTTTAAGCCATTCATAATTTATAGATTTATACCAATCAGTAATCCAACAAACACTTCGTATATCTTCAATTGGATTATTAATCTCAAAATTTAAACCTGCATGAACAAAGATAAATTCATTATTAACGCTTAAAGATTTTAGGTTGCTAAACCATTTTATATATTTTGGATTTAATTGATTCAGATGTTTAATGTTAAAACTCTTTAAGGTTTCTTTTGCTCCTGCAGTCCATCCATCTAACTCAATTGAATCAAAAACCATTTCTTCATGATTACCTTTTAATGCAATTATGTTATATCCTTGGCTTTGCAGTTCAATTATATAATCTACTACTTGTTTACTTTTAGAACCCCTATTAATAAAATCACCTAAAAGATAAAGCTCGTCATTTTTTGATAAACTAATCTTGTTTAATAACTCTTTAAATGTCAGTGCACATCCATGTATATCGGAAATAGCATATTTATTAGCTCCTATCATTCGAGTATTTTTTTATGTACTGCTGAGAGCATGAAACCTAACGTTTGCTGGATGAAGTCGTGGCGCGTTAGTCGTGGTGTCGTGTCACCCGATAGGGGGACTAAGACAGTTGACTAAAGTGTCAGGACGAGCCGACCGAGCCATGCTTTATTTCCAGCGTGTTAGCCCTTGTTGTTTTATTAATAATCTAAAAATGTTGCAACACGAATAATGTCTGCATAATTGTCAAGTAGACTTATTTCTGAAATAAATTCAGATTCCGTCATTAATTTCAAATTCGTAATGGGATACAGATGCTTGGTCTTAGAAATAATTTTTCTTTTTAATTCATCCAATGAAATCTGAATACCACTATTTGTCGTACTGAAAATAACTTGTAACCTTGATTGTCCAAAAAATTTAAATAAAGGCCCTGTCTTACTTAAAATTTTATGGGTAATTATTTTGATATAATACCCATTGCTGTCAATTAAGATTCTTTTGTAATGCTTGTCAAGATCATTTTCATTAATATGATGAATTGCATCTTTTTCTTCTTCTAAAATCTCTACAAATCCTTTTTCCCCATTGAAAACCCAATCTGTAAGTTCGATCAATGGATATTTTATTTCACTAGTCAATTATTTTCAATATTTATGAAATGAACGTTTGGTTATTCAATAAGGGCTAACGTTTGCTGGATGAAGTCGTGGCGCGTTAGTCGTGGTGTCGTGTCACCCGATAGGGAGACTAAGACAGTAGACAAAGGCGTCAGGACGAGGCGGACGAGCCATGCTTTATTTCCAGCGTGTTGGTGGTTGTAATTTTATTTCCAGAAATAATTCAACGTCCGTAATGAGTCTAAAAGGTCATTTTTGACCCCTAATTCTTTATTTAATTCACTAAATACATTATTTAGTTCAAGAGTGTCACCAAAATAGTATCCGTATAAATAGTTAATGTATAGGCTATTATTAAGTTCCTTTTCTTTTAGTAATACGGATGCAAAAGTAGTGTCACTAATTTCGTATGCTAAATTTATTCGCTTTAAACTAATAGCATTTCCAACTGAATGAGTGCTTGGAACCTCATACAAAATTTCAAGCGCTCTAAGAGAATCGCCGTAACCAAGGTACTTTTCTGATTGAATCAGACTACCATTAGCCTGTTGTCTTTCTTTGGAAACTGCGGTATATTTTGTGTTCAGTTTTAAAAAGTTTTCTAGATTATCACTTTGCCAAAATTCATCTCTGTATGAATAATAGTCAGATAATTTCGGAACACTGTCTTTAAGTTCAATTCTATATTTCCAAAAGTCAACATTTTTATCAAATGTCATCGAATATATAATTTCAACATGGCGTGGGTAATATATTATCTTAGATAGTTTTAGGTTGCCATTATTGAATTTTAATTTGTTTATAAGGTCGATATTTACATAGTAAACTTGTTTGCCAATTTCTTCTTCAAAAAAATGGTTTAGTAGATTCCGTTCAATCTTATTTGAGGTCTTTACTCTTCTTTTAAACAGCTGATTGTCCCAGACTTTCTCTATTAATTCATACTCGTAATTGTTAAGGCTTTTCGTTAATGTAAAAGCAAAGTCCTTAATTGTCTGTTTTTCTATCTCAGTTAAAGGAATTACCTCTTTTACTCTATCCTTACTGTTGTTACATGATATTAGAAGAGTGAATACTCCTATAATAAAAAACCTCATATTCTGCGTTTTTTTTTATAACCACCAACGTTTGCTGGATGAAGTCGTGGCGCATTAGTCGTGGTGTCGTGTCACCCGATAGGTGACTAAGACAGTAGACAAAGGCGTCAGGACGAGCAACCCGCGCCATGCTTTATTTCCAGCGTGTTATAGCCTGTTGTTATAGAATTTCCACCATTTCTTACCAACCTTTATTTCATTCCCATCAAAGTCAACAAGATATTCATTTGAATCAAAGTCTATAAGTCTAATTTGATGTTCTTCAATAGTTACTTCTTGTTTTCCAGATAGATTTATCCAATTTTCTCTACCACTAAACCTCCACTTAATTTCACCGTCCTTATTAATTCTGACAATATCCAATTCTCCATGTACTAATAAGTCTCTTTCAAGCTTGTAAATTGCAAGACAACATACCGAATCAACTTCTTTAGACCAATTTAAAGAAAGGTCAGGGATATTTATTGAATAAACAAAATCTCTGGCTATGATATAAATTACAGAATCCAGAATTACATATGAAGATTCAGATTCTATTGTCACACCATGAGGTTCACAAATTATTGCGCTTTTAATAAGGTTTAATTCTTCATATATATTGATTACAGTTTTTGTACTACTTATATTTCTAGAGAATAAACCTAAGTTTTCCGGATATATAAGGTCGTATGAATTTATGTTATCTGTTGAGTTCGGAGTATAAGTTGAATCACTAAGTATTTCAATCGTATAATTCTCAAATACTGTTTTCATGCGGTGTATTTCAATAGGCTATAACGTTTGCTGGATGAAGTCGTGGCGAATTGGTCGTGGTGTCGTGTCACGCGGTAGCGATGACAGGACGCTAGACAAAGGCGTCAGGACGAGCCAACCTAGCCATGCTTTATTCCAGCGTGTTACCGCCTGTTTGTTTTAATTTGCACGAGGAATTAAGCCATTTATCCAATCTTGCTTCTGTTTCTCGGCACCTCCTAAAAAGAGGAAATTGGATTTTTCTAAGTCAACAAGTCCAAATGCAATTACCATATATTCAGTATCAAGAAATTCTTTTTCTTTTTCATCAGGTTCTGCAAGATTTAAATAACCAACTACTCTTATTTTATCACCGACTTTATTCGATTTGTTATTAAACATTAAAACAGTCCAAATATATTTTTTAGGTCCGACTTTAAGTTTGTAAAAAGGAGTATTATTTCTACTATTCACAGTTTTTTCAATTTGTCCGTCATATGCTATGACTTTACCTTTATATTTTTCCAGATATTTGAAGTTGTCTTGATTAATATTGGTAGGAAATGATTTCTCAGTTATTTCTGTTGTATTCTGTGCTGATAATTCTAAAAAAGATAATGTCAATAGAATAATTAATAGTGATTTCTTCATATTAATGGATTTGGTGCTTTTTAATAGGCGGTAACGGTTTAAATAAGGGGTCGTAGGCTGATTTGGAAAACAAAGCGACCAAAATCCCACTAAGCCGAAGCTTTTGTTTTGGTTATAAATTTATCATTTTCACTAGCCGAAGCAAAAGCTTCGGCGAACTTATTAAAAGAGCAAAAGTTCCTAATTTATGCTGACAGCCTATGCCCTTTATTTATTGTTACCAGCTGTTATTTTTCAATTATTTCAAATCTGTCAACTGAAATATGCTTATTCCCCTCGTAGCCATCAATTCTAATTAACCTACCACTAGGGTCATATGCATATCTTTTAGTATCTCCCCAGACCAAATCCATAGCATAACCAAATCCATTATATCCATTATGTTTTACTCTTGTCTCGCTCTGTAATAACTTTCTCGAATTATAACATTTAATAAAATAAGATAGCGTATCTTTTTTTGCGTTGAATACTAATTCTTCCAGTTTCAAGCCATTATTACTGTATTTTTTAATTTCATAACCAGTATATACCCCATTTACATAATATTTGATTTCTGTGGAATCATTATAGTATTTATATTTTTTCTCACGAGTTGTTCCTGTTATCATTCTTAATGAATCGTCTAACTCAGTACTGCTAGGCTTGAACGCTTGAAATTCAAATACATTTGGATTTTTAATGTCAACCCACTTCTTTCTTGCTAGCTTATTATTACTATTATAAAAGAAATATACTTTTTCATCTAAATACCTATCTTCTTTATTGAAGTCATCATATAACTCAATTAATGAATCTAGTCCTAGCTTATTTTTATGAATAATAAGTCCTGGAAGTTTCTCATTTAAATCCCATTCCAAATTTTCTGGATTTACAACTTCATACATCGAAGAGTATTTGTTGTATAACTCATTATATGTATTGTTGTCACGTTTTCCTTTTTTGTAAGATTCTTCATATGCTTTGTAAAACAGCGTCGTTATACTATCATTTTTGGGACTAATGAATGTGTCTCCTTTTATGTTCGTTATTTCATTTCGATTGTTGTATTCATAAATAGTTACTTTTTGCCTGTCATCTTCATATCCTGAATATGTTATATAGTGTTTCCCAAAATCATTGAACCAATAGGAACTAATTAACTTCTCATTTTTATCATCATAGTGGAAGTAATGGTTAACATGACTAATTGACTTGCCATAGGAAACAGTGTCAATTCTTGGATAATCTTGTCCAAAAACAATTAATGGAAAGAAAAATAATATTATATGTGAAATTGTTTTCATAATTGCTGGTAACGTTTGGCATATGGCCAGAACCGCCTTTTTGTCAATTTATACTTCGCCAATAGAATTCACAGCTCTTCAAAATCTCACCTATCTGTCTGACAGAGTGTCGGATTTGGCTATAATGCCCTGTTAGTGGCCTGTTTTTTTACTACAATCTTATTTTGGCAATTATGTTCCACATGTTTGATGAACTCATTGACGGTTTTTACAAAATCTTTTCTTGAAAATTCTTCTTTCGCCTTTTGAGCTAAACTTATTGCTTCATCACATTCTTGCAGGTTATAATGTGATATTGCTAAATTAAAACAAAGTACTCCTTTTGCTGAACTATCATTAATGTCAAGCTTAATTGCCTTAGTTAATAATCTTTTAGCTTTCAAGGATTGATTAGTTTCATTTAGAAGAACTCCGTAGTTTAAATATGTTTCAAAATAATTACTGTCAACCTTTAAGGCTTTTTCATAACATTCAATTGATAAGTCATTATTACCTAATTCATGCTCAACATTACCTAAAGCATTAAGGATTCTTTTATTATTAGGTTCATTTTTACTGGCTTCTTTCAGGAATTTATGGGCCTTCTTGTAATCACCGTTTTCTATTTTTTCAATACCCTTGTAATAGTTTTCTTTTGCTGCTGAATTAGTAATCAGTTCGGGAAAATTATGATTTACGACTTTGTAATCATTAGTCTTTGTTTCTTTACCAATACATGAAGTAAATAAAAGTAGAATGATAATATGGGTTAAAATTGCTTTCATACATCTTTATTTTGGTTTGTAAAATGGCCACTAACGTTTGGCTAGATGAAGCGTATGGCGATTTAACGAACCTAACCTTCTAAAACACTACTGAGCCAAATCTTTTATTTGTTTTTATCTTTTCATTTCTATAGCCAAATCAAAGATTTGGCGGTGTTCGATCACCCAATTAAACCTCTAAAAATCTCGAACGCCATATGCTTTATACTAGCGTGTTGTGCCATGCTGTTTTTTTTCTGGTAAACCTACTTGTATTTCAATTATTGACTTTAACTAACATATTTACAAAGTCTATATCTAAAATACTATAATTATCTATGACTGCTTTACCAATGACGCCATCATATTTCTGACCCGCAACAAAAGCTGTATTTCCGTAATACACCTTTTGCGCTGTAATTGGTTTCTCATTTATTTTTAAAGATAAATTTTCTTTCCAGAGATAATTATTAATAACTGTGTCAGATACTGTTATGAATCGTTGCTCCTCAGAATGGGAGTCTTGGAAGAGTGGTTTGAATTCAATATTTTTTTCATCAATTATGATATCGCCTGTATTTCCAGAGTCATATTGAAATATACCATCAATATCATTAACGGATAGATTAAAGAATAATAAACCATTGTCAAGAACCATATTGCTAAGTATATCTTTATGTTCTGGCTGATAAAATGTTAATTCCATTTTGTTGAAGTTAAACCTTATGCCTTTTAAAAGTCTCAGTGTTTCACTTCCAATGATTAAATCTGCTTTTCTTTGTGTAATATTCAAGTCGGATGGGACTATATAAAATAAAGCATTTCTAACTGTATTATTCCCAATTTCGAAAGTGTCTAAAATGCCTATTTTACCTGTAATCTTACCTTCATTACCTTGATATGAATCTAATATGGTCGTTATTCCAAGTTTTTTAGCTATTTCTTCGGTTGCATAATTCATATTTGCTCCAGTATCAAATATCGCAAGGTCTGAAAAGTTGTTTTTATGAATGGTTAGATAAATAAGACCATTGATGGTATCGACAGGTATTGGAGCCTTGCTCGCATCAAATGTAACTTTATGTTTTGGAAGCTTTTTTAATGCGTCAAACTTAAGTGTTGCTTCTTTCAATTGGTTAATGTTATCGGGAGGTAAAATATTGGAAAGAGTTTTAAGCATGTATGAATATATCTCATGTGATTTGTCATACTGTTGAACGCTTGCGTAGTTTTTAGCTAATAAGTCAAGGTAGGGTATTATGTCCAGTTTTAAACTTTCCGCATGTTCATTTGCAATTATTTCCAGTCTATCAATAGCTTGTTGTGGTTTATTGAAATGTGTATATAAGTAGCTTTCCGTTCTTAGTTGGAAAAAATCATTGAAAGATGACTTTTCTTTTTCATATAACTCTTTAACATCAAACCACTTTTTATTATTAATTAGTTCTAAAATGTCAACACCTGAATAATCATTTTGTCCATTTGATAGGAAAGTACTTATCAATAGTAAATAACATAGGAACCTTATTTTCTTGCTTTTCATGTGTTCTATTTTATTTTGAGCGTTGTGGGAATCAGTTTGGCACAACGGCTCGAATATGCGTAGTGCGGGATTTCAAGGCATTTCACTATCAAACCACTACGTTGTTTATTAAATGCTTTAAAGTTTAAATTTACTAAATCGCCCCGCATTACGTATATTTGTTGGGCTTTCGTTATTTCTTCCGCCATCTGTTCATATAGCGAATCTATTTCAGTCCAATCAGTTTTTATATCTGAATCATTCTCTAAAAATTGAAGTTTTTGCAAAAAATCAGTTTCTCTTTCCTGATGTTCTGCTCTTAGCCTATTTTTATCCAATTGTATATCTTTCCAGTCCTTTTCTTCTGTTTGTGAAATTTGACACAACATTGATTCAAAAAATCGAACTCCAAAATCTTTCACTTGTTTAATAAAATCAACATAATCCATCTCATACATACCGTTGGATGTTGTCCATAAAACAGCTCCATTCTCAAGTTTATGGTCAGATTGCCAAGCAATTCTAATCTTATCATTATTTCTAAAGAAATAGATATTAGGACCTCCTAATAAATGCCCTGAATTAAGATTGCGATTGGAAATCCAAGAATTCAACGTGTCATATTTGTCAAAGTAGAAATCACTTAAATCGTCATCATCTGTATCATTAATATCCAACCACTTTTGAGAATCTAATTGGAATCTGCTTAGATTACCTGCTAAATCATAAAATTTATCAGGTACACTTTCTCCAATATTTTTAAATAAATCTGAAAAGTCTTCTAAAAATCGAGAAATCTGATAATCATTGTATTTAGTCGGTTTGTCCCCAAAATATGCTAATGCATCATCCGTATATTCATAAATTGTAGTTTCACCAAATTCTATCCATAAATCACCATCTGTCAATCCAAACCAATGTAAACTCAAATCAGGTGATTGTCCAAAAGGTACTATACTATCTATATTTTTTAATCTAAAGTTTATCATATTGCAGTGTCGTCGATAATGAAGCCCAACGGTGGCAATATGCGGAGGCCGGGATTTAGAAGCTCCAACTTGTCAAACCGTTGTGAACTTGAGTAAATGCACAAAGGTTTAAACTGCCTGCATCCCCCGGCTTACGTATATTGCGTGTTGTGTGGCGTTATTCTTCTTCCTCTATTTCATTATAAATATCAATAATATGCGATAAGAATGATTCATACTCATTTTCATCATCTAATATTTTTCGTGGAACTTTTAGAATTAATTGTCCATATGGAGAAATAATCTCGAATCCATTTTCTGTAAAAAAATTAAACTTCTCAATATCAAACTCCTCAATATCTCTTTCTAAATCACAATAAATAAAATATTCATCAAATGGTAAATTATCATCATAATATTCATAAATGCCAATGATATTTTCATCATTTTTTCTAATTGGAATATTTAAAAAAGGAAAGTTCCTCTCAAAAAAGCCGGTTCTATTTGTAACCTTAGCTGGGGATTTAATTGTACTTAGAAATTCAAAGTTTTCATTTAAAACTTCATTGGTTCTATCAACAATGTCACTTACCCAGTCATCTCTTTCAACTAGTGTACGATTTCCTGACTTCCTAAAACTATTCCACTCATCAAGCTTTGTAATTATATTTTCAAAAGAAATACAATGGTCACTATTTTCTTCATTTTCAAACAGTCTAATTTCTACTCCTGCTAAATTAGCAGCAATAAGTGTTGCTTCATCAACTGTTTTTCCTATAAGAATCATTTTAGGACAAAAGTAATTTATACCAAATTCTTCTTCCCACTCCTCTTTTCTTTCGTCATTTAGTAAGTTTATATAACCTCTATATTCAAGTATTTGAGCAATAGCATCTCTATTTAAGCTTTCTTTTTTTAATTCAACTATTACAGGTCTATTATCTCTAGTATCTTTAAAAAGTAAATCAATATATCTATTGTCATTACAGCCAATATTTATTTGACGCCCCTTTTCTTTTCTACTTCCTAAAATATTAGGGATTATAAATCTTTCATCTAATAACCAAGGACTTTTATAAATAATTTCTTCTATTTCTGATTCTGTAAGATTATTCATTTTTTCTAGTTTTTAAATTGAGCGACATGGTAAATGCTACACAACGGTTTGCTGGATGAAGTCGTGGCGCATTAGTCGTGGTGTCGTGTCACCCGTTAGGGGGACTAAGACGGTAGACTAAGGTGTCAGGACGAGTAAACCTCGCCATGCTTTATTTCCAGCGTGTTGGGCACTGGCTTTTTAAATTGGCCATTGATACTCATCATTATTTTTGAATGGTACACCAAGTTCAATATTGGTTACTCTTTCGTATTCAACCTTTAAAGTGAGCCAATCACGTTCAAGGAAATAAGTAGTAAAAAAATCATATTCTTCTTTTTCCCAAGATTCTAGTTTAGTTTCAAACTGTTTTGCGACGTCAATAATTTTACAGTCTATAACTTTGGAATCATTTATAGTTAAATTCATATTTGAGCTTCGGATATAGCCAAGCCGATCACCTTCGCTTTGATAAAAAGTCAGTCTAATTTTCTGGTCTGTATATTCCCAGATTAGTTCGTTGTCATCAACTGAATCAATTATTATTCTGTTTGGCTTACCTATGATCTTTTCGATTTCAGGTCGAGTCATTCCGAATTTTATTTTATCAATTCCTATTTTAGTTAGAATTTTCATCTTCTCAAGCTTGTGCCCAACGGTTTGTGTAAGAGCAGTGGCGGATTTCGAATGATTTTCTGTCCGCAGGACACGAAAATCGGACGAGAGCCGACACCTCAAACATTTTGCTACGCCCGCCATTGCTTTTGACACGTTGTTGGCTGATGCATTTTATTTGTTTTTCTTTTTAGATATAATTCTACCATTTGAGTCTGCAATTTCAATGTAAAAGTCAATCCGAGTAGTGTCAAAGTCAGAAATCATTGGTTCAAATAACAAATCTGGCTTCACTGACATGATCCAACTATTATGCGAGATAATCTTAAAAGAGTCCTCTAACATTTCTAACATTGCAGTTCTTTTCCAATAAAACTTAATCGAGTCTAGAGAATAGGGGTGCATTATTATCGTGTCAAAATTTAACTTACAATTATTCCAATCTGAAATAAATTCTTCTCCAGAGATTCTTAAACTGTCTTGTAATTCGCCTAATTCAAATCCAGATTCTCGGATTGTGTCAATCAAATTTTTCCAGTCAATATGCTCAAGTTGATCAATATTGTCAGGGAACTTAAGTTCTGCAAAACGCTTCGTAAAGATGATTGATATTAGACTCTCCTCACAGCTATCTAGTCCTACATTGTCACTTGATATAGATTCAACTATCGGATTTAGCACTGGTCTATATAGAATTGCACAGCTTGAAAATACGATAGACAAAAATATATAGTAGATAATAGGTTTCATTTTATTTCTAACAGTTGATTTGATATGTATGCGCAATGTTGCAGCCAACGTTTGCTGGATGAAGTCGTGGCGCGTTAGTCGTGGTGTCGTGTCACCCGTTAGGGGGACTAAGACGGTAGACTAAAGTGTCAGGACGAGCAAAGCGCGCCATGCTTTATTTCCAGCGGGTTGTAAACCGTTTTTATTACTCATCAATATGTTTATCTGTCCGAAAATATCTATAAGTTGATGCCAAAAATTCCAAATTGATGATTTCTTTCATTACTAAGCTATCAGAATCAAGTTTCAATAGTTCATATTTTCTGTTTCCTAAAGTCAATTGATTTGCCTTTAGTTTATATTTTGCTGAGTAGGTTTCTGGTCCTTGTTTTACTTTAATAGTCCCATTTTTATTAAATAACAAAAGAACTTCGATAGGTTCTGCATTGGCTTGTCCAATTTGTATTAATGGTTCAGTTGGTTTTTCTTTTACTCTTTCCCAAGTTCCAATTAGTTGCTTTTCTTTTTTCTGAGCACATGAAGTAATTGTCAGGAAAGTAATAATAATTGAAGTCAAAATATTTTTAGTCATTTTACTATTATTGTGATTTGATATTTGTTCTTTTTATATGTGAAGTTGAGCGACTTGGTTAATGGTTTACAACGGTCACTTGTATGTGGTCGGGCGGGATTTCGGAAAGAAATCCTGTCAGACCCGCAGGAAAGTGGGCACGAGGTCTGACTTGTCAGACCGCTAAACCCCCCGCCTGCCATATACAATTTGTTACCACACGTTTTTTATTTATGTTGTTGTCCATTTAAACCAGTGTTTTTTAATTTTTTTCCATGAGGTTAAATCTCCACATCCATTCCAAGAAGGTTCATCATCTGTTAAACTATATGCAAATCCGTAACAGTTGTCAATCATTCCACTAATTAAAAACAAAACATGTTTCTTTTCTTCCGGAACATAACTAACGTGTACAATAAGATTCTTTTTTTGTAAAATTTGATTTGCTTCTTCAATTGTTATTTGGTCTGTCAGAATTTGATTTGCAACCTTTTCGAGAATTTCGTCATAATTTGACAGATATATTTTTTCTCTGATACTATTAATTCCCCAAGTCACAGGAAGCAAAGCAACATAAAAGCCGACAGCAAGAATACTTAAAATCAGTTTTTTCTTTAATCCTTTATCTGCGATTAGAAAAGCTATAAATCCAACAAGTCCGGCAAGTCCACCATAAATAAATACCATTGCAATTATAAATGGATTACTTTGTCCCAATTTGTTAGTAAACTCAATTATTAAGAATATAAGTCCGGGACTTAGAAATAGAAGAAGTCCAGATTTAGCGATTATTTGTCTTGGTGAATTCATTATTTCAAAATACGTCGTAATAGTCTTTATTTACCTCTTCTGTTTAGAGGTATTTCTATGTCATTATTAAAGTCATGTAAAACCAACGAATCGCTGGTCAGTTTTAAAATCAGAAATTTTTCGATATAATTCTCACTGTTAGTTGTAATTATTGTATCCTTTTTTAATTGATATTTTACCCAAATATCTGAGTCTGGGTAATAAATTGAATCTTCATAGATTCCAAAATATGCATTTTCTATTTCTACATCTCCACCGTATGCTCCTTTTAGGTTCTCGATATTGATTTTTAATTTTTCCTCCTTGATTTGTGTAAAGGAAAAAAGGACAAGAACAATTAATATAGATGCGATTAAATTTTGGATTTTAATATTAGTCATTCAATTTTGGTTTTGTCTTTGTTTCAAAATGTGTGGTAACGTTTGCAGTATATTTCGGGCGGCATTAACCCCTGCGAACCTATCGCCCGTTATAAAGTTAATAGGAATTACAAACCTTCCAAATTGCACTTCTTGCCGACTGAAATATACTGTGTGTTACCACACGTTTTTATTTTTAATCTCATAACTGTATGGATTCTCAGAGTCCATTTCACCATCATGATAGATTAATAATTCAAGGTGATTTTCATTTAATTCCAATGACTCGATTTTATATATTCCTTTTAAGCAAATATTATTGTCACGATAGATAGATCTCTCTAAAATTCCGAATTCTGATTTAGTCATTTTAATATTTTCTCCACATGCCAAAAATCCGCCAATAAATGTTTCTATTTTGTAAGTGTCATTGATTCTGTATTCATACAAAGTTTCTCCAAATAAGAGAGTATAAATACTAACTATAATCAATGGAAGAAGGAGAATAACTTTAAGAATCTTTTTTCTTGAATACTTGACTATGCTAAAAAATAATAAACATGAAAATATAAAAGTCAGTCCGATAATAGAATTCGAATAAATTCCTTTGAGCCTATAGTCAATAAATAAAAGAGTAGTGAAAATCAGAGATGTTATAGTTGTTAATATTAATATTCTTGAAATTATTTTCTCCAATTTAGGAATCTGCTTTTTAATCAACAATGGAATGCAGTTGAGTCCAACTATTGCGATTATGAATATTAGGATTGCTTCCATTTTTTCTTAAATGTGTGGTAACGTTTGCTGGATGAAGTCGTGGCGCATTAGTCGTGGTGTCGTGTCACCCGTTAGGGGGACTAAGACGGTAGACTAAGGTGTCAGGACGAGGCGAACGAGCCATGCTTTATTTCCAGCGTGTTGCAGCTTGTTGTTTATTGCTCCAAGTGTAGCAAAAGTTATTTTTATTATTTTCTAAGTCCTTACTCAAAAGCTATTTGTCCCAATACGATTTGTCAATCAAACTCCTAAAAAAAATGCTTGTCAAAGAGTCAAATCTTTTTGCCGGTCACGATAAATGAAAGTCCTGGTTTGAGCGCTTTGTAAATCTTATATTTTGTTCACGTTTGAAAATCAATTCCAAAAAGCACACAAGCAAGTCAAATTAATAGTTTCAAGTTCAGTGAATCTTTCAAAACCCAATAGCTAAACATACAAATTAAGCAACACTTCGTTAACTCACCGCAATAAGCTGCAACGTTTGCTGGATGAAGTCGTGGCGCGTTAGTCGTGGTGTCGTGTCACCCGTTAGGGGGACTAAGACGGTAGACAAAGGCGTCAGGACGAGCAAAGCGCGCCATGCTTTATTTCCAGCCTGTTGGGGCCAGTTTATTCTCTTTTGAATTCGATGATTTCTTCGTCAATCTCAAGCAATATCGATGGATTCAGAATTATTTCTCCCTGATAAAAACCTTCACAACGCCAATTTAAAACATCAACATTACATGTGTAATATGTACTTATTTTTTCGTCTTTTTTGGATGGTGAAAAATCAAATGACCAGTATAAGTTCTGTTTTACATCATCAAATATTAACCTATATGATGATAACTTGAAATCACTAATATTATTAGAAATATATTCTTCCGCTATTGTCTTTGCTTTATCAAGTGTTATCAACTGTGCACTTTCCATCAATGTCCTTATGCAAGTTTAGATTAGGAAAATTCAATCTAATCAGTTGTCCATATGAATCAATTGCAATCAGAAGGTAGTGCAAACCAATTCCTAAAGATAAATCTTGCCATTCGTAAAGTGCTGAAAATTTTGGGACCTGTCCGATTTCATAAATAATAGCAGGGTGTTTTTTTAGCAAAGATTTTATGTCAACACTTATTGCGTAAATGAATTTTAAATTTTGAAAATGTTCTTTTGTCCTAGTTTTTAGTTGATTTTCTATAGCTTCTTTTAAGTCTGGAGGAACTTCTGAAAGCGTGTCATAATTGACAATACAACTAGTGTCTCTAAAACCACTTGAAAGAACCGTAGTTTCTGAATTATAAATCAATTCCTGACCACCAACGTATTCCATGTTGAGAAAAAGAATCAATATTAATATGGTTAGCTTATGTGACATGTATTTTTCAAATTGGCCCCAACGTTGGCTGGATGAAGTCGTGGCGCATTAGTCGAGGTGTCGTGTCACCCGATAGGGGGACTAAGACGGTAGACTAAGGTGTCAGGACGAGCAACGCGCGCCATGCTTTATTTCCAGCTTGTTGTGCCGTCGTACTTTTTGAATTTATTTCTTCGCATTGCCATATTGTTTCATCGTCACACCAGCTTCATCATATTCAGTCCAATTCCCAATCGGAGTTCCCATGTCATACTCTCCTTTTTTCCATTCATCTCCATTTTCTTTGTAATGAACACAGTAACCATGTACCATATTATCTTTGGCATAACCATCTATTTCAATTTCTCCATTTTCATAGAATAATTTATAAACACCATTTTTCTTGCCATTTTGTATAAAACTCAATTCATGCAGTTGCCCACTTTCATAATATATCTTCATCGTATCAATCTGAAGACCATCTTTATAAGTCATTTTTTTGTGAATCTTTCCAGTCTTATAAAATATCTTTGATATCCCATTTTGCTTTCCTTTTTTATACATTAATTCTCCTTGAAGTTCTCCTGTTGGATAATACAGCCTAACAATACCTTCTGGTCTATCTTTTTTTCCAGAATACTCAAGTTTTAATGTTCCGTCCTTATAAAATTCCTTATTCTCAAAATCCTGAGCATTAGAAATTGTAAAAATCAATCCAAAAATTACGATAAAAACTTGTCTCATTTTATAGTTTGTCTTTATTATCAATTGTTTATCATTTGTAGGTCGTTCTGAGTATGCGGCACAACGGTGGCTAGATGAAGCGTATGGAGATTGAACGAACCAACCTTTCAAAACACTACTTAGCCAAAGCTTTTATTTGTTTTTATCTTTTCATAATTAAAGCCAAATCAAAGATTTGGCGGTGTTCAATAGCCCTACTCAACTTCCTATTAATTACTAACTCCATATGCTTTATTCTAGCGTGTTGTACACAGTACTTTATTAATCTCCAAGTTGTTCTTTTTTTATAAGAAACCACTTAGAGTCAAGTTTCTTAAAGTAATATTTCACATTAACTTCTGTTTCAATTCCGATCCATTGAAATAGTCTCTCATTAGTTTCTCGCAATTTACCTTCAAAGTTGTCTTATATCTTAGGTCTATAATTGTCGTTAGCAAATAGGTAGTCATGTTCCCAATGTTCTTTGTCAACAGATTTTGTAATTATTTTACCTCCTATTTCTTCAGGATTTTCCCAAGTCCTAAATACAAGAGGGAATTTAATTCTTTCTAATTGAAAGTCCTTATCCGTAGCGAATTTGAAAAGAAATGTGTCAAAATTATTATCATAGTCCTGAGCGCATAATAGACTGTTCTGTACTATAATTAAAAGGAAGAATAAAGTCATTTTCATTTTATTAATGTGCTTTATAATTGGGTGCAGGTATTGTGTACAACGGTGGCTGGATGAAGTCGTGGCGCATTAGTCGTGGTGTCGTGTCACCCGATAGGGGGACTAAGACGGTAGACTAAAGTGTCAGGACGAGCAACCCGCGCCATGCTTTATTTCCAGCGTGTTGGGCGCTGGCTTTATTATTTTCTCAGATTATTGATTTTGATATTAAATTGGTGATTATGTTTTGTCGTATCTCCAAATTCAGTCAGACAATAATTAGTTACTAATAAAATACTATCAATATTAGTAGGTTTTATGTTCGAGAATTTGAGTGTAAGCGTATCATCTTTTAATATATATTTCCCGTAATGCATTTCTCTTGATAAGAATGCTCCTGCATTATATTCAAATGTATTATCTTCCCTAAGCTTTAAAGACACTCCAGTGACAGTATGTTCACAGTAACCGTATAACACAACAGGGCTTTTAATTTTTTCGATAATTGTTTCTACAGGTCGAAATACTACTATTGCAGATGCAATTATTGCAATAATTAACGGCAAAATAAATCCTTTATCTTTTGTTCGGATTATCTTAACTAATCCAAGAATAAAAAATCCTGCAAGTAAAAGTCCTTCAAATGCAGCTCCAAGAATCAGAAATGCTCCTGTCCAACCTTCAATCCATTCAGCTAAATAAGTCAGTCCGATAAGCAAAATGGAAAGGAAAATGATTGCAGTCTTAGAAGTCCATATTTTATTAAATATCTTCATTTTTTAGCTTGCGCCCAACGGCCTGCTGGATGAATTGAAGCAGGATTTCGGGCAGATTCTTTGTCCGACCAGGACAAATGAATCAACGGGAATCCCGCTGGCCAAAATTCTGCTGACTGCTTTGATTTATTCCAGCTTGTTGCAAGTTGTTGATTTTCTCTGTCAGAACCTCTGTTTCATAGTCCTAAATTAAAATTCCTAATGACTGACAAATTTGGTCTGACAGAGTCTTTTCTCAAACATTCTAGTCTGTTGTCCTAAAACCATTCGGGTCTTGTCCGAAGTCAGAAAAGTCAGTCCCGATTTTTCAGTCAAACAATTAAATTCCGCCATTCAACCAAGTCTGTCGTAAAACCACAAACTACAATAAGCTCGCTTTTACTTTTTAATAATTTTTATTCTTTGATTCAAACTATTCTAGTCCTATAACATTTTTTTGACCTGTCCTTTTTAAACTAAATCCAAGTCCTAATACTTTGATTTAAACTAAGATTGCCTTAATAACTTAATACAGATAATGTTGCAACTGGAGCAATGACTTGCAACGGTTGCTGGATGAAGTCGTGGCGCGTTAGTCGTGGTGTCGTGTCACCCGATAGGGGGACTAAGACAGTAGACAAAGGCGTCAGGATGAGCAAACCCAGCCATGCTTTATTCCAGCGTGTTATACGCAGGCATTTTTATGTTTGTCCTATGTTAGTCCGCTTGTTCAAAATCCAATTTCCAAAAAACCAGGTTAAATCACTTTCCCATACTTCAACATAATCTTCAGATCTAAAATATTCATAAATTATAGCATGAAAAGGGAATTTGAAGTCTACTGATATTTCTACAATTGCATTGTTCTTAACAGCTATATAATTAATATCCTCAATAGAATCCTTTAAGAAATCAACAGTCTTATAATGGTCTTCTAAATAGTCATTGATTTTTACTTTTTCTGAGTTCTGAAAGTCATAATTCGAAATAACGCCAAGCTTATTTATATTTCCAACAAGCGGGTCGTGGTATTTATAATAGTTAACGTTGATACTTTCTTTTCCGTCAAGGTAATAAGAACCTATTTGGTAAGAGAAAAGGAGAAGTGAAATAGTCAGTATTACTTTAAATATGTACTTCATTTTTTGCTTGCGTATAACGGCTCGAATATGCGTAGTGCGGGATTTCAAGGCACTTCACTGTCAAACCGCTGTTTTGTTTATTAAATGCTTAAAAGCTCAAATTTAGCAAATCGCCCGCATTACGTATATTTATTGTGCCTGTTGCACAAATCGTTTTTTATAAAATTATATGTGTTAGTATTGATTCTATTCATAAAATAGAAAGTTGTATTCTCAATATATTTGTTCTTGTTATGATTTGTAAAAATGTAAGATAAGTGTCTAAAATGTTTAAAAATAGAGCAAAATGGGTCAATAAATTGGCTTTTTGAGTCATTACCTGAGACTCAATCTTATCAATGCTATATTTTAATAGTTTTTTCAAGTTGTAGGCACAAGCAGCCATATGAACCACCTTATTTGCTTGTTTCAATCCTAAAGTATTAATCTTGCGTAAACCCATAAACTGAGTTAAAGTACCCCAGGCTGGCTCAACCGTGGCTTGCCGTTTGCCTTTCATGCGTTTGCCAAACAAGCTATTTACACGTTTGTTATTTCTAAGATATTGATCCAAATAAGCAGTTATTGCAATCTTTTTTTCAAACGATTTACCTATGCAAGCCTTCTTTTGAGGACAGTTTTTACAATCGCTTCTTTTGGTGTAATAATGATTTTGTAATGAATCGTTGCTGTATTTTTGTTTTTTGAATACCACTTTGACTCCCTGCGGACAAATCCAATGGTTCTGATCTTTTATGAAGGTAAAACCTTCGGGTCCTCCTTTAAACGTACCGTGCTTAGGGATGTAACTAACCAGTTTTTGGTCTTCTAAAAAGTGATAGTTTTCGCCACTGCTATAGCCGGCATCAGCCAAAATAGTTGTCCATAATAATCCGGATCTTATTAGTCTTTCTTTTGTTCGATCAACAATGTCCTGTAAGTTTTTACTGTCGACTCTGTCTGCATGATAAGCCTGAACATCACTTATTATATTGTGTGAGGTATCTACCGTAATGTTTCCGTGATAATTCAACTTTCGAGCTTTTCCAGGCTTTACGCTGATACGTGCATCGGGGTCGGTAGGGCTATAATGCGTTTTGTTACTGGTGTATTTTGATCGTTTGGATTTGGCTCCTTGACGTGTATTCTGCTCGGTGGACCATTTCTTTTGACGAGCAGCTATCTCATTGAGTTCGTCTTTAGTGGCCGAAACTTTTCTTTGTGAAGCTTGAGCTTTATCCTTCTTGGCTTTTCTCACGGCTTGCTGATCACCATGAGAAATGGCTCTTATTTTAGATAAATGTTCTTCCAGTTCTTCTTCCGGAACTTTTAACTCCAGACTATCCATACTTGCATTGGCCTTGATAGGGGCGGCATCGGTAGCCTGAGTATGTCCGCTAACCAAACCACTGTCAACACACAATTTAAATATACGAGTAAATACCTTTTCGAAAATATCTTCGGGAAATAACTGACGGGTGCGGCTAACAGTGCTGTGCCAAGGCAAGGGTTCGTCAATATCATATCCCAGAAAATACAATATATCCAGACGCATTGAACAATGCTCAATTAATTTACGATCACTAATGATATTCTCTAGATAGCCCACAATGCATAACTTGAAAAAGACACGAGGATCAATGCTTTTTTGACCGCAATTACCATAATAAGCTTCGGTGTCTTTTAGTAAAAAATCCAGATTCAATACTGACTTTAAGCGGCGGTAGAAGTTATGCTCTGGAACAACTTGACTGAGCTGAAAACTAACAAATAGCTAAGCCTGATATTCTTTATTGCCTTGCATGCCTTAAGTTAATAATTTTTTGGCGATTTGCTAGTTGTGCAACAGTTACTATTGTTGTGTGCTGTTGTTGTTCTATCTCGTCTTTTTTAATTTCACTTAATAATAATTCCAATAAAGGTAGCATATTCTTTAATCCACCAATATTAATAATCACGTTCCACAATTCCTCAAATTTTTTCCATCCTCCTGTATAAAACAAATGTTTCATCTGATGTTTAAACGAATCATGAGAAAACGAAGCTTTAAAAACATTGCTCCATTTATAGAATTCTTTATATGCCCACCAATAGCCTTTTTCTAATTCAGTTGCTGTTAATCCTTTTGTTTCATATACAACATGTCTTGTATCATACATGTCCCAATCATTTGTTATTATCCTACCACTATTTACCATAGAATCAAAAAGTCGCGTTCCAGGATATGGAGTTAATATATGATAAGTTGCTGTTGTTATTGCATTTTCTATTCCCCAATCTACTGTTCTTTTAAAAACATCAGTATCGTCATGGTCAAGACCAAAAACAAAACTGCCATTAATCATAATACCCAATTCATGTAATCTCTGAGCAGCTATTTCGTAATCAAGTTTAAGATTTTGGCTTTTGTTACTTTGTTTTAGGTTTTCAGGAGAAAACGTTTCAAATCCAACAAATAAACTTCTCAATCCAGCTTGAGCAGCTTTTTCTATTAAATCTCCTTCAAGAATTGACTTTACAGTTGCAGCTCCTTGAAAAACTCGATTCATTCCTTTCATTCCTTCAAAAAGCTCAGATGCTAATTTAGGATTGCCAAGTAAATGGTCATCAAGAAAGTAAAGATGTTTTCCTTTTAATCGTGAAATTTCTGTTAGAATTTCGTCAACTCTTTGGGTATAAAAAGATTTTCCTCCTTTGAAAAATGCATCCTTATAGCAAAAATCACAATGGTGAGGACATCCTCTTGACATAACCAACGAATTTGGAACAAGATACTTTTCTCTTTTTATTAAATCTCTGCGGACAGAGGGTATATTCTGAATAGTACGATTGTCAGTTGAAATATACCTTTTCTTTATTCTCTTAGCTTTAAAATCTTTTAGGAATTCAGGGAAAGTCTGCTCTGCAGGACCAATAAAAATTGTATCTGCATAGTTTTCGGCTTCTTCTGGCAATGAAGTTACATGTAAACCGCCAAGTGCGACAAATATTCCTCTATCTCGATATTGTTTTGCAATGGAATAAGCCCTTTTAGCATTGGTAATATAAACTTGTATTAAAACTAAATCAGGAGAATCGTTCAGATTTAGCTTTTCAACATGTTGGTCTTGCAATTCAATTTCATCAGTATCATCAAGTAATGCGGCTAAGGTTGCCAGTCCAAGCGGTGGAAAAAGAGAGTATTTAATCGGTCTCCAAAATGCACTTTTTGCTTCAGTTAAAGAGGGTAATATTAGTTTAACTTTCATTTACTTTAAATTCTTGTTAGACCAAATTACATTACGAACTCTTGTTTTACCGAAAAGATTCATTGTGAATGAAATCAGGATAATTCCTAAATCTGTTAATAAGTTAGAGTTTTCCGTATATTTTTTATCCCAAAACCATGAAGTCTTTTTGTTTTGTCCACCATAAATCTGTGCAAATCCAGATATTCCTGGTTTAACTGACCACCTTAATGAATGATATTCACCATCCCAATTAAGCCGTTTAATGTCGTAATATGTCAATGCTCTTGGCCCCACAATGCTCATGTCACCTTTTAGAACATTGAAAAACTGAGGTATTTCATCTAGTCCTGTTTTGCGCAAAATTATTCCTGTTTTTGTTGGCACTTCGTCAATCATAGTTTGAAATTTCATTATCATAAACGGTTTTCCTTTTAGTCCAATGCGTTCTTGTTTAAAAATTATTCGATGTCTCTCTTTAAACACAATTATTAAGGAAATTATTATGATTGGCAACCCAAATATCAATAATGCAATTAGTGAAAATGTAATATCAAAAAGTCTTTTCATTTTATGTACGGTCTCTCATTTCAATAGCACACAACGTTTGCTGGATGAAGTCGTGGCGCGTTAGTCGTGGTGTCGTGTCACCCGCTAGGGGGACTAAGACAGTAGACAAAGGCGTCAGGACGAGCAAAGCGCGCCATGCTTTATTTCCAGCGGGTTGTGCCCTGTTTTTTATTAGTATTTTCAAATCACCACAATTTCCACCAAGGTTTTCTTTCTTGTCCTTGTCTACTTGTCAAATTGTTTTGAGAACTATCGATAGGTCTTAATTCGCCACTATCTGGAAATAATATTTCTCCATTGTCACTACTTACGTTGAAGAAACCAACCCTATATTTTGCCGCTGAACTAATCATTGTCTTATATGCTTGTTCTGCGACAGACCACGCGAAAGCAACATAAATTATGTCATTACCAATACTATAGTCTGATAGATTTGGATTATCATCATCTTCACTTGCAAATGGTCCGTTCATGGCAGGAAATGTCTTTATCATTTCCATGAACCAATTAGATAGTTCTGCTGAAGTATTAGCTGGATCATTATAGTTATGCTTCTCAGTCCATTCTGTTTGGTCATGATACCATTTCATAAAAGCAGTCCTTGTTTTGGGAGCTGATTCCTGTTTAAATACCATTAAGTCATAACTCATATTGTTCTTATTTATTGGGTTACAATAAGCAGTTCTCAAATAGGGCACAACGGTTGCTGGATGAAGTCGTGGCGCGTTAGTCGTGGTGTCGTGTCACCCGATAGGGGGACTAAGACGGTAGACTAAAGTGTCAGGACGAGTCGACCGAGCCATGCTTTATTTCCAGCGGGTTGGCGTGTCGTTATTTTATTTTAATTGTTGCCAAATATTATTTTTTTCAGCCTCTTTATATAAAGTTTTCAATCGTTTCTGGATCTGCTTATCTGCTTTTCTATAATCACGTTTTGACCATTCTGCACCAAGGCAATTAACAGACTTGTCAGTCATAATAAGTTTGATACTTTTAATTTCTGATATTACTATCAATTCGTCTGTTAGTCCGATATAAGAAAACACTAAAGTGTCTCCAATATTGGTTTCGATTTCAAAGTTTCCATGCTTGTCCGTCAAAACATGTTGTCCTGATTTTGTGTTTTTTACATTAACTGCAATTAATTCTGTCAGTTTATCATCTACAACTTTTCCCTTTGTCAAAATTGATTGGCAATAAATTGAATTAATGGTCAATATAAAGACCAACATTAAAAGTGATTTCTTCATATTTGCAGGATTTTCACAATGCACGCCAACGTTTGCTGGATGAAGTCGTGGCGCGTTAGTCGTGGTGTCGTGTCACCCGATAGGGGGACTAAGACGGTAGACTAAGGTGTTAGGACGAGCAAAGCGCGCCATGCTTTATTTCCAGCGTGTTGCAGCTTGTTGTTTATTGCTCCAAGTGTAGCAAAAGTTATTTTTATTATTTTCTAAGTCCTTACTCAAAAGCTATTTGTCCCAATACGATTTGTCAATAAAACTCCTAAAAAAATGCTTGTCAAAGAGTCAAATCTTTTTGCCGGTCACGATAAATGAAAGTCCTGGTTTGAGCGCTTTGTAAATCTTATATTTTGTTCATGTTTGAAAATCAATTCCAAAAAGCACACAAGCAAGTCAAATTAATAGTTTCAAGTTCAGTGAATCTTTCAAAACCCAATAGCTAAACATACAAATTAAGCACCACTTCGTTAACTCACCGCAATAAGCTGCAACGTTTGCTGGATGAAGTCGTGGCGCATTAGTCGTGGTGTCGTGTCACGCGGTAGCGATGACAGGACGCTAGACAAAGGCGTCAGGACGAGCCAACCGAGCCATGCTTTATTCCAGCGTGTTAGGCAACGTTATTTAACCGTTTTAAGAGATTCTCAATAATATTCTTTTCATCTTTTAAAAAAGATTCTTTTAGTTTTATCAATCTCAACTGATTATCCTGCATTGTAAGTTCAATATTATTTTTATTCGTATTGACTATAGCACTTTTAATTTCTCCAATCCATATATCAGATTCAAATAAGTCACTAAATAGAATTCTGTCGGAATCTACTCTTAATGAATTTCTTTGTTTTGTGAAAAAGCCACGAACTGTGGTAATTGTGGAGAATAGTAATCCAAGTCCAGGAGTAATATTTATTTGTCCCCACTGTAAGATTAATGCTATTAAAAATGCTATGACCAAAATTATATACAGTATGGTATCTAAATCTAGATATGTCCTTGTTTCCAGTAAATAAATTCCTTTTGGTTTAATGTAAATAAGATATTCGGAACCAAAAAATAACAGTTCAAAGAAAAGTATTGCACTAAATATATAAATAGAGTCTAAAATAAAATCCTCTGGTTTATTTATGATTAAATAAGTTACTATAATCAAAGATAGATAGCTAAGTAGAGTCATTAACTTTCTGATATTCATTTAGTGTTTGGTTCTAATTTTACAACTTATAATTTAGCTTATTTAGCTAATATTATGAATAGTGTTTTTTAATACGCTCCGTTATTTACCTAATGTTGCCTAACGTTTGCTGGATGAAGTCGTGGCGCGTTAGTCGTGGTGTCGTGTCACCCGTTAGGGGGACTAAGACGGTAGACTAAGGTGTCAGGACGAGCAAAGCGCGCCATGCTTTATTTCCAGCGTGTTGGCACCCGTTATTTTTTTGTATAATAAAATTATTCACCGTGTCCCATAGGATAGCATGTGATGATGTCAGGATAGATACAAATTGTTTTAGGATAGCATGTGATGATGTCAGGATAGATACTAATTGTTTCAGGATAGCATGTGATGATGTCAGGATAGATACTAATTGTTTCAGGATAGTATGTGATGATATCAGGATAGATGCTAATTGTCTCAGGATAGTATGTGATAGTCCCAATACAGATGCTAAAGATCCAATGATAGACTTAGAACGTATAAGTGTTAATGTTAACTTTTTCAAGGTAATTCTAATTGGTAAAAAGATGGATACTGAAAATTGATCATTGTCTTTCTATTTAAATGCATGCACTAATGGGTGCCAACGTTTGCTGGATGAAGTCGTGGCGCGTTAGTCGTGGTGTCGTGTCACCCGATAGGGGGACTAAGACAGTAGACAAAGGCGTCAGGACGAGCAACGCGCGCCATGCTTTATTTCCAGCGTGTTGGCACCCGTTATTTTTTTGTATAATAAAATTATTCACCGTGTCCCATAGGATAGCATGTGATGATGTCAGGATAGATACAAATTGTTTTAGGATAGCATGTGATGATGTCAGGATAGATACTAATTGTTTCAGGATAGTATGTGATGATATCAGGATAGATGCTAATTGTCTCAGGATAGTATGTGATAGTCCCAATACAGATGCTAAAGATCCAATGATAGTCTTAGAAAGTATAAGTGTTAATGTTAACTTTTTCAAGGTAATTCTAATTGGTATAAAGATGGATGCTGAAAATTGATCATTGTCCTTTGCTATTTAAATGCACGCACTAATGGGTGCCAACGGTCGGCTGGACGAACCGAAGCAGGATTTTCGGCAGATTATTTGTCCGCCGAGGACAATATAATCAACGGGAATCCCGCTGACCAAAACATTACTGACTGCTTTGGTTTGTTCCAGCTTGTTGCCATTTCGTTATTTTATATTTGAATCTAAATGATTTTCACAATTGCTGTTCAACTTTATGTGGTTTGTTTTGATATGTCCTGAATTTTATAAAACAAAATAGAGTTAAACGCAATAAACAGCATAGCTAACAAAAATCCATAATTCATAGTTAACCAAGTCGAAGCTCCATAACTATGAGCAATTAATACAAATAAAAGAAATATTCTGGATAGCTTCTGTGGTAAGTAATAACCAATAAATCCTATTGTAATTATCCAAGCTCCACAAAGGATAAATATTCCTGAAACATGATTTTGCATAAATAGTTGTCCTATAGGATTTGCCTCATTTGCTTTTTGAAGATTTCCATTCCAATAATCTTTGGGCTGTCCTGCTATTGTAACTGTCGTATCGATAAAGCTTGTCCATAAAGCAGGAATTAATAGTACTAGTTTTTCTTTCTTTTTCAATAAAATAAGGTTATGGTACGATAGTATTTATAATGAATGGCAACGTTGATAATATGGGGCGTTTGGCATTTCAAAGCTCCAAAGTATCAAACCGCTATATATTTTATTAATTGTAAACATGTTTAAAATTAGCACTATCCGCCAAATGACCTATATTTAGTGTTACCTAACGTTTTTTATTCGATTTCTTATAAAGCTTTTTCAAATCTGATTCATTACCAGAATATTTAAAATAATCAGGTTTACTCATAATCGAAGACCAATATATTTTATTAGTCAAATTAGACTCGTTTTCTGCTGCGCTTGCATTCATATGTGCGGTCAATGCAGCATAAAGATTACTTAAATGTCTTGCTTTATACATTTCAATATCTTTATGACCAATCCATTGAAAATCTTCATAGTCAAAATCGGTATATTCATAATATGCCTTACCATTAAACGTTGGCATTTTATCTGCAAACTCAATTATTTTTTTATTATTCTTCATGAACTGCAAAACCTTAAATCTAGTTGTAAATGCGTTTAAAAGATTGAAATAGAGAGCAGACTTTTCGAAATCCGTCTCAAGCCCATATGAATTTAAATTAAAATCAATTTTACTAAAATCAACCGTATTAAATAGTTTTGCAATTGTGCCTTGAATCCTGAAATAATAATTATCAATTAACCACCTTTTATCAATAGAATCAGCAAGCACTTTTTTAGCAATTTCCATACTCGGTTTTGGTTGATTCTCTTTATCCGTCAAATTATAGTGGATTTCTCTAATTACATACCATAGTATCAAGTCCGAATCATTTGGCTTAGTAAGATATTTTTCATCTATAATATCCATGCTTCCTTTTGCCATTACTTGCATAACATCAATAATGTTATTTAGCTTGTCTGTTCGAAATTCTTCTAGTTCATTAACTGCATTTTCACTTGACAACATAACATTCTTGGAATAGTATTCACCAAGTCCAACAAGTTTATCTAAATCCGCTTGTTCTAACTGTATTTGACTAAATCCAGTTACACTTATTAGTATCAATAAAATCAGATTGCAAAGTTTCTTCATATGTATGTCGTTTCTTAAAATGTTAGGTAACGTTTGCTGGATGAAGTCGTGGCGCGTTAGTCGTGGTGTCGTGTCGCCCGTTAGGGGGACAAAGACAGTAGACTAAGGTGTCAGGACGAGCAACGCGCGCCATGCTTTATTTCCAGCGTGTTATGCCCTGTTGTTTTTATGTTATTAAAAAAGCAAAGATTGAAATTTTCTCTGATTATTTTGAGAATAGTGTTTTGCTAGGGTCTAAATTTAATTCTCCCAACAATTTATTTAATTCCTCAAGTGAATCTTCGTCAATAATAGTAGTGTTAATTTTAAATTCCTTATTGTTTGTCTTTAATGTGTATACCCCAGCAAACTTTTTTATTGAATTTATATCATTGAGATTTATTTTCTTTCGATAGTCATATAGTACATTCTTTCGAATAATTCCATTTTCAATAATCAGATATTGATTTATTGAGTCATATAAGTAATGTCCAATATATAGGAGTCCAATTACTAAATAAAGGAAGTCTGACCATTGATATGTTTCCTTAGTATGAAGAACAAAAAATCCAAGAATTATCCATACTAGTCCAAGAATAAGATTAGTATATAACCGAGTTTTTTTCAATTTAATTTTCATAGTTGTTTTAGGTTAGATTTTATTACTCTTGATTAATTATTCTCTAATAGGGCATAACGGTGAGTATAAGAAACGTAAGTGATTTCGAAGCTCTTACCTATCAAGTTGCACTGAGCCAAATTTGCGTTTTGACACAAATTTAAAATATTAAACAAACCCGTCAAATCGCAGATTTGGCGGAGCTAAATAAATGCTCAAAAGCTTCGTAAACCACTGAGCCACTTATGTTTTTTATACATTGTTGGCGGTAGTTAATATAGTTCTTGTATTATTTTGTTTTCTTTAATATCTATTTTAATTATTATTTTTTCTCTTGACCCCACAAGTATATACTTATCATCAAGGCTAATATCAAAACACTCTAATTGTAAATTATTCGTGTTTAATACTTTTAAAACTTCTCTGGTTTTAGAATTGAATACAACCATTTTTCTATCCCAACTTATTGATATGAAAGAGTTCTCATTATTTAGATATTTTAGCTGCAACACTGAACTTTTATGATATGGGATTGAACCTTTATTATTCCCAGTGTTCAAATCCCATACTTTTATAAGCCCATCAGATCCACTTGAAATAAACTCATCTGAAAAAGGACTTATGGCAACTGTTAGAACATTTGAACTATGAGCTGTATATGTGTGTTTTTTTCTTGTATTCAAATCCCATATATCTATTTTACCACCCATCAATCCAGCAACCAATTTATCTTCATTTTTTGAAATAGCCATTGATAAAATTCGGTCACTTGCATATAGTGTATAGAATAAAGAATAATCTAATACATTCCAGATTGATATTATTCCGTCTTCGCTGCAAGAATATAGATATTTGCCCTGATTACCATAAACTACTTGTCTAACAATTGAATTATGATTATCTAATTTTGTTTTTATTTTATTTGTACCAACGTCATAAATTAGTATTGTTTTATCCCAAAAACCACAAGCAAATGAGCTATTATCTTTTGAAAAAGCTAAACTCATAGCTATTTTATTAGAATCTTGAATAGCTAAAAGTTGATTACAAGTCTTAGTATCCCACAATTTTATAGTATTATCAAAACTTGATGACAGAGCTCTGCTACCATCCTGATTGAAAATAATAGCTGTAACTTTATCTGAATGAGCTGTCTTTTTATTAAGCTCCTGTCCCCTGAGTATAAGTAAAGATGAAAGGAAAATTGTTATTAAAAATAGTTTTTTTACCATAAATCAATATTTTATCAAAATCATATAAAAATATATAGACCATTTTATTTACTCATCATATCCACACTTTAAATTTGGCACCCCTGAATTACCGCCAACGTTTGCTGGATGAAGTCGTGGCGCGTTAGTCGTGGTGTCGTGTCACCCGATAGGGGGACTAAGACAGTAGACAAAGGCGTCAGGACGAGCAACGCGCGCCATGCTTTATTTCCAGCGTGTTACCGCCTGTTTATTTTGCTTGTATTTAGCTTATCGTTAATAATATCAGGTCAATTCCAAATATTATAGTGTCAGAATTGATAAAAGTCCTATGAATTAATGCACACTTCGTGTCCCTTAGTCCCAAAATAGGTTAGGTTGTTGGTCAGGCTAAATTTAACAAAAAAACACACTTTTGAAATTCTATTTTTGATTATGGTCATTAATTTAAAGTCTGTCTAGATTTGATAATGGGAGAGAAGATGTATTAAAAGTCCTGAAATATAGTTGCTCAAAATGTCATTTATTAAAATTTCAATTTACTTGAAGTCAGAAAATAACGACAGAAGGTTAATCAAGTTGAACTATTCTAAGCGAAGTCTGAATTGTAAGTTTTTATTGGCGTTATGTTTTTGGTACGTTTTGCCTAAATAGGCGGTAACGTTTGTTGCAAGAAGCGTAGCAGAATCACGGTGATTGCCGTCCGCAGGACGATTAAGCAATCTGCGCGATTCTGTGATGATCCAAGACCATGCATACTGCTATGATTTTTGCAACGTGTTATGCGCTGCCGGTTTTGTTATTTAAATTATTAATCGTTCTTAAAATCTGGTTAAACCTATTGAGATCCCGACACACTTCCCAAAACAGCCAACTATTAAAGCACCTCACCATTTTTGGCCAAATTTATGCAAAAGATCAGAGGCCCAACTAAACTTCCAAACTAAGCAATTTGCAAGTCAGAAGGAGCGGGGCGGCCATTTGTTTAACCGAGTGTGCTGACAATTTATACAACAGCTTAAACAGCCCGTAAATGTTGATGAGCACACTTTCAAAATTATGCGAAATCCTAATAAAGATGTTTAGCCGAGAGCGTTTCAAAAACAGGAAATGCTTGATAACCTAAATTGCCTAAATAATTAAGCTTGCGCGATGGCCGTGGGCTGCGCAAATTCATCTTTCGCCCGACTTTCGTAAAAAATCCTCCCAATAGTCATTGCTGTTCGTCGGTTAGCGCATAACGTTTGCTGGATGAAGTCGTGGCGCATTAGTCGTGGTGTCGTGTCACCCGATAGGGGGACTAAGACGGTAGACTAAGGTGTCAGGACGAGCAAACCGAGCCATGCTTTATTCCAGCGTGTTACGCCCTGTTGGTTTTTTGTTTCAAGTTAGTTTAATTTCCCAATTGGACATAATTCTCCCACTTAGGTTCCTTGTAATTATTCGATCAAATTATTGTCCGAATATACAAGTTAGTCCGTGTTTATTGAGCTGGTCTCGCTCTTATATATCAAATCTATTTTATTCGTTTTGCTCTACGATCTAAATTTTGTTTTTCAGAACGTTTTTGTCTGAAGTCCTCTAATTTAATTTTCGAACAAAGCTTATTAAACTGGATTTCTTTGTCTAATTCAGTCTGTATTATTTTTCGAGTTTTTGCGAGTCCTGCTGGTTGTCCTGTTGATGTATTAATTTCAATTTTATATGCTGGTTTTCTCCGTCCGTCCGACTTTTGAGAATTCATTCACGTCTGTTTTTATTTGTTAATGATTCTTATGCACTGAGTTTTACAATAGGGCGTAACGGCTCGAATATGCGTAGTGCGGGATTTCAAGGCACTTCACTGTCAAACCGCTACGCTTTTTATTAAATGCTTTAAAGTTCAATTTTGCCACATCACCCCGCATTACGTATATTTGTTGGGCGTAGTATTTAATTTATCGTCCTCTATTTCTTTAAGAGTTTTCCCATTATTATCCTTCCAAAAAATCCTACCATTAACTGAATACCCAAGAATTACTGCACCTGCTTGAGACGGACTTGTAAATTCATAGTCTTGAATAAATTCGAATCCATTTTTTGTTTTTTCAATATATCCCTTTTCAACTAAATCTTTTCTTATTTTAGAGTATGTTGGTGATAATGCAGGAGTCTCATTCTCTTTCATTATACTACCTTTTAGAACAAGTAATCCATTTGAAATTAATTTAGAAGTAGCTTTTATTTCTCCAACTTCAAGAATTAGTTTATCATCTTTAGCTTTTGAACTTAATTTGACTGAACTGCTATTTGGTTTAAAGAAATCAAATCCCATTGATGGTAATAGAATTTTCATATTATCAAAATAGGTATCCATTTCATCTTTTACCATCTGAGGTAAGCTTATCTTATTACCATCCTTCTTGTTTACTATTACATATCCCGACTTTTCAATTGTCTCTGAGAGTACTTTTGCTTCTAAGTATTTTGTATGTGAGACTGTCATGTTATCGTCTTTAGAACTGAATGCAATGATTAGTTCAAAAAATGATTTTTTTTCATCTCTCATATGAGCTGTTATTCTTTCGAAAAGATGGTTTGCTTCACCAATATATACTAATGTCTCGTCAGGATTTTCCTCATTTGGTCCAATCAAGTAGTAAATGCCAGGTCTATTCAATTCATCAAATTCTTTCGCGTCAAAAAAGGAATTCCTAGGTATTTTAATGGCTTGACCTGTCCAATTTGAAACATAAGATAAGCTAATTCCCTCTGGATTTCCACTAACTAAATAGTTTGTTATTGTTATTCCTCTTTTCATATTATTCTAATATTTCAAATGGTCAAATGTTTCGTGCACCCATATTACGCCCAACGTTTGGCATAAGACCAGTGGTGGATTTTGCGCAGATTTCGTGTCCGCCAGGACTAAGAAATCAAACAACAATCCGCCCGACCAAAACTATACCGAACCACCATTGGGTTTATGCTTTGTTAGTTGCTGTTATTTTTCAACTTATGCCTTAAAATTTTCGATAATAATTTATAATAAAGTTCCCATAAGACAATTGTCGTCCAAATGCTGTATAAAAAATAATTCCATAGTCTTGAGCTCTCTGCAATTTTAGTAAAACAACTACTATGATAATTAATAGTCTCATTCACATAAATTTTGAAAGTCAATAATAAAATTGAAATAATGAATATTGGAGTAAGAAGCTTCCATCTTAAAATGCCAAAATGACTTGTTAAACTTTTACATATGTCATAATGAAGTTTAACAAATACTACTGGGAGTGTAAAAACTATCAATAGTAATCCATAATTCTTTTGTACGATTCCAAATAAGAAACCTATTCCCAATAAAATAAAAACACCAAAAATATAATTGATCACAGATCTGGTATATAACCTAAGTCTACTTATTAGTTCCATTATTTTCCATACTCTATTTGTCAACTGTTAATATTAGTCGTAATCATTCTCAATATACTTCTTGAAAGATTATTCTCAATAACGTCAGCAATAGCAACTAACGGTAATAATATGAGCAGTAGCGGACTATAAAGCGGTTTCGTATCAAGTTGCTAAGTAGCCAAAGCTGCACCTTATCTAAATAGTCAAATCGGCAGATTTGGCGGGGTAACTTTGAAAAACTGCCGCCAGAACACCCACAGAAACCGCTATTGCTTATATTTAATGTTGGCGGTAGTTTTTCTATCATTTCAATATCCATCAATATGTCTTCGTTGAAAATTCAATTCAAGTTTATCTGGGTGGGGATAAACAATATACATTGGTTTGTCTGGATATTTAGTTGCAAAAATAGACTCTATAAGGTTAAAAACAGTTTCGTTTTCATCAAATAATCTATGTCCGATATAAATCGCTTTTATTGTAATCGGTTTATAAAAAGCTATTCTGTTGTATTTAATTTCATCATCAACTTGGGTAATAATTCTCCATTCTTTTTCATACTTCCAATTGGCTGATTTTGCAGTAAGAAAGTATTCCTTAGCAAAGGGTGCTGTGTTTTTAACTTTAATGAAGTTATTAAAATATAAAACAGGGTTTAAGGACTTTTTTCTATTCGAGGGGGCAAGATTTACTTGTATATGTTCTGTATTTACTTCTAAGGCAAATCCAAAATAGTTATTTGCATAATGTGCCCACATTAAAGGTTCATTTATTTCTTCAGTAAAGCATGTTACACCATAGTCAGAAATTCTATTGCCTTTTTGGGAATAATATTTCTCACGATATTCTTTACTTTCAAATTCTACTAGATTACTATTACAATCAAAAGGGTCATTAAAGTCTTTGGGATTGGATAACCAGAAATAATTTTCATGTAGTGAAGCAATACTTAAGAGATTTGTGTCAAAAAATTTAAAGAGCTTTTCTGGTCTTAATGGAAATGGTTTATTGTCTTTGTGGATATGCATTCGATTTAAATCTGAATCAAATACGTATTTATATTTACTATTTATAATTATTTCCTTTTCCATAAGATTCAATTACTTCTAATTGGTTTTACTGGTATATGAATTAGAATTACCTTTTTTTAATAATTTTAATTCATTGCAACTGGGTTAATTACCGCCAACGGTGGCAATATGCGGAGGCCGGGATTTCGAAGCTCCAACCTATCAAACCGTTACAATTTTTATTAAATGTACAAAGGTTTAAATTACCTACATCCCCCGGCTTACGTATATTGCGTGTTAGTGCCTGTGCTTTATTCATCAAGGTCATAAAGTTTATAAGGATAATCTCTTACAAATCCCCAATCTTTGTCATCACTTATATTATCCTCTAATTTATGAATATCATATTTTTCTTTAAGTTCTGTCAGGTTAGTTTTGTAATCAAAATCAGCCCGTAAATAGAACCAATAATTTCTTTCTCCACCATAGGTTTCAATTAGAAATATAAATCCCTCTTTTTTAAAATCGAAAAGATTACAAATTTCACCGTCAAATCCTTCCAATGTCTTATTATAATCAGATTGTGGTAATCCATTAGATTTTACTTTATCCAGTTTATGTGTAATATTTAAGAGTCTGGGATACTGTAACTGATATTGTGAAATATTGTCAATATTGGGCTTTCTTAAATATAAAGGCAAATCCTCATATGTTATGTCCATTGTTGACCAAGTCATATTATCTATATTTTTTTGGTTTTGACAATTACAAATCAAGCTGCTATTAATCAACAGGGTAAAAACAAAAAATCTAAATCTTATTAATCCCACCATGCACTTATAACTTTAAAATCATCTGGTAAATCAGGAGCATTTATCGGCTTAGTATCACCCCAACCTTCATATAACTCATCAGGCATTAAATCTTTTAATAAAATCTGCAATTCTACTTTTGAAAGCGAGGTCACTATATAAACATTATCTGTGTATGCCCAATCACCATCATTAATATCTGCAATACGAACATAAATATTATCAACAGAGTCGAGTTGTCTAATTTCTTTAAATTTTAAGTAAAAATCTGATGGAGAAGGTTGATGCGGATAAAGATTTACTCCAATCGAACCATAATCGTGGTTTCCCTCAAAGAAATCCTCAAGTGTTACAAGAATTTCATTATCTGGATATCCGAGTAATTCTATTTTCTCAAACAACTTATCTTTTTTACTCATACAACTTGAATTAATTATTATCAATCCAATAATCAGAATCAGTTTATTTATTTGCAGTATCGTTCTCATAGCATTGGCACTAACGGTTTTGCGGTATTAACCGTAGCCCTGTTTTTATTTGTTACCATTTGCTTTGATTTGGTTAGTTTTCAACAGTTTACCGAGATTCTGATTTTGATATAATACCGCATTTTCCTAGTTTTGGGATATAAAAGTATGGCAAATTTCATGGTACATGTTTTGGCGAACAACCATAGAAATCTGCCATACAAAGATTGAATGTATAACCAAAAATTGCTTTTCAGTTATGTCTCACAAAGTTAGCACAGCAATCGTGCTTTTCAAAAAACGGCAGAAGAAAAATGGTAAGTATCCGGCAAAGCTCCGTTTGACGCACGATAGGAAACAGATGTACTATAACATCGACACCAAAGACCGGGTGTATGAGTTCACCGACGAGGAGTTCGAAAAAATCACCTCTCCCAAACCAAGAGGCGAGTACAAGGAGATTCAGATTGAGTTTTCTTTGATAGAGGAAAAAGCCCAGAAGATTATCAAGTCCATGAGGGATTTTTCCTTTGACCGATTCAAGACCCACATCGGTATCACCGGGAGTGATATGAAAAACGTCTATCACTATCTGGACATCAAAACCAAAGCTTTTGAAAAGAACGGCTATGGGGATAAAACCGCAAAGCCCATGAAAAAGGCTTTACAGCAATTCTTCAAAAGGGAAAAAAATCTGGAATTTAAAGAAATCACTGCTACAAAGCTCCGGGAACTGGAGCAATACATGCGAAACAAAGGTATTAAGCCAACCACATATCACCGATACATAGATTCCCTTAAAAGCGTCTTCTTTATGGCACTGAGGGAAAACATGATTTCAATGGATGTGTTCCCCTTTGGCCGGGAAAAGGACAAATATCTGGCTCCCCGTGTTGTGACCGTTAAACGGGCGTTGAAACTCAACGAGATTGAGAAAATCTACAATTACCAGCCCGAACCATTTTCACACGAAGACGAGGCTAAAGACTACTGGATGTTCACCTACCTTTGCAACGGCATCAACATGGTGGATTTGTGCAACCTGAAGTACAAGGATATTGGAACGGACTTCATCTCCTTCATCCGGAGAAAGACAGAGCATTCCTCCGCCATTAAACGTCCCATTACCATCCCCATCACCGATGACATTAGGGCAATCATCGAGAAACGTGGAAACAAGGATAAATCACCAGACAATTACGTCTTCCCGGTGATTACCGATGACCTGAGCCACAAGCAAAAGGTGTATAAGATTGCATGGAGGGTGCGCAAGACCAATGTCCACATGGGCAAAATTGGCAAAAAGGTGGGTGTGGATAAGCACATCACCACCTACACCGCCCGGCACAGTTTTGCCACCATATTGAAACGCTCCGGCGTGTCCACCGAGTTCATCAGCGAGAGCTTAGGCCATAAAGATGTGACCATCACGGAGACCTACCTTGATAGTTTTGAAAACGACCACAAAAAGGAAATTGCCAAACACCTGACGGCATTCAAGAAATAAAACTGAAAGGCTTCCAAGTAAAAACGGAAGCCTTTCTTTTTCAATCCCTTTCTGTTTTGCCCTGTCCATCGGCCATTGATACGAATAAAAGTTATTAACAAAGCCAAAAAAAGTGCGACTGAGTTACGCCAATTCACCGCCGTTAGAACTATAATCATAAGTGAATATTTTAACATTTCAAAAAAGAAATTAAGCTTATGAATCAAAGAGAAATGACAACAGAGAATTTTGAGAGGGATAGCCTTACAGCATTTGAGAAGATGCTGCAAGGCTACAAAAAAGCGAAGCAATCATTGGTGTGGGAATCGAACATGGATGACCTGATTGAGAGAATGACCCATCTGCCAACGGCTCCGTTCCCCACCGAATTGATGAAACTTTTCGATTACAACTATTTGGTATTATCCGAAGACATCAGCACCCTTATCCAAAAAGCCCTGCAAATACGTGAACAGATGCAGCACACGCAGCGATTTGTCCACATCGAGGAGAAATACTACTCGCTGCCCTTTTTGCCCAAAAACACCTTCCTGAAGAAACTGAAAGTCTTTAACAATGAAGGCGAACTGTGCTACCAGCAAATGGGCAAGCTATACATCCGCTTTAACAGATTGCTAATTTGGATTCTTCCCGGAAGAAAGTCATTTTCCTTCCACGACATCTTCACCTTCAAGCAAAAATCCATCCATCTCCGTGATTTAGAAATCTACTATTACTCCCCTTTTCTGGATTTGTCCACCACAGACCCCCAATGTTACTACGACTTCTTTTGCGATTACTACGGCAAAACCCAATTCCTCAAATACTTCAGCACCAAGGATATTATCAGCTTTGCCCTCGACAACTCATTTGACAACACCCTGCACAACACACCCAAGGCATTGGAGGAAATACTTAAACTCACCAGCTCCCAGCAAGTGCTTTGGGCTTACTTCCTTTTCCGGCTCATGGGCATGAAACTCAGGCTGCATATTGATGCGGCCATGATGACACGCTTCCTGCTAATTGTAAACCGGAACGACCTTGAGGACTACAAAAAATCCTATTTCTACAAGTTGGTATCCAAAGCCCCTTTTGTGAAGGAGGACAAAAAGCTGTTGGCCGATTTGGAGACCATCCGGCTCCATTTCCAAAAGAGCAAATTGCCCACCGGGGACATCGACAAAGAGATACTGAATCTGATTACCAATTAGCAATTTCAAAGGCCAATTACCATTTATTGCTATTTGGTGCAGTTTTCATTATCCGACACTTTTCCGGGAAAACGGGTTTTGAGGCTCAAAAGACCATTTGTATAAATCACAATATCAAACGGATATGATTTTTCTTTAAAATATCGGACAGTCCGACGACGGAAATTAGGGCATTGGTGACTTAAAATTGTCCCAGAATTTGGTTCAAAAAACACATCAAATATGGACGAACAAAAGAACATCAATGCGGCGGCTTTAAGGAACCTTGAACTACTCAACAAACAGGTAGCGGAACTTCTTCAGGTGCAACGCAAGGCGGTTTCAGGTTACGACTACCTGAACGCAAATGAGCTGGCCGATTTACTAGGCGAAAGTATCAAGACAATTTATGCAAGGGTGCATAACAGACAAATCCCCTTTTACAAGCCGGGTGGAAAGATTCTGCTTTTCAAACTGGACGAAATACGGGAGTGGATAAAATCCGGTCGCCATGCGACTATGGATGAACTGCGTCAGAACGTGTAATTGGTCATCACACCAAATCTATGAAAAAAGCGCAGAAACTAAGGGAGGAAAAAGACGGCAAACAGGTAATAAGGCTTTCGCTGGTAAAGCTCTTTATGAAAAAACGGTCGCACATTCAGTCAGTACCGGAGAACAAGTTTTGCAGGTTTTTAAATCTAACAAAATAGCATTGATTATGGCAATAGTTTATATCTGTGGGGTTGACAACCCCGATGATGAAAAGGATAGCTGTGTTGACACCGAAAAAGTAAAAGCCCGGCTCAAATCGTTGAAGTGTGCAGTGGTAAACCCATCGGAAATGGCTTTTTCTAAGATGAGCTGGTCGGATACCCTAAGCAACCGGGTAGAACTGCTTAAAAAGAGCCATGCCGTGTATGTCCTGCCCAACTGGAGGGACAGCATCATGGCACGCATCGAGCTGACCGTGGCAATGGATTTAAAGCTGCAAACCTTCTTTCATCCCATCAGCAACAAGGAATTAAAACAATTAGTAACCACCCTTGACGGATAGCAATGGTTCCGGTGGGGCTGTACAAGGGCAGCCCCACCACTTTTTTTGTACTCAAACTTAGATTGACAATTATGGCAACAACATTGCATCCAAATACGGTCTCAAAGCTTTATTATCTCGACAACAGGATAAAAAGCTTCTATGAAAAAAACGGTTATTCATCCATCCCTTTCGATGGCCGGAAAGTGCAGGAAATGATTCAGGCATCGCAAAAGGAGCTGGCCGAATTGTTCCTCAAAATATGGGGAAAGAGCATGGGCGCACATCTGCTCGATAAGTTTTACGATAACCGGGGCAATGTGCTGGATTTCTACATGAGCCTTGATGGCCAGAACCGCCAGCTCTTATCACAAAAAGACTGGTGATGATGGATGCAACCCAAGTAATCGAACACATAAACGGAGAGATAGTCAGTGTCATCTCCAATTTTGTGGAGATGAAGAAAGCCGGAACCAACTTTTCGGCTAGATGTCCTTTCCACAACGAAAAGTCGGCTTCATTCCATGTGAACCCGGCCAAAGGGATTTACAAGTGTTTTGGCTGCGGCAAAGGTGGCGATGCGGTAAGCTTCATCAAGGAACACGAAGGTGTTGATTTCAAACAGGCCGTGGAGATTGGGGCGAAAAAGCTCAAGATTGATTTTGAGTGGAAGAAAAGCAAGGACTTTGACCAAGCCAAATACCAGCACCGGGAAAGCCTGCACATTGCCTGCAACATTGTGGAGCGGTTCTTTGCCGAAAAGCTTTCCCATCCCGAAGCCCAGAAATACCTCCAAGGGCGTAACATCATTAACCCCTCGCATGGGAGTTTTGAGTTGGGTTACGCCCCTAACGGCAATGAACTGCTGGCCTATGCCCGGCAAAATGGCCTCAAGACCGAAATACTGGAGGAAATCGGGGTTCTAAAGAGCAGTGATAACGGGTTGTATGATTTTTTTCGGAACCGTTTAATCTTCCCCATCTCCAATTCACTAGGCCAGACCATTGCTTTTGCCGGAAGGGATTTAACCGATAACTCCAAAGTCAAGTACCTGAACACGCCCGAAAGCAGCATTTACATCAAAGGAAATGAACTCTATGCCCTGAATGCCGCCCGGATGGCCATCAAAAACGAAGACCGGGTGTATATTGTGGAGGGCTATACCGATGCGCTGCGGATGCACGCCATTGGCATCACCAACACAGTGGCCACCTGTGGGACTGCCCTGACAAATGCCCAGTCTTTGTTATTGAAGCGGTACACAAACAAGGCCACATTAATCTTTGACGGGGACAATGCCGGACAACGGGCAACCGAGCGCAATGCCGAAATCCTGATTAAAAACCAGTTCCATGTATCGGTGATGGCTCTGCCCGAAAAGCACGACCCGGACACGCTGTTTACCACCAAGGAGCTGTTTCTCCAGCATAACGAACAGCAGACCGACTACATCATCTTCAAAACTCAGCAATTGGCCGAAAAAGCAGCCTCCGACCCGGTTTACAAGTCCGAGGCCATCAAGCGCATCTCCAAGCTGATTGCCAACTACGACAAGACCAAACAGGAGGTTTACACCGAGTTTGTGGCCGAACACATTAAACCCAAGAAGGCTTGGGTGGATGCCATTAAAGAACTGTCGCAAAACGAAACGCAACCCACCCACCGCTATACTATTCCCCAGCATGTTAGCCTAAATGACTTTAACCGATGGGGATTTTATGTGGAGGAAAACTGTTACGTGTTCCGGAACAAGAAAGGCGATGACTTTGTGACCCACTCCAATTTTGTGATGGCTCCCTTATTCCACATCGAAAGCCCCATCAATGCCAAGCGATTGTACGAAATTAAAAACCGTCATAATCTGGTGAAGATTGTGGAGCTGCCACAACGCGATTTGGTGAGTATCACCAACTTTAAACTGCAAATAGAATCCTTGGGTAACTTCCTGTGGACAGGCGGAGAAAGCGAACTTAATAAACTAAAGGCATGGCTTTACGAGAAAACCAAAAGCTGCAAGGAAGTGGTTCAAATGGGCTGGCAACGGGAAGGCTTCTTTTGCTGGGGCAACGGCATCTTTGACGGGGAGCAGTTTATCAAAGCCGACAAGTACGGGATTGTGCAGCACAACGAGCGATATTACTACATCCCGGCCTGTTCCGAAATCTATGCCAGTGATGACAGCCTGTTTGAATTTGAGCGGCACTTCATCCACAACGAGGGCAACATTACTCTTTACGAATACGCCCAGAAATACACAGCGGTATTTGGCAACAACGGCATCATCACCTTGTCGTTTTTCTTTGCCAGTTTGTTTTTGGACATCATCTCCAGACGGTTCGATAAGTTTCCTATCCTGAACATGTACGGTCAGAAAGGTTCCGGTAAAAACACTTGTGCTGAAAGCATCCTTTACATGTTTGGCCGCAAAGGAAAAGTCCCCAACCTGCATAACTCCAGTAAACCATCCATTGCCGACCATGTGGCCACCAGCTCCAATGCGGTTTGTGTGCTGGATGAGTATCGCAACGACTTGGAAATGGAGAAACGGGAACTCCTGAAAGGCTTTTGGGACAAGACCGGACGAACCCGGATGAACATGGACAAGGACAAGAAGAAAGAGACTTCCAAAGTCAATCAAGGGATTATTGTCTGCGGCCAGCAGATTGCCACGGCTGACATTGCCCTGTTTAGCCGTTTCATTGCTTTGGGTTTCTCCAAAACCATCTTCTCCTTTGAGGAAAAGAGGCATTTTGAAGAGCTGGAGCAAATCAACAAACAGGGATTAACACAGATTACCCATCAGCTTTTAAAACACCGGGAGACTTTCAAAAAGAGCTACAATAAAACCGTTGATGCTGTCAGCGACCAGTTCCGGGAGCTATTGGGGACAACTGCCATTGAGACCCGGATTTTCAATAACTGGTTGACGGTAGCCTCTGCTTATGCCACGGTGGCTAATATTGTGGAGTTGCCGTTTAAGTACGACAGCATCATGCAGCTTTTTGTAGAGCTGATGGTAACCCAGAACAGTGAAACAGCCAAGAATGATGATTTGGGTATCTTCTGGAAAACGGTTCAATACCTTATCAGCTCCAATATTCTCTTTCAGGAAGGCGATTACCGGGTGGTATATGCCGATAAGATAACGCACACCTTTAAAGAGAACGGTGAATGGAAGAAAAGTGAAATCATTTTGCCAAACCCTCAGAACATCCTCTATTTATCGGTTAGTAGGGTATTTGGCTTGTATAAATCACAGGCTTTGCGTGAGGGTGACAAACCCCTGCCGGATGCCACGGTGGAATATTACCTAAAGAACAGCCCGGCTTTTATTTGCGACACCAAGAAGGTGTACTTTAAAAAGTTCGATGCTAAGAATGGTTATCCCGAATTAGATGAGAAAGGAAACAAGAAATTTACCTATACCTCGGCCTTTGTATTTTATCTGGACAAGCTGAATCTGAACATTGCCGATGAACATTTAAACGGGGAAAGTTGAAGCGGGAAAGAATTAAAAGACGGAAGGGTTTCTGGACAAAAAACAGAAACCCTTTCTTTTTGCACTTGAAATCAAGTTTTACCATGCAAAACTGGTTACTTTAGTTACTTTAATTACTTTATTGAGTGATATTAATTGAATAATAAGAGATTAGAAGGTGTTTTCCATTAAAGTAATGTTACTTTAGGTTACTTTAAGTTACTTTAAAAAACGGCCAAAGACGATTAGGGTACTTTAATTGAGGCTAAGGTACTTTAAGAACTTTGTAGAAACACAGGGCTTATAAATTTATAAAACAGCAACTTAACCTCATTAAAGTAACTAAAGTAACTAAAGTTCGGGTAATGTAGGTTTATTTAGGATAAAAACTAGCTCCAAATTATTTTGCAGAGTATTTAGTATTTTCATTTTAGTTTTATAAATTAGCCTCATGGTTAAAAAAATACACGTAATTTGCGTATTATGGCTGAACGAAAGCAGATAAATAGGTTGAAAATTGTTCTGGCTGAGCAGAATAAAACAAATAAATGGTTGGCTGAACAGTTGGGGAAAAGTTTAACCACGGTTTCGAGGTGGTGTACCAATGAATCGCAGCCCGGTATTGAAACCATGATTGAAATAGCAGCGAAACTTAATGTTGATGCTAGAGAACTGATTGTATCAACCAAACATGAAAAATAACACGAAGGAACAATGCCAACGCTTAATTGGATAGGAAAAGATAAGGTGATTAACCACCACATGAATGTACCATATAAGATTTTAGACCATGTTTACGGGTTCGATAATGGAGAGCAAGCCCAAAAGGAAACCAATAGCGGAAACAAAATCATTCATGGCGACAACTTAGAAGCCCTAAAAGCTTTACTGCCCGAATACGAAGGAAAGATTAAATGCATTTATATAGACCCTCCATATAATACTGGAAACGAAGGGTGGGTTTATAACGATAACGTGAATGACCCCAAAATAAAAAAATGGCTAGGTGAAGTAGTTGGCAAAGAAAGTGAGGATTTGACGCGCCATGACAAATGGTTATGTATGATGTATCCTCGTTTGAAGTTGCTTCATAAGCTTCTTTCTGGCGATGGTTTTATTGCCGTTTCAATTGACGACAACGAACTATACAATCTAGGTTTGTTATTAAATGAAATTTTTGGTGTTAGCAAGCGATTGGCTTGCATACCAGTAAAGGCTGAACCCTCTGGGGGAAAAGGGAAAGAAGCATTAAGAACTGGTCATGAGTATTTACTAATTTATTATAAGACCAACACAAATGGCCTAAAATATGAAACTAAAGATGTAGAAGGAACTGTACAAAAAGATAATTGGGGTGAATTTGTAAAAGGAAGAGAGCTTAGTAAATGGGGAAGTGAATCGTTAAGAGAAGATAGAGAAGAAATGTGGTATCCATTAATCGCTCCTGATGGAACAAAGGTCTATCCTATAAGGAATGATGGCAAAGAAGGTCGGTGGAGATGGGGGCAGAAAAATTCAAATATTCTTCAAATTCTTAAAGACCCGAATTACGCAGTTTGGGAAAAAAGGAAATATGACGAAGGTGTTCTGGTTAATGGGGAATCTGAGAGGTGGTTCCCTTATGAAAAGGTGCGTGAAAAAGAAAAATCATTTGGATGGAATACATGGTTAGATAAAATCGGATTTAACTCAGTAGGAACAAAACAAATAAAGGAAATATTTACCGAGAAAGTTTTCGATACTCCAAAACCAATTGAACTTATTGAATGGGTTATAAATCTTATGGATGATGATGATGGCGTCGTTTTAGATTCATTTGTTGGTTCTGGTTCAACAGCTCATGCAGTACTAAGCCTTAATGCGAAAGATGGAGGTAATCGGAAATTCATTTTAATTGAAATGGAAGATTATGCCGAAAACATAACAGCCGAAAGAGTAAAAAGAGTTATAAAAGGGTATGGCGAAGATGGTAAAAATGTAGTAGGCACTGGTGGTAGCTTTGATTATTACCAATTGGGAAGACCCCTCTTCCTTGATAACGACATGCTAAATGAAGAAGTTAGCTTGGAGAAAATACGTGAGTATGTTTGGTTTTCAGAGACCCGCCAGCCATACAAGGCCGTAAACCAAAAAGAGGAACATCTTTTAGGAGTTAGCAATTCATCGGCGTATTACTTTTATTATTACAAAAACGAACTCACTACTTTGGATGACAGTTTTTTACGAAGAATGAAAACCAAAGCAGAGCAATACATCATTTATGCCGACAACTGTGTGTTAGATGACAGTTTGATGCAGAAATATCATATTACGTTTAAGAAAATCCCAAGGGATATAACCCGGTTTTAAACCTGAACAGTTATGATTGAATATATAGAAATAAAAGGTTTTAAATCAATAAAGCACTTAGAGTTGGAACTAAAACCAATCAATGTGTTTATTGGAAGCAATGGTGCTGGGAAGAGTAATTTCGTGTCCTTTTTCAAGATGTTGGATGCTATTTACAATCGTCAATTAGCTCGTTTTGTTATTGACGAGAAAGCAGATAACATCCTTTATTTTGGCCGAAAGATTACTGAACATTTGTATGGAAAAATGATTTTCACCAAAGATGGGAATTCAAACAATGCCTTTTGGTTCAAACTAGAACAAGATAGTCAAGGAGGACTATTTATTGGTGAAGAAGGATATGGCTATGATGTTTATAAGGATAATGATTATCAAAATTATTTTAACTCTACAAATATTGAAGAGAGTAAAATCTCAACAATGTCTGGCCGACGCTATACTTACATAAACAATTATCTTTCAAATATTCAGATATATCATTTTCATGACACATCTGCAACTTCAATGCTACGTCGTGAATGTGACATCAATGATAACGATTCCCTAAAAACAGATGGACGAAATCTTCCGGCATTTCTATATTATTTGCAAGAAGAGCATCCAAAGGTTTTTAAACGCATTGAAAAAACAGTGAAATCCATAGCTCCTTATATCGACAGGTTTATTCTTCAACCTAAAAAGTTGAAGAAAAATGAAATTGAATTACGATGGGTAGAAAAAGGAGATTTAGATTCAAATTTCAATGCCTATCAGTTTTCAGATGGCACATTGCGTTTCATTGCTCTAGCTACGGTGTTAATGCAGCCGGAGCCTCCTGCCGTTATAGTTATTGACGAACCTGAATTAGGGCTTCATCCGCAAGCAATACAAAAACTGGCAGGTTTAATAAAACTGGCTTCAAATAAAACACAATTAATTATTTCAACCCAGTCTGTTAACCTTGTTGATTGCTTTGAAACAAACGACATTGTTACCGTTGACCGAAGCACCATAGAAAATCAATCCATATTCAAACGCTTAGACGAAAGCAAGTTAAAAGGTTGGCTTGAAGAGCATACCCTTGGCGAATTATGGGAACGAAATATTATTAACTCTGCTCAACCTTTTTCAAAATGAAGAGAATTATAATAATTGGTGAAGGGCCAACTGAGCAAATATTCTGTAACGATGTTTTGCAACCAGTATTTAATGCTCATGACATATTTTTGGAAACGCCCAAAATTAAAAAGTCGAAAGGTGGCATAGTTGCTTGGGAGCATTTGAAAAAACAAGTTGAGCTGCACCTTAAAGATACAGGGGTTTATGTCACTACCCTAATCGACTATTATGGCATACATCCCTTTCACGCATTTCCTAAATGGGAAGAAGCAAAAGCAATTGTAAACAAAAGTGATAGAATAACATTTCTTGAGAATTCAATGCTTGAAGAAATTGACGAATCAATTCGATATAGATTTATTCCCTATATCCAGTTACATGAGTTTGAAGCATTACTTTTCAGTGACATTTCAGTCATAGAGGATAATTTTGAATCCGATGAGTTTAAAGACTATGATTATCTTTTGGAGACTGATAAAGCTTTTAGTAATCCTGAGAATATTAACGATGGAAAAACAACCGCTCCGTCAAAAAGGTTGGATAGAATTATTGATGATTACAGTAAGGTGGTATATGGTTCGTTGTTGGCACAGGAAATTGGTGTGGATAAAATTCGGGAAAAATGCCCACGTTTTAACAATTGGATTGAACAGTTATTAACAATTGAATAGTAACGACAAACTCATAGAAAAGTGGAATTAAAACCATATCAACAACAAGTAATTAACGACTTAGATAAGTTTCTTGAATATTTAAACACCTTTCAGGATTCTGCAAAAGCGTTTAATCAATTTTGGGAAGATAAAGTAGGGAAATACCAAGCCAACTTAGATGGCTCCTATTCAGGCATGCGCCCTTACAAAAACAATATTCCGGGAGCTACACATATTGCTATCAAAGTCCCAACAGCAGGGGGCAAAACTTTTATTGCTTGTAATGCACTTCATTCAATTTTCAAGTCGTTTGATGTTACAAGACCTAAAGCAGTCGTATGGTTGGTTCCTTGGTCGAATCTTTTGCAGCAAACAGCCGGACATCTATCAAACCCCACACATCCTTACAGAGAGAAACTGAATGCTCTATTTGGCAATAGGGTCGAGGTCTTTGAAAAAGAGGAATTATTACAGGGCGCCGGATTTAATCCAACCTCGGCAAAAGAACAGCTGAATATTTTTGTGTTCAATTTCAGCAGCATCCGAATTAATTCAACAAAAAAGGATGACCGTAAGGTATATGAGCAAAATGGAGCTTTAGAACAATTTCGGGGTTTTGTTGATAAGGATTTAGTGATTGATGACACCGATGAAACGGCTTTGATAAATGTGATACGGTCATTAAATCCTGTTGTCGTGGTTGACGAAAGCCACAATGCCGAAAGCGTATTAAGTGTGGAGATGCTGAATAATCTGAATCCCTCTGTAGTTTTGGATTTAACAGCAACTCCTAAAGAAAACAGCAACATCATCAGCTTTGTGAATGCAATGGCTCTCAAAAAAGAGCACATGGTAAAGCTTCCAGTAATTGTTTACAACCACCATAAAAAGGAAGAGGTAATTACCAGTGCTTTGCATTTGCAACGACAACTGGAGTTGCTGGCCATTGAGGAAGAAAAAGTGACAGGCAAATACATCCGCCCCATCATTCTATTCCAAGCGCAATCGAATATTAAGGGAAAGGACAACACAACCTACATTCACATCAAAGAGCAATTAACGAAACTGAGGATTCCCGAAGAGCAAATCAAAATCAAAGTGAGTGGTTTGGATGAGTTAAAGGGTATCAATCTGATGGCCAAGGATTGCGAAGTCCGTTATATCATTACTGTCAATGCGCTTAAAGAAGGATGGGATTGTCCCAATGCCTATATTTTGGCTTCATTGGCTGATAAGTCATCAGCAGTGGATGTGGAGCAAATTTTAGGTCGTGTTCTCCGCCAACCACACGTAACCAAACACCAAAGCCCATTGCTTAACCTTTCATTTGTATTATCGGCGAGTTCCAAATTTCAGGAGACCTTGGATAATATTGTGAAAGCCTTACAAGATTCAGGCTTTAGCAAAGAGGACTATTATGCTGAAGAAGAGCCTGAGGTTGAATTGACCAACAATGAGGTACTACAACAAGAGCTATTTGGAACAAGCCCGGTGTCTTCTGGTAATTCAGAAGATGGTAAGGTTCCTGTTGACGAAATTAACATTGACGAAATTGATTTTGACCCAAATGTCGAGTTGGATTCCAACCAGATAGGAAGTACAACTGATATTGTTAAGCAAATTACTCAAAAGGGCGAATCAGAGGGTAAATCATTCGAGCAAAAAGCAGAATCCTACACAGAAGATAATACTGACTATTTATTACGGGAAATGGGTAAACAGCCAAAGAAATATAGAATTGAAGACCCTTTTGTTGATGTGGTAAACGACTTGGCAATTCCTCAGTTCTATCGAAAAGTTCCGGCAGATGAACTGCATGACACCATCATGTTTGAGGAATTGAAGCAGGAGGAGCAATTATTGAACCGCAACAGTCTTTTAAAAGGTTTTAAGCTTGCTTCCAAAAGCACCGAAATTAATTTCGATGACACGGCTACCGAAGTATTTCAGGTGGATTACAACGAATCGAAGCATACTGCAACAAAACAAAAAGTTTCAATAAGAGCAAAAGCCATTCTTGTTGATACAATTCTGGCTAAGCCCAAAGAGAATCAGATTAAAGACATCACACAGCTCATCGTCCGTAAATTGGGCGACATGACCCCTATTTCGCATGAAGACATTACAAAGTATGTGACCCGTGTTTTTGAGGATTTAAACAACGACCAAATACGTGACATTATCAACAATGAATTCTTGTACATCAGCAAGATAAAGGCAAAAGTAAGAGAACTTGAATCGGAATACGCAAGAGAGCAGTTTCAAAGGCTTTTAGATACCAATAACATCTTGGTAAAACCAAGCTTTAGGTTCCCCAATGAATTAACTCAGATAAGCCCAAGTATTGCCATCGACAAGTCGCTATACGAAGCAGAAGCCTCAATGAATGGATTTGAGCAGGAGGTAATCATGAATATTGCATCTCTTGAAAATGTGGTGTTCTGGCACCGAAATGTTGAGAAACGTGGATTTGCCTTAAACGGATTTGAAAGCAATCATTATCCTGACTTCATTATTTTTACCAGAAATGGAAACCTGATTCTCCTTGAAACAAAGGGCGACCATTTGGATAACGATGAAAGTCGTGCCAAAAACCTACTTGGTAAAAAGTGGGCAGAAAAAGCCGGAGACAATTTCAAGTATTTCATGGTATTTCAAAAGAAGGAAGTGCCAGATACTTATACGGCACAGTCAATTACAGAGATTGTAAGGATGTTGTAATTTAATCAACAAAATAATGAGGAACAGAATCTGGACAGAATTAACACAAGCTAAACACAGTGCCGAATTTGCATCACTCTATTCAGATAGGCAAAGAACGATTCTTCGCATTTTTAATATTGGAATATTAGCCTTTTCATCTGCTGGCATTATGGGCTGGAAACTTTGGCAACATTTACCATTAATGGCTTGAATTATTAACGCACTGTTTTTTGTAATCTTGCAAATGAAAGAAGATATTGACAAACAACTCCAAACCCGGAACATCAAACCAACTTCTATGCGACAGTTGGTTTTGCAGGTCTTGACTGAACAAAAAACAGCCATAAGTTTACCGGAGCTGGAAAACAAATTTGAAAAGGCGGACAAGACCACATTGTACCGAACGCTTAAAACTTTTGTAGAAAACAAGCTAATTCACAGCATCGATGATGGCACGGGTTCGGTAAAATATGCTTTGTGCCAAGAAGCCTGTGAATGCCACCCCGAAGACCTTCATGTTCATTTTTTATGTACCGTTTGTGGGCAGACTTATTGCCTTACAGATGTAGCCGTTCCCAAAATTAATTTACCAGCCAAATTTCAACTAGAAAGTGTGAACATGGTAGTGAGAGGGGTGTGTCCCAGCTGCGACAAATAAACTTTGCAACCCGGTTGCATCAACTTTTTTATATCTTTGGCGTTATATAATTGATTAATCTTTAGAAGCAGGTGAATTTTAAAGGACAACATATAGAAAGGATATTTACCTTTTTGGCTGGGCTGATTATATTGGCTCATACTGTTGTGCCGCATCATCACCATTTTGAGATTTCGCACTCATCTGAAGAGGAATCGGCCTGTGAGTTGCCTGTTCATGGGCAAAATCAGGAAAAGCCAGACACACATTGTCACGCATTTAATATTCTGGTATCAGAAAGGACTAGCACCATATCTTTAAACAAGTCTTTATCTGACCATCTCAATTTTTTCACAGCTGGAGTTGTAATTCAAATCGAAACTCCACCTGTAATCGACATTTCCACAACCTTTTTGGGCAACCATGCCATTTTCAAAAAACAATATTTCTATACCGCCCACTTACTTCGGGCACCTCCTGCAATTGCTTAACTTTTGTTTCAATTAACAGGCCGGCAAAACAGCTGGTCTGCATGTTTATCTTAATCTTTTTGACATGAAAAAGAAGAAGTTAAGCAAGCATCAATTACGGGAAAAACAGGAAATCGAGGACAAAAAGTTTAATCGAACACTGATTATCAGTTTTAGCATATTGATAGTTGTCACATTTTCTGTTCTGACTTTCTACACCTATGGCTGCGATACCAGGTTTCTGTATCACAAATGGGCTTGGTATGGTAAGGAAATTCCGGGTGAATGGGCTTGTATGAATGGCAATAATTTAACGATGCATAAATCTTCAAAAGTCGCTTATAATAAAAAGGCATACTATTTCTGTAGCCAGGAATGTTTCAATCACCTAACAAAACACTTTGCAGAAGTTGGGATGGTTCCCGATGCTTTTTCAGGCGATTCAATCAACAAAGCCGATGCCTTAATCGGGTTAAAAGAAAAAGGAAAACCTGAATTGGCTTACTTTAAAAATCAGCAAACATTTAAAAAGTATTATGAGTAGGATAAATAGAGTTTTAACAAATAAAATCAATAAGAAATGATAAACAGAATCATATCTTTTTCAATAAAGAACAAAGCTCTCATTGGTTTAATGACCATAGGGCTTATTATCGGGGGCATTTGGTCAATGACCAAAGTACCATTAGATGCCGTGCCCGACATTACCAACAACCAGGTGCAGGTAATAACCACCGCACCCAATTTGGGAACCGAAGACATAGAGCAGTTTGTAACCTATCAGGTGGAACTTTCGGTGGCTAACTTGCCGGGGGTTACCGAAATCCGCTCTGTTTCACGGTTCGGATTGTCAGTGGTAACAATAGTATTCGAGGACAATATGGGGACATACCTTCCCCGGCAATTGGTAAGCGAGGCATTGGCCGAAATTAAGGAGAACATCCCTGAAGGATTTGCCGAGCCCTTTATGGCACCCATCAGTACCGGATTGGGTGAGATTTACCAATACACGCTGGAAGTACAGCCCGGCTACGATACTCTTTACGATGACATGGAGCTGCGCACCATGCAGGAATGGATTGTAAAACGCCAGATGGCAATGGTCCCCGGTGTGGTTGAAGTAAACTCCTTTGGCGGACGTGGCAAACAATACGAAATTTCCATAAACCCCGATAAGCTTCGCAGCATGAACCTGACCATTGCTGACATTTTTGAGGCTTTGGAAGATAATAATCAGAATACCGGAGGGGCTTACATTGAGAAAAAATTTCAGGCCAACTTTATCCGTGGCGAAGGTTTAATGCGTTCGATTGATGACATTCGAAATACCCCTGTTGCCAATGTAAACGGGCAACCTGTTTTTATACGTGATGTGGCTGAAGTAAAATATGGCAGTTTTGTTCGCTATGGGGCATTTACCAAAAATGGTAAAGGTGAAGCCGTAGGAGGTATTGTAATGATGCTTAAGGGCGAAAACTCCAACGATGTCATCAAGGATGTGAAGGAACGTATGGCCTTAATTCAAAAATCGTTGCCGGAAGGTGTGAAAATTGAATCTTTCCTCGACCGCAGCAAACTGATAAAAAGCACCACATCCACTGTAGCCGAAAACCTTTCACTGGGGGCGCTCATCGTAATCTTTGTCCTTGTCATCTTTTTGGGCAATTTACGGGGCGGTTTGCTGGTAGCTTCTACCATACCGCTTGCCCTGCTCTTTTCGTTTATCATGATGAAAGTTTTTGGTGTTTGGGCAAACCTGATGAGCCTCGGGGCTATCGACTTTGGGATTCTTGTCGATGGGGCGGTAATCATCGTGGAAAGCATGATTTTTTACCTGCACCGGAATGAATTTATCGGGAAAAAACTGGGGCTGCCCCAACGCAACGAAATTGCCTACAATTCAGCCAGTAAAATGATGAACTCCGCATTTTTCGGGCAGCTGATTATCCTTATTGTTTTTATTCCTGTACTGGCATTGCAGGGTGTGGAGGGCAAAATGTTTATACCCATGGCCATGACCTTTGGTTTTGCCGTGTTGGGTGTGATGGTGCTGTGTCTTACCTACATCCCTATGATGGCAGCACTTTTCCTGAAACCTCCGAAAACAGATAAAAAAACCTGGGGAGAGAAATTTATTATAAAGCTTGAAAACCTGTACGAACCGGTAATTGCCTGGGCTTTACGCAAAGGTAAGCTTGTATTGGGAATTGCCTTGGTGCTTTTAATTTCGGGAGGATTCCTTTTCTCACGTATGGGAGCCGAATTTATTCCTCAGTTGGACGAAGGCGATTTTGCTTTCCAGGCTTTTCTGAAGCCCGGAACATCGCTATCTGAGGTAGAAAAAGCCTCTACCCGTATTGAACAGATAGTATTGGAAAATTTTCCAGACGAGATAGAATCCATTCAAAGCCGTATTGGGGTGGCTGATTTACCTACCGACCCCATGCCGATTGATATTGCCGATATATTTGTCATTCTCACACCGGAAGATGAATGGACAAAGGTTGAATCAAAACAGGAACTGATTGATAAGGTAAAAGAAAAGGTAAGTGTTTTGCCCGGTATAAACTACGAATTTACCCAGCCAATCGAGATGCGGTTCAACGAGCTTTTAACCGGAATTCGTGAAGATGTGGCTATTAAATTGTACGGTGATGACCTGAATATGCTGGCTGATAAAGCCGAAGAAATTTCCGGTTTAATTGCAGGTATTGAAGGCATTGAAGGCATAAAAGCCGAAGCAACCCGTGGGCTGCCTCAAATAACGGTAAAATACAACCGTACCAAACTGGGGCAGTACGGGTTAAAAATAAAAGACCTGAATACCGTGGTAGAGACTGCTTTTAGCGGTGGCGTTGCCGGGGTTATCTATGAAGGTGAACGTATGTTCGACCTTGTGGTTCGACTTGATGAAGCACACCGACAGAGTATTGACGACCTTCGGAATTTATTTGTGAATACTCCCGATGGAAATCAGGTTCCCCTAAAGGAAGTAGCTGAAATCAGCTATCAACCCGGCCCGATGCAAATTAGCCGCGACAATACCAACAGGCGTACTTATGTAGGTATTAACGTGGAAGGCAGGGACATTAAATCGCTGGTAGAAGAAATTCAACAGACGCTCGATGAAAAACTGGAACTGCCTTCGGGTTATTACATTCGCTACGGTGGTGCTTTTGAAAACCTCGAACGAGCATCAAAACGTCTTACTCTGGTTGTACCGCTTGCGTTGGCATTGATATTTATGCTTGTTTTCTTTGCCATTAAATCGTTTAAACAAACCCTGATGATTTATGTGGCCATTCCTTTTGCAGCAGTGGGGGGTATTTTTTCGCTTTACCTACGCGATATGCCTTTCAGTATTTCGGCAGGAGTCGGCTTTATTGTACTCTTTGGTGTGGCAGTATTGAACGGGCTGGTTTTGATAAGCGGTTTTAACGAGTTGAAAGAAGAAGGAAAACTCAGTATTGGCGAAATTATTAAACAGGGTTCCCTTCGCCGGATACGCCCTATATTCCTGACTGCATCAACCGATATACTGGGTTTCCTGCCTATGGCTATTTCCACCTCAGCAGGGGCAGAAGTGCAACGCCCGCTTGCCACCGTGGTTATTGGCGGCATGTTAACATCAACACTTCTAACACTGGTTGTGTTGCCCATACTTTACAAGATGGTTGAATCAGGAAAAACCAAACTGAAAGTGCCAAAACTCAATACCACGGTAATAGCCGTTCTGCTCATCATAGTCGGTATTGGTGCTTCAGGCACCCTGAAAGCACAGGAAAATTCAGTTACCCTTGAGCAGGCAATTGAACGGGCAAAAGAAAACTACCCTTCGTTAAAAGCAGCTTCGCTCGATGTGGAGAAACAAAAAGCCCTGAAAGCTACAGCTTACGATTTGGGCAATACGTCCATCTACACCGGTAAAGAGGAAACCGGAAACGGAGCGGTGGGTATTCAAAACCAAATAGGGGTTACACAATCGGAAATTGACTTATTTGGCATACCTGCCAAAACCAAACTGAATAAATCACGTACCGACCTTGCTGTTTCAAAACTTGAACTGACAGAAAATGAACTGGTAAGAAACGTGAGCCTTGCATGGTACAGGTCACTGGTTGCAAAAAAGCAAACAGAATTGTACAATCAGCTTGACAGTATTTATACCAATTTTCTGAAAGCTGCCGAATTGCGGTTTAAAACCCAACAAACATCCAAAGTTGAGTACCTTTCTGCCTCGGCTAAATACAAAGAGTTAATGGTGAATATGAAACAGGCTGAGAGCGAATACCTGGCATCGCTGCAAATTCTGAACCAGTACCTGATGTACCCTGGCGGTGTTAAAATTACCGATGCCGGACAAGCATGGGATAAAACGATTCATGCTGCCTTTTCAGTTGATTCATTAAACAATGTTCCCTTATTAAATTATTACAGGAAGCAGCTTGATGTATCCGATGCAGAGTGGAAAGCCGAAAAGGCCAATTTTTTACCCAAACTAGATTTGGGGTACTCGCGGCAATCGGTCGATGGCACTTCGGGTTTTTATGGTTGGGAAGCAGGCATTTCCGTTCCTTTACTGTTCTTTTCCCAGTCAGGGAAAACAAAAGCCGCCCGTATCAATTACCAGATTACCGGACAGGAATACAAGCAAAGGGAATTGGAACTGAATGCCTCTTACAAGGAACTTTTAAGCCGTTACAAAGTAATGAGCGAAGTGCTGGAATATTATAAAAGCGAAGCTCTGCCGCTTGCTGCCGAACAAATTGAAGCGGCAAACCTGGGTTACCGGTTGGGCAGCCTCAGTTATATTGAATTTATCCAGAATACCGAATCAGCCATAAAAACCAGGCAGGAATATTTATCACGGCTATCAGATTTCTTCGAAATTAAGGAGCAATTGGAATACATAACAGGTCAATAATTTTAAAAACAGATAAAAATGAAAACGAAAATATTTTTAGCACTTCTTGCAGTAGTAACGCTCATGTCGTGCAACAGCAACAAAAAGGAAAACAGTGAAGCCGGGGAACATGCAGAGCATGAAGGCCCCGAAGGTGTGGTAATGCTGAACGAACTTCAGCGTGAAGCCTTAAATCTGCAATTGGGTAATTTTCAAATGCGAAACCTTACCACACTGGTAAAAACAAACGGACAACTTGAAGTACCACCTGCTGCCAGTGCTGATGTTACGGCCATTATTGGTGGAAATGTAAAAGAAATAAAGGTTTTTCACGGCGATAAAGTAAATAAAGGTCAGGCGTTGGCCATACTGGAGCATCCTGATTATATTGTCCTTCAGGAAGAATTTGCCGAAACAGCCAACAAACTCGAATTTCTTGAACAGGAATATGCCCGTCAGAAAGAACTTTTCGAAAATAACGTGGGTGCAGGTAAAGACTTCCAACAGGTAAAATCGGAATACAACACAGCCAAAGCACGTTACGAAGGTTTAAAATCAAGGCTTCAACTGCTCAATCTTTCGCCCGATAAAGTAAAAGAAGGAAGCATTTCAAACACCATTTCCATACTTTCACCCATCAACGGCTTTGTTAATGATGTAAATATTAAGGTGGGAACCTATGTCGATGCCAAAGACCAGCTTCTTAGCATTACCGACAACCGGGAAATACATGCCGACTTTATGGTGTATGAAAATGATGTACACCTTATAGAAAACGGGCAAAAAGTTGATTTTACCGTTTCCAACCGTCCGGGCGAGGAATTGAGTGCAACCATTTTTGCCATCGGCAAAGAATTTGAACCCAACACCAGGGCAGTACACATCCATGCACGCCTCGATAAAAATCCGGGCAACCTGATTCCGGGCATGTATGTTTCGGGGCATATCCACACCGATGAAAATAACACCCGAACCCTTCCTAACAATGCTGTGGTTGCCGAAGGAACTAAATCCTATATCTTTATTTTGGATGAATCGGTTGAAGCAGAAGAACACGAGGGGCATGAACATGAAGCAGTAGCAGAAAACGAAGAAGGACACGAAGGACACGACCATGAGGCTGAGGAAAACCATGAGGAACATGAGGGCGAAGCAGGACACGAAGACGAAAATGGGGGTCATGTAATGGCTTTCCGCATGGTAGAAGTAATAACCGGAAAGCAAGACGGTGGCTACACCGAAATAAAGTTGCTCAGTCCCTTAGCTGATGATACTCAAATTGTAATGAACGCAGCATACTATCTGCTGGCCGATATGAAAAAAGAAGAAACAGAACACGAACATTAAAAATCAGGATTATGAAACGAACTTAAATTTTCAGCATTCTAAATTCAAAAACAAGAATGATTAAAATTTATGTGAGTTCCTGAATGGATTCAAATTTTTTAAACATTTAGAAATTAAAAAATTTTAAACAGATGAAAGAAATAAAAGCATTTATACGCCCCAATAAAGTGAATGATATTGTTCACCATTTAAAAGATGCAGGTTTTGAGAACATGACCATTTCATCGGCAGAGGGAACGGGAAAGTTGCAGGATGAAGCCGCATTTGTTTCCCAAAAATTTTCAATTACCGACAGCGAGGTGGCCAAACTTGAACTTGTTGTCAATAAAAACGATGTGGACAAAGTAGTACATATTATTTCGGAGCAGGGCAAAACCTTAAATCCCGGCGATGGTATTATTTATGTTTCGGATGTAAACCAAATTTACCGGGTGAAAGATGGTTTGAAAAATGGAAATTAATTAGATAAATAGCCGTGGCGGCTTCCGGGTTGCCACGGTTTTTATAATTTTAGTGCAATGCAAAAATCACATTACCATATTACAAAAATGGACTGCCCCTCGGAGGAGAACCTAATCCGCATGAAACTGGATGGTGTTGACGGCATCCATCAATTGGAATTTGATATTGAAAACCGTAAGCTTTCCGTCTTGCATTTGGGTAAAAATGAAGAAATCACAAAACAACTGGAAAGCCTGAAGCTGGGTGCAAATCTTATTGAATCTGAGACCATAACTGATGCTGACTTTCAACCGGAAAGCACGGGCAGTCAGTCCAAATTACTATGGACGGTGCTGATTATCAATTTCAGTTTTTTTATTATTGAAATTACTACAGGTTTTATATCCGGCTCAATGGGATTGGTTGCCGATTCGCTTGACATGCTTGCCGATGCTGCTGTTTATGGCTTGAGTTTATGGGCTGTGGGGACAGCGGTTGCCCGTAAAAAGAAAGTAGCAACATTAAGCGGATATTTTCAACTGGCACTGGCAGCTATTGGCTTCATTGAAGTCATCCGAAGGTTTATCGGAGTGGAAGAAATACCTGATTTCAGGATGATGATTGGAATTTCGATATTGGCACTTATAGCCAATTCCGTTTGCCTGTACTTGCTTCAAAAATCAAAAAGCAATGAAGCACACATGAAAGCCAGCATGATTTTCACCTCAAACGATGTGATTATTAATACAGGTGTTATCGTTGCCGGGGTTTTGGTATTGCTTACGCAATCGAAATACCCCGACCTGATTATCGGAGCAATCGTCTTTTTGATTGTGGTAAGGGGAGCTTTCAGGATTTTAAAACTAGGGAAATAAATTTAAAATCTTATGGCACATTCACACGGACATTCACATGCAACAAACAAAAGTTACGGAAAAGCTTTTGCCCTGGGTATTGGATTAAATGTAATCTTTATTGCCGTTGAAATCATTTATGGTTTAATTGCCAACTCATCTGCTCTGCTCGCTGATGCAGGACATAATGCCAGCGATGTGCTCGGCCTTGTTTTTGCATGGACGGCCATTTGGCTTGCATCCATCAAACCACGGGGCAAATACACCTACGGGCTTCGAAAAACAACCATCCTTGTTTCAATTTTAAATGCCCTTCTGTTGTTTGGTGCGGTAGCTGTTATCGCATGGGATGCCATTGGTAAATTTAAAAACCCTGAACCTGTGGCTGGCAGTCAGGTAATGATTGTTGCCGCCATTGGTGTAGTCATCAACACCTTAACTGCTTTGCTTTTTATGAAAGGCCAGAAAGACGACCTGAACATAAAAGGTGCATTTCTGCACATGGCAGCCGATGCCGGGGTATCGCTGGGTGTTGTTGTGGCAGGTTTGTTAATCAACCTCACCGGAAAACAATGGATTGACCCACTTACAAGTTTTCTTATCATTGCGGTTATCGTTTGGGGAACCTGGCGTTTGTTTACCGATTCAGTCGATTTAGCCTTAGATGCCGTACCCAAACATATTAACCTTGAAAAAGTCAGGGAATTTCTGCTGGCACAAAAAGGAGTGGAAAACATTCACGACCTGCACATTTGGGCAATGAGTACTACAAAGGTGGCATTGACAGCACACCTGATAATACCTGAAGGCATTAATGACAATTTTATAGGCGATTTGCAACATGAACTCGAACACGAGTTTGGTATCAACCATACCACGCTTCAAATCGAAAATAAAAGTATAGAAGAAGATTGTGAAATAGATTGCTAAATCTGGCTTATGGAAATAAAATATAAATCAACAATCACTTGCCCCGACTGCGGATACCAAAAAGAAGAAACAATGCCCGAGGATTCCTGTCAGTTCTTTTATGAATGTGAAAATTGCAAAACCATACTAAAACCAAGGCAGGGAGATTGTTGCGTGTTTTGTTCGTATGGTTCAATTATATGCCCAGTATCCACAAAAAAATAAAACATTACTATTTTTCACTTTCGTAGTTTCTATTTTTCTATATCTTAGCTACGCTATCCGTCAAGGGTATAATTGGAAAATTATGCCCCACATACTCGATTATTGCCTGCAAGCAAGTCCTATTTCGGGGCTTTTAGTTGTTTGCATCCACCAATCACACCGAACACTTTCGGTTTTTAGTGCCAATTCCGGCAAAGTCCACCAAAGCATCTCAATTTTCCAACAAAGCTGGATAATTCAGGCTGATTATACCCTTCAAAATCGGGTCTGCCCTAAAAAGCAATTGAATTATCCTCTGGAAGCACCCAAAAGCATTTCGAACATCCTCAAAAGTCCTGAAAAGGAAGAAAAAGCAGTGTCAAAGCACTTGACAAGCCTGCATTTTCAAGCTTTTTCAGGGCTTTTTGCATTGTATTCACCGCTTTATCCGACCGCTTATGACCTTCCGTAGAACCGTATTGAAGCAGGATTTGGTAAAAAAACTGTACCCGGACAGCATTTCCATTAGAAGTGCCTTGCAGTTACTGCGCAATGAAATCGACCTATGCCCGGAACTAAAGGAACGAATCAGCCGGGCTGGCCACATGCGCAAGCACACCTACAATTTTGAGCAGTTGCGGCTCATACTGGAACACTTTAGCCTCACACCCGAAGATTACAACCAACTATAACAGACGAATGAACTATTTTCAGAACATCACCGACTTGGAACAGGCCAAGCAAAGATACCGCACCTTGGCCAAAGAACTGCACCCGGATAAAGGTGGTTCTGCCCTTCGGTTTCAGCAAATGCAAGAAGAATACAAAACCCTGCTATTGGAACTGCAACGCAAGCAAGTAGCCCCTACCGGACAAAACAATCCCCAGCAATCCGATATTATGGCCGAGCTGGGCAAACTGGCCAAAGTCCTCATCCAGAAACAAGTCCCCCAGCGATACCTGCAAGAGAAAATCAAAAAGAGCCAATCCCCAATAGAAAAAGGTCTGTTCTCCAAGCTGGTGGATTTTCTCAATGAGATTGACATTAAATAGCCACCATCGGTAAAAAACAGACCGCTCCAACCAATGCCGCACAAGGCCAGCCAATAACGGCCAAACCCTTACATGCCAGCTATTTTAAGTTTGCTTCCCTATGGAATCAAGCACAAAGAAAATAGTAGGCACATTGGCCGTTGTGGCAGCTATCGGAGGCGGGTTTTACCTGTTTACCAAAGGCAAAAAACTACTGGCCGGGGCAAAGATGAACTTCGCCCTGTTGGGTTTCCGCATCCATAAGCTCACCTTACAGGAAGTCCAGTTTGCGGTCAAGCTCCGCTGTTACAACCCCACCAACGCACCCATTACCCTTGCCATCAATCAGGTGGTGGCCAAATACAAGGGTTCCGACATTGCCTATTCCACCCCCGACATTAAAGGATTGACCATTCCAGCCGGACAAACCAAAGAGCCGGAAATCACCTTTCAAGTGCCTTACCTGAACCTCATGGGTAAAGGCTTGTCAACTGCTGTACTCCAAAACACGCAGCAGCTCAAGGCCGATATGACCTTCACCCTCACCATCAGCATCAACGGGGAAACCATCACCACCACGCAAAATTTAATCGACGAGAATATGAACGGACTAGCATCGGGACAACTCGGTATTGTTTCCGGCCCACGCAATACAAAAGACGGACGACAGTTCAACCACCTGATAAAACGGGCTGCCGGAGCCAGCACCTTTATCAAGAACGGCAGTGTGCTGGAGACAGTGGAGAGCTGCATCAACATCATTGCCGACCACTACCGGGAAGTCGAGGAACTGGCCGCCAACCTAAAGGCCGATTCGGTAAAGGACACCTGCCGCAACATCTTCAATTTTGCCTACACCTACCTGCAATACCAAAAGGACGAGGACGGAACCGAACAGCTCCGCACACCCGCCAGAAGCTGGTTGGACGGACAGATTAAGTTCAGACAACAGGGAAACACCGATTCAGGCATCGACTGCGATGATTACAGCATCTTCTGCGGCTCCATCCTCAAATGTCTGGGCATCCCCTTTAAGTTCCGTATCACCAAGTATGACGGCAAAAGCTACTACCAGCACATCTATGTGGTTGTTCCGGCACAGGGCGACAGCGAAGATGAGATTGTCATCGACCCGGTGCTTTCCAAGTTCGACTACCAGAAGCCTTACAGCTATGAGAAGTCCGACTTCAACATGTCGCCTTTGCAAATGCTCGGTGGCGTTCGGGGTATCAACGGACTGACCGGAACGCTGGGGCTGGGCTTGCCCATCTATGCCTTATCCGGTCTGGATATGGCGGGCGGACGGATTGCCGATGAAGACCATGCCGAACTCATGGCCATCATTTCAGGGGTTGACTTTGATGATGCCATCAACGGGCTTGGAAGTGCCGATGATGCCACGCTCAACTACCTGACACGCACCCGTGACTTCCTTCTGAAAAGCAAGGAGAACAAGGGCAAGATGTCACACATCCAAAACCCCGACCAGTTCATCAGTATGATTGACCAAGCCATCAAGTTCTGGAACACCCCTCAGCGTGACCAAGTGCTGGACAAGCTGGCAACCATTGAAGACAAGCTGGCCAAGAGCGGCTTTATCAAATACGATTCGGAGGCCATGCAGGGATTGGCAGAGCTTGACGATTTGGACGAAGAACTGGATGGACTGAACGGCCAAAGAAGCCTTGGCGGCTTTTTCAAATCCCTCAAACGCATTGGCAAGAAGGTGGGCAAAGGCATTAAAAAGGGAGCCAAAGCCGTTGCCAAAGTCGGCAAAAAGGTGGTAAAAGCCATCGTTCGCTTTAACCCACTCTCCATTGCCATTCGCAATGGACTGCTGGCTGCTATGCGCCTGAACATGTTCGGCATTGCCAAGAAGTTACAATACGCCTTTTTGCCTGATAATCTGGCCGCAAAGCACAACATTGACCCACAGAAGCTGGCCGACTTGAAAAAACGTTATGCCAAGGTACGAAAGCTCTTCGATGGCTTACAGGGCAAAGAGAAGAACCTGCGTTCTGCCATTTTGAAAGGGGCAAAACAAAAAAGTCCGGACTTTTCGGTGAAAGGGGTTCAAGGCATCGTGGCCGGATTGCAGGGATTGGAGGCCATTGGCCAGTTGGCCGAATTGGGCAGTCTGGGCGTGGCGGCCACCGCAGCATCGGTGGGTGCTGCAACCGGGGTGCTGGCAAAAATCAAGAGCTGGCTCCAGCCTGTCACCAACATCTTCAAAAAAGCCAAAGAAAAGATTGTCGCCCGTAAGCAAGCCAGACAACAGGCAACACAGGTACAGGCTCAACCGCAGCCGCAAGCATTGCCGCAACCCCAAAACATCATCGACACCAGCGAGGCATTCACAGAGAACCTCACACCGATAATGCCGATTGCACCAGTTGCGCCAACGGCCAGTTACAATATCCCGAACCTTAGCCCGGCAAATGCCAACACACCTTATTTGCCATCGCCCACACCCACGAATATGGCACGCACGCCCACAGCGGTCAGCCCGACCAAGGGCATCAGCAAGGGAGCCAAAGTGGGCATCGGGTTGGGACTGGCCGCACTCATCGGAACCGGGGCTTACTTCATGTTCCGGGACAAGGGCAACAAACCCAAGACCACTACCTCCCCCAAGGAAACACCCAATAAGAAATCGTTGGGGCGCATAGAACTCAGTTAAAACCAGTACTTAAATTTTATAAACATGGCAGTAAGAAAAAAGACTTCGAGAACCCCGACCACATCGGCACGGGCAACCAAGATTGACTTTATGAAAGCCACCAACAACATTGGAAAACCCGTTGCTGCCATAGCAGGGTTTGCCGTTGGCAAGTATGCTTTGAAAAAGTTATCGAAAAGCCAGACCGTTACCGGGCTGATGGGAACAGATATGAAGGATTACATCCTTCCGGCAGCCGTCACGATGGGCGGTTTGATTGGCACACAGTTCACCAAAAACGAATACATCCAGCTGGGCTTGGTGGGTGCGGCAGGTGCAGGTGTGGAAGCCATCATCAAGAAAGCCACCGGAAAGACCATCCTGCAAGGATTGGAGGGCTTAATCGGTGACGAGGAAAGCCCCGATTTTGAGGATATGAGCGGCCTTCGTGCCTTGAACCCGGTCACCCAAGCACTTCCGGCAGCCGATATTGACATCGAAAGGGAAATCCAACGCTCGGTATCGGGTGCAGCGGACTTCTCCATGTCGGACGAACCCATTGGAAACATCACCACCGATTATTCCATGTCGGATGACCCTATCGGAAATATGGACTATTCGGATGATGTGGTTGGCTCACTGACCAAAATCAACCCCGACAGCATGGACTTCGACATCTTTTCGGGAGATATGATGGAATCCTAAAGCCTTGGGGCAAAGCAATTCAATACAATAAACCAATTATTAAAAACACAAAAAAGTAAAAATCATGGCAGACATTAATGAGCAGAATGATTTGTACCCTTCAATGGAAGAAATTGAAGGTTTGGAAATAGCGATTCTCAACAAGGAAGAGGACGCTTTGGAGAGGGACGAAGACCAAGACGATGCCGTTGAAGGCATTGGTGACTTGGGACGTGCAAGGCGAAAGCAAAAGCGTCAGGTGCGCAGGGTTAAGCGCAGCGTGAGCCGCAAGAATGCGGTGAAGCGTTCCTACAATGCCGGGGCAAAAAGCACCGCTGTAAAAACAGGTTTGACCCGGGATTTGACCTCCAAAGGGCAGTTTGAATTGCGCCGCCAGCAGTTGCCCCCTGAAATCCAGAAAGCACTCAAGGATGCCCGGATGCAGACGGTAGATGCGGCCATCTACACCATCAAGAGCATCAAAGACCGCTCGGACATCGACCTGATGGAGGCATCGGACGATAAGAAGACAGGCCGCACCAACCTGAACCGTGCGCAGTTGGATTCAGGAAAGTATTTCCTGCTGACCGACATCGTGCTGGAATACGCCCACGGCTCTTCGGAAGACGATAACGACCCGGCTGATTACTCTTTCGGACAGTTCGCCTTCCCTCCGCAGATGATTAACGGAACCTTTGAGATGACTTTGGGAACCAAGGTGATTCTACCCGAAATCTCTTGTGCCGTGTTCGATGACAGCGACACCAACAAGCGCAAATTCCTCTACAAGCTGGCCAACCCCAAATGGTTGAAGCCTTCGATGGACATCACGCCCAAGCTGAACATGCCCAAGGCGGTGACCGGGGACAAGGTGTTTAACCCGGCGGTGAAGATTACCCTGTTGGGAACCATGACCGAGAAAGCGTAGAACCATCCTGTTTGCCGTCGGAACAAAGAGCAAAACCATACTAAACTTTGGCTCTGTGATGACCGCAAACGATGCGTCCATAAATCTTCAGGGACGGTGATTGCAGCCGTCCCTTTTTTCTAAAACCAGTTCAAGCAATGGAAACAAAAGAGATAAAAACGCCCAGCCCCATCAAGAAGCTTCAGGTCATCAAGTTTGAGGTGAAAAAAGGCCAGACCTACGAGTTTAACGGTAACACCAAGACCGAACACGACCGCATCAAAGGCATCTTCCTTCGTCTTTCCAATCCCAACGCTTTGCAGGGAGCCACGCTCCGGGTATGGATTGATGATACCGAGATTATCCCTGACGATACCGAAGTCGCCCTGCTGCACCACAACGATGACCTCTCCATTCAGGACGTGGCCTTTCCCTTGGATGAGAAAGCCAAGAACAGCCCCGTTCGCATCATCTACAAAGACGACAGTGCCAACCTTGCCGTGGCCGACAGTTACCACGTTAGGGCTTACCTGCTGGCCGAGGTAAGCAGGAAGTAACCTTTCAATCCCCTCCAAGAAATGAAACGAGCCATTAAGAAACTTCACTTTATAATGCGAATGACAATTGGCGAGTTCCATGTGGCAACTGAAAAACAAACAATTATCACATGAAAAGATACTTTGTCATCACCCACCAGTCGCAGCACAACGGCCATTTGAACGTGCAGGACTTGCTTCCTGCATCGTGCAAGCTCATTACCGGGGTGACGGTCATTGCCACGGTGAAACAGGCCGGAGAGATGGAAGACACCACCCGTGAGTTGGTCTTTCCACAGGCTTTGATAACCAACCTGACCAAACTGGACAGCATTGCCGGGCTGTTCTATTCCTACCTGCGCACCCGTTCCAGTGAAGCGGAAAGCCGTGAGTATTTTGAGGCTTCCATCTTACCGGAGATTACCAGCGTGTTGGCTCAAAACATCCTGTACACCTGTCTGGATGCCGCACAACAACAGCAATTGACCGACAGCCTTTCGCAGCTCTTTCTGTCCGGGTTTGCCGATTACCTCTACAACGAAGTGAGGCTTTACGAGAAAGGCCACGGCATGAGCAATACGGATTTTGCCGATTTCATTGCGCAACACATCTTGATGTTTGCCTACCTCAATAAGGAAGAGGTCTTCTTCCATACCAAGCAGGCATACAAACAACCGGAACCTTACGAATGTGGCAACATCAGCCTTTTAATCAACGGAAACAGCTTTTTACTCCGGGATTACATGTTGACGGCCAACCGCAAGGTGCGCAACCTCAAAAAGGAGATTATCCCTTTCCATGAGCCTTTGGAGGTAAACTCCAACATCCATACGGTTTTCAAAAGCAACAAAAACAGCGTTGGCAGCACCCTGACCATCCGAATTTATATCGAGTATGAACACAAGTGAGTTACTCCATACCATCGCCAAAGACCGCATTGCCGGGCTAAGAACCATCGACAGCTACCAGCTAAAGCCTGTGGTGGTCAATGTGACCAAGGCCGACCAGACCATAGACCTGAAAAACGACATGTGGATTCTCAACACCCAAAGGATTCCGGCATCCATCACCGGGCTGGAGCTGGTCAGTAGCGACAACGTGTTCACGGCCACCCCCGATGAATACGAGTTCATGGATGAGTACCGCTATCAGGTTTTTACCGATTACATCGACATCCGAACCGAAACGGATGAGTTCAAGCCCTTCCGGCTGGAATTTGTAAAGATTATCCCTCACCGTAATTGATGAAGCTATGTTAGATTACAGAGAACAAATAAGCAGCATATACAACTTTTTAAAGCGTTCGGAAGCCGAACAGAAGTACCCTTACGCTTACGAGATAGTCCTTTTGACGGGTATTGATGAGACTGCCCTGACCTCACGCACGTCCGGCAGCAGCAAGTTCAATCAGGACATTGAAAATGCCGTGGAAAAAGCCAAACAGGCTCACGGGATGCTCCGTGTGGACGTGTATGGCGGCAAAAGTCCCAATGCCCGAAAACTCAACACCTACACAGTCAATGTGAGCGGCTTGTTGAACCCGCCCAAACCAAGTTTGGAGAAGGAAGAAATCCAGAGCCTCATTAAAGCAGAAATCAGCCAGATACCCAAACCCCAGAACGGGTTGGGCGATTTGAACAGCCTCTTGGGCATGTTCACTGGGAACAGCGAAGGCTTGCAAGGCATTGAAGGGCTGTTTGGCCTTTTCAATACCATATCGGGCAACAACAAGGAGATGGACAGAATCAGTTACCAAAAGCAGTTGGATGACTTCAAGTTCGAGACCCGGTTCAACACCCTTCAGGAACGCTATGAACAGCTCCGGAGCGAGAACGCAGAACTACGAGTGGAGAAAGAACGCTTCCTGAACGAGAACAAGGAGCTGAAAAGCGAAAAAATAGACCTTGAAAACCGTCTGGCCGGGTATGCCCCCAACGAAATCATGAAGCGTGTGGCCATTGGTGCGGTGGCGACCCTTGGCGGACGGCTTCTGAGCAATAGCCCCAAAACGGCAGAACTCCTTGGACTGACCGCCAACGAACTCAAAGGGGCATTGGGCTTTGTGGACGAGCCAACCGACAACACGGGTATGCCACAGGCCAATGTGGAGATAAGCGAGATAGGTGCGCCCCAATCACCTGAAGACAAGAAAAAGGCCGAAATCATCAAGAACCTCTCCGATGCCCTCTCCACATGGGAATTACAGGACGTGGCCAAGATTGCCAATATCGTGGGCTTGTGCCTCGACAGGGCTGAACTCATCAACAAAACGCTGGCCTTTTTGAGCCAATCCATCAAGGGAACCCCGGCAGGTGAACCCGAAGAAGTGGAATTGGAAAGCGAAGAACTGGACAACTAAAAAAGCAAGGATATGAAAAAATTCAAAGTAGCCATCACCATCGAGGCCGAAACGCCCGAAACGGTTCAGAAAGTAGGCAACCTCATTCAGAATGCGGTCAACAAGGTGGAACAAAAGGACATCATCCGACTGCTGGAGAAGGTGTCACAGAATCCGGGCATTGTTAAAACCGCCTTAAAGTTCATCTGATGGATGCCACGCAAGCAAATAAGGCGGCCATGATAACCACTGGCATTAAAATCGGTGTCCCGGTGGTGGCTATCGGTGTGGGCATTTACCTTATCCGCAGGGCTATCAAAAAGAGAAGCAACCCGGACGGGACTTCCTCACGGGTAGCCCCTTCGCTAAAGGATACGGTCATTGAAACGAAAAACCTGACCATCACCCCATCCGATGCCGCCCTGTTTGCCAATACCCTCTATGGAGCCATGCTGGACTTTGGGACGGATGAAAAGACCATTTACAGCACCATCGACAAAATAGCCACCAAAGATGACATGCTGCTGGTGATAAAAGCCTTTGGCATGAAGCAATACCTCTGGGGAACCCGTGCGGCTTTCATTGGTCAGGATTACAATCTGGTCGGCTGGCTTCGCTTTGAGTTAAGCGAGGGCGAGCTGGCCAAAATCAAACCCAAGTTCGACCAGTGGGGTATTCCGCTATAAACACCGATACAACTATGGACAAGAAGCACAAGAAGATATTATTTATTTCGGGAGGGGTGTTGACCACCGGGGCAATAGTGACCACCGTTTTGCTGATTCGAAGACGAAACAAGCGCAAACGTGGGCTATTGCCCCCAAGTGGTTCTGATACACGTCCGGCCAATATCCTGACCACCAACAGTAACACTTTACCGTCCAATTTCCGCAACTGGAACGGTGGTAGTGATTACCTGTCATCGGCTCCAAGGGGCATCCGCAACAACAATCCGGGCAACCTGATTTTTACCAACATCAACTGGACGGGCAAACTACCCAAAGAGCAGAACAAGGACAGGCGTTTCGAGATGTTCATCACCCCGGAATACGGTATCCGTGCCATGATTAAAGACCTCAAGAATGACATCGAAAAGGGCAAGAACACTGTTCCGGCATTGATGACCGAATACGCCCCCCGGTTTGAGAACAACACCGATGCTTACATCCAGACGGTATGCAAGGATTTAAAGGTCAGTGCAACGGCCAAGCTGCTGCCGACCAAAAACACCCTGCGGCTATTGGTTCACTCCATCAGCCGGGTGGAAAACGGTGGCAATTTTATCACCAACGAGCTTTTTGATAAGGCTTATGCAATGATTTGAATTAGAGTACTAACGATTTATCACGACATAAATGGCAACAATAAAGATGTTCAGTGGAGATACGCCTCCACTACTGAAGCAAGGTGAATGGGCAAGTGACGGCAACTATGCCTATCTGGGTATGGAAAACGGGGAATACAAAGTCTTTCAGGGTGTGTTCGACATGGCCAAAGACCAAAAGGTAACAGGCTTTAAATACAGTCTTGATGAGAAAGCCATCATCATCCCCAAAGGCACGCCCTTTTCAAAGCTCCAGCGTTTGTTCAACACCCTACCCAAAGCGTTGAAGTACCACACCAACGAGAAGGCCAGCATCGACATCATGTTTGAAAACGGAACCTACGTCAACGACTTGGGAACTTGGCTGGTATTGCGTGATTTCTCTTACCAAATCAACATCAAATCGCTCACCAACAAGGTGGACGGCACAGTTGGCTCTTACGTCAAGCCTGTGGTTTTCCAAAGCGATAAGGCCATCGAGGTGTATAACAGTGCCGTCAACTTTGCGGACATACGCTTTGAGTATTTTGATGCGGTCAGCGGTGCGGTGGCTTTTCTGAACAGCACCATCAACATTGACGATTGCTGCTTTGATGCCAAGGTGAACCAGTGTTGTGCCTTAGACCGGGGTTACAACAAGATTGTGTTTTCGGATACCTACTTCAAGATGAACCGGGACGTTCAGGATTCCATTTTGGACAAGGCTTCCGTGGGTTCGTTCATCAACATTGCCCGTAGCAAGTCAGCAGCGGAGTTTCGTCCAAAGACCATTGTGAAATCCCTCAGCGGAGGAATGATTATTGCCGGGAACGTGGAAGACCTCTTGATTGCCGAGAAAAGTCCTGTGTATATGCCCAATGGCGGTGTGGAGATACACGGTGGATTTGTCACCAACCCCAATGGCAACATCGACATTGCCGTACCTACCAAGCTCTCGCAGTTGGAGAATGACCTGAACCTGACCAACGATTTTCAGCAGTTGGAAAACAAGCCCACCACCATCACCCCGGAACAGGCAACAGCCATCGAAGCCTCAAAAAGCAAGAACAGCTATCCACAGGCAGATGCACAAAAGCTGGCAGGTATTGAAGCCAATGCCACCGTGGGAGCCGATTGGAATACCAATGTTCAAAACAAGCCCGTGACCATCACCCCGGAACAGGCCGCAGCCATAGCAGCCAACACCGCCAAAAGGAACTACCCAGAGGGCGATGAACAAAAACTTGCCGGAATAGAGGCCAAGGCCACCGCAGGGGCTGATTGGAATACCAATGTAAAGAATAAGCCTATCACCATCAGCACCCAACAGGCTGCCGCCATTGAAGCCAATACCGCCAAAAAGAGCTACCCGGACGCTGACAAGCAAAAACTGGCAGGTATTGAGGCGAATGCCACCGTGGGAGCAGACTGGAACACGAACGTGCAAAATAAACCTGTCACCATCACGCCGGAACAAGCTGCCGCCATTGTAGCCAATACCGCAAAAAAGAGCTACCCGGAGGCTGACAAGCAAAAACTGGCCGGGATTGAAGCCAATGCCACCGTAGGAGCTGATTGGATTACCAATGTGCAAAACAAGCCCGTTACCATTTCACCCGAACAGGCCGAGGCCATCGAGACCAACAGCCAAAAACGAAGCTATCCGCAGGCTGACCAAGAAAAGCTGGCAGGGATTGAGGAAGGTGCAACCGCAGGAGCTGATTGGAATACTAATGTGCAAAACAAACCAGTCACCATCACACCTGAACAGGCCGCAGCCATTGAGGCGAACACGGCCAAAAGAAACTACCCGGAAGCGGACGAACAAAAGCTGGCCGGAATTGAAGCCAATGCAACTTTGGGAGCAGACTGGAACACCAATGTGCAAAACAAGCCCGTCACCATTTCACCCGAACAGGCCGAGGCCATCGAGACCAACAGCCAAAAACGCAGTTATCCACAAGCAGACCAAGAAAAGCTGGCAGGAATTGAGGAAGGTGCAACCGCAGGAGCTGATTGGAATACCAACGTCCAGAACAAACCCGTGACCATCACACCTGAACAGGCCGCAGCCATTGAGGCGAACACCCAAAAGCGGAGCTACCCGGTAGAAGACCAAGAGAAGCTGGCCAGACTCAATGAGGCGGCTTTGCAGGCTGGTGCTGATTGGAATGAGAATCTACGAAACATCCCCCCTGTACTGCTGGAGTTTGTTCGCTGTCTGCAAAATGACGGGGTGACGCATTTTGATATAATCGAAGATGGGACTGTTTTGCGCTTGGGTAAGTTAGGTAATTCGGGCAATGACTGATAAAAACGGTTACATATCCAAGGTTCGGGAAGAACTAAAAGCAGGTCAACGGCATTCCAAGACCACCATTGAAAGCCTTGCCAAGGGGTTTGGTATCACCAACAAAAACTTGGTAAAGGAGTTCACTGAGCTGGCCATAGTGCTGAATGCCCGTGAGATTGCCCACGACAGTTCCATGACCACCTATGAGAAGTATCTGGATATTGTAGCCCTTTACCAGTCGCAGGTCAACCTATCCATGCGCACCAGCATGAGCGTGCTGATGCAGCAATATTCCACGCCTGCACCCATATCCTTTCTGGCTTCCAGCTATGTATTGAAACAGGATGGGCTGAGTGGCTACAAAGCTTTTAAAAATATTGTCAAGGGCGATAAAAACAGCAAGATTGTTGGCAATGCCCATTTGCAACCGGAGCGCAGCCATCAGGAACCACTCTATCTGGAGCCATCGGCAGGAAACGGCCTCTTGACCATTGCCTTGCCATACCACCAGACCTATGTGAACGAGCTGGATGATGTGCGGTTGAGCAATCTCAAAGACCAGCCATTTGCCATGGTCAGCAGTTGGGATGCCTTACAACCGCCCTATGCTTTTCGTCAGAAGTTTGACGGGGTGGTGACCAATCCGCCCTTTGGCGCATTGGCGGAACCCATCCTGTTTGGCAACTTCCGGATTAAGCGGATGGAACATGCCATGTGTCTGGCCGCCTTACGCTGCATGAAGGACGATGGCCGGGCGGCCATCATCATTGGAGGCCATACCACTTGGGACGAACAGGGACGGGTGACAGCCGGACATAACCGCATTTTCCTGAACTACCTCTACCATTTTTACAATGTGGATGACATTATTCCCATCAACGGCAAAAAGCTCTATTCCCGTCAGGGGACTTCCATCAACACCAGATTGATTCTTATCAACGGGGCAAAAGACAAACCCGAAGGGGCAGCACCACTTGTAAAGACGCATGGCAATGCGTCTCTAAAAACCGTGGTCAACACCCACGAGGAACTATGGGAACGGGTGGGCTTGGACAAATCAAACAGCAACGACATGACAAAAATGAAACTTCGGGCAAAGGCCATCCTGCTCAAACAGAAACAGCAATCCTTGGGCGGTCTCCGTGCCAGAAAAGATGAATTCTGGACTGAGGTTAAGGGCGACATCATCCTTGTGAAGAAGCTCCCAAACGGGATGATTGAGTACGATGATTTCTTCAAAGGAAAGGTTCGGGACATTCGCATGAAAAGCGAACTGTTCAAGCGCAAGGCCGATGCCACCAAATATTTTAAACACTCCTAAGCTATGAAGTCGGATATTTTATTTCAAAAGCAAAGCATTACCATCAAATTCAACCAGAAGCCGCCTCGTCATGTTGGCTCCCGGTTGGTTGAATTGGGCTTTGAAACCAAGGACAACAAAAACTTTGTCCGCTCCAAGAAGTTGGCGCAAAATGAGCATGAGTACCTGCAAGGGATGCTGGGTCACAAAGGGTTGGGCATGGCCTATATCCCGGCAGCCGAAAAAGGGTTTATCCTCGATACCACCGTACCTGACAGCATGGGTCACGAGATGCACATTGCCATCCGTAAAATCAAAAAGAGCATCGGCCAACCGCTATTCGATTACGTAGCCGGGAAGTTGGATTATTCCAATGATGAGCTGGTGAAAGCCTTGAGCTGTGAACAGATTGATGCGGTTTCACTGGCTATCTACAACATCGAAAAACGACACCAAGGCATAATCGTGGGCGACCAGACCGGGATTGGCAAAGGCAGAACCGCAGCCGCCCTAATCCGCTATGGCGTGAAACAAGGCTTGCAACCTGTGTTTCTTTCAGAAAAACCCAACCTGTTTACGGATTTGTACCGTGACCTTTCCGACATTGGCAGCTCCGCCCTTGTGCCTTTCATCGTGAATGCCAAGGAGAGCAAGACCAACATCATGGATAAAAGCGGTGAAGTGGTCTATTCCGCTCCTGAAAAGCCCACTCAGGACAGAATCATCAACAACCAGAACGTGCCGGGCAGTTACAACTTTGTGTGTGCCACCTATTCGCAGTTCAACCAGCCCAAGAAGCCAGCCAAACAGCAGTTTTTGAGTGCCGTTTCCGGTGGTAACATCATCATCATGGATGAAGCGCACAATGCTTCAGGCAGCTCCAATACGGGTGAGTTTATGCAGGACGTGCTTCGCCAAACCAAAGGTGTGTGTTTCCTGTCGGCCACCTTTGCCAAGCGGCCTGACAACATGCCCATCTATGCGCAAAAGACTTCCATGAGCGATGCCAACATGACCAGTGAGGACTTGGTGGAAGCCATCACCAAGGGCGGTGTGGCCTTACAAGAGATACTGGCTGCACAGTTGGTCTCAGAAGGTCAGATGATACGCAGGGAACGCTCCTTTGAAGGTGTGGAAGTCAACTACATCGAGCTGAAAGAGAAAGCCGCCCAACAAGCCGATACCGCTGATAAGATAACTTCCATCATCCGGGACATCATCGGCTTTCAGGAAAAGTACATCAACAAACAGGTGGAGCAGCTCGACAAGATTGTCGCAGCCGAAAGCAAGGAGGTGGAGACACGCAAAGGAACCGAGAAAGCCGGGGTTGACAACATTCCCTATTTCTCCAAAGTGTTCAACGTGATTAACCAGCTCCTTTTCAGCCTCAATGCCGAAGATGTGGCCGAACATGCCATCAGGCGGCTCAAAGAAGGTAAAAAGCCAGTGATTGCCTTTGCTTCCACAATGGGCAGTTTCTTGGAGGACATGGCCAAGCCGGACGATGTGATTAACGGTGATTTCTCCATCGTACTGGAGAAAGGTCTGGATAGCGTACTTCGCTATACCGAAAAGGACATTGACGGACAAAGTGAAGGCAAGACATTCAACATATCCGACCTTTCGGAAGAAGCGCAATTTGCCTACCGGGATATTCTCAAACGCATCGAAAAAGCCTCCACCGGGATAACCATCAGTCCATTGGATTTGATTGTCCAAAAGATTCGGGAAGCCGGGTATTCGGTGGGCGAGGTGACCGGACGTAAGCTGTGTGTGCAGTACAATTCCACCAAGAAAGGCAATACCACCGCCTTGGTTTTGAACCGCAAAAAGGAAAACACGGCCAGCCTGTTTCGCCAGTTCAACGACAACGAAATCGACTGTCTGCTCATCAACCAGTCCGGTTCCACCGGGGCATCGGCTCATGCCATTGTCACCGATAAGGTTCCGGCAGAAAAGGTGAAGCAACGGGTGATGATAATCCTCCAGCCGGAGCTGAACATCAACACCGAAATACAGAAGCGTGGCCGTATCAACCGCACCGGGCAAATCATGAAGCCGATTTACGACTACATCATCTCATCCATCCCGGCACAGAAACGGTTTATGATGATGCTCAAAAAGAAGCTCAAATCGCTGGATGCCAATACCACCTCCAACCAGAAAAACAGCAAGTCACAACTGGAATCAGATGACTTTCTGAATAAGTACGGTGACAAGGTAGTCCGCCAGTACATGCTGGAGAACCCGGAGCTGAACAAAGCCTTGGACAACCCCTTGAAATTTGAAGGCAAGGACGGTGATGAAACACCATCCGAAGGCGATGCCTCCAAAGTAACCGGGCGTGTGGCCGTTCTTTCGGTGAAGGAACAGGAGAAGTTTTACGGTGAGGTGATTGAGCGGTACAACGACTATGTGGAGTACCTCAAACAATCGGGCGAATACGACCTTGAAGTGGAAGTCCTCGACCTGAAAGCGGAGACCTTAGACCGCAGGGTGGTGATTGCCGGAAAAGGTGGCCGTTCGGTATTCGGGAACGATACCTTTTTGGAAAAATGCGAGTGCAACGTCCTGAAAAAGCCATACGGAAAGGCAGAGCTGGAAAAGCTCATCCAGAAAAATATGGAAGGCAAAAACACCGATGCCATCGCTGAAGAAATCATCGCAGCCCATGAAAAGCATGTTCAGGCCAAGCTCAGTGAAGACTTAAAGGAGCTTGAAACCAAGTTCAAGGAGCTGGTTGCAGATATTGTCAATGAAAAGCCGTTCCAAAAGATTCCGGTATTTGACAAGGCCGCCCAGAACGCATACTTGGCCGAACGCACCGAGGAGCTTGAAACAGCCAAACAGGAAGCCATTTCCCGGACACATACCCAGAGCGAGAACCGCAAGAACTACCTCAATGGTTTCTTCCGCTTCTTTCGCTCCGGGCATGGCTATTTCTATCCGGCATTGAGCTTTGAGGCCGACAGCAGCGACAATTCCTATTGCATCTTTCTAGGCTTCGACATCAACCCCAAACGCAAAAACCCATATGCCCCGTCAGCGGTGAAGCTTCGCTTCGCTATTGCCGACAGCCGCAAATACATCGTCCTTCCGGCTTCCGGCGACACGGCCAAGGAGATTGAACGCATTCAGGCCAGAAGTTTTCAACTCACCACCTCACAAAAGGAAAACCTGATTAACCGTTGGGACGAAGCCATCAAAGCCTACACCTCTGACCGACAAATCCGCTACATCGTTACAGGCAACATCCTGCAAGGTTCGGCTGACTTTTCCGGTAAGCTGGTGAGTTATACCACTAAGGGCAAAGGGGTTCAAAAAGGCATCCTGATGAGCGAGGCATGGTCGCCCGACAATGGCGACAGCAAGGCCAATGCTTATGTGGTGGCTCCCATTGCCAAACTGCAAAAGCACATCATGAGCCTTCGCAGCGGTGCGGCCATCAACACCGAAAACAAAATCAGCATCGTGCGCCATTATGATGGCAACTTTCAGGTCATCATGCCCAAGACCAAGAGCCACATCCCCATCTACACCGATAAGGATGTGGTGAAGCTTCTGGTCAACAACCGGGACGGCTTTGAAATGGTCTCCGGAAACATGAAAGCTTCGGTGACTGAAAGTAACTTGCCCAAACTGTTGCAAATCTTTGGGGAACGGTTCAGCCTTTCGGTGAAGATACCAAGGCATTACTTCGATGAATACCTTGAAAAGGGTTCAACCCGAACTGACACCGTGGACAGCCTGACCAAGGAGGCGATGGAGCTGTTCGAGCTGGACAAAAAGGAGTTTCCTGAGCGGCTGGCCAAGCAAAAGCAGGGTTTTCAGAAAAGCAAAGCGGACAATGAGGATAAGACCAAGGTTTTGAAGCTGGTCAAGCTCCGGGCAAAAGCCATCCTGATTCTGCAAAAGCAGATGCGCAACGTGGCCGGGCTGGGTTCCCATCCTAAAATCAAGACCATCCTATGAGTAAGGCAAAGAATATTCAGCTCCGCACTGACCGCTTTCCTGAACTTCGTGGTATTGACGATGAAGTGGAAAAAGCCTTGCAGGAGAAGCAAAAGAACCGTCAATACAAGGATGCCGGAAAACGGGTGCATGGCTCACGCAAGGAACAGGCCATGTACAGCAAGCTTATCAGCTCCAGCGACCTGCAAAGCATCGAACAGGACGAGGCTACGGCAATCGAGCTGGTGAAAAAAGACAAGGTTTTCCCAAAGGTTGACCCACAACTGGAGAAGGAAAACGGAACGGATTCAGGGTGCGCCTTCCTGAAGGTAAAGCTTCGTCAGGCATTCCCGGCCACACCCCATGCCAATACCAAGCTGGCACGAGAGCAATACGTGAAAATGGCAGAGGCTTTCACTATCGTCTTCAACGAGGCCGTGACCATTGAAGACCTGAAAAAGCTCTTTGCCATCGCCACCGATGGGCAAATCGTACCCAAGACAGACTTCGGGATGCTGTTCGGAAAGCAGCTCCGCAATCTGGTATTCGTGCTATATGGCTATGGCAACGGTGTGGGTGCAGCCAAGCAAACGTTGATTGAGGCACGCAGGTATTCAGGCATCTCCAAAGAGAGAGCCTTGCCGCACTACAACAACCTAAAAGCCTATTACGACCGGATTATCGAACGCCAGCAACATTGCATTGATTCGGCCAAGCAGATAATCTCTGAGGCGGACATGAGGCAGCACCGGACGAATGACCTGACCTTCCGGGGCGGTATGCTCAGTAGTGTCCGCACCGTGGAGCAATACGTCCAGTATGTCACGCAGGTGTGTACCCGGTTTATTGGCGACCACCAAAAGGAGTTCAACCAGAAAAAAGAAGAGTTCCCCAACAAGGAATTTCAGCCGGACTGGTCATGGGCGAACATCAAGAAAACAGCGGCCACCCAAAGCAGCTCCAAGCCCAAGCTGGAAGCCGTTCCCTTGGCCTACATCAAGCGCACCGGGGGATTGTTGATTGAGGAGGCGGATGAAAAGACGGTTATTGAAAAGCTGCATTTCAAATCGCTCACATTGGGCAACTATGTGAAGGACAATGAAGCGCAGGAACACATCCGGCATTTTGTGGCTGCCATCGTGGATTTGTGCGAAGTGTTGGACATAAACCTCTCCATCAATGAGAACCTTGCCATTGCCTTCGGGGCTTTTGGCCGGGGCGGCAAAGCGATGGCCACCTATTACCCCACACGCCAACTCATCAACCTGACCAAGCGCAACGGGGATGGGTCGGTCGCCCACGAATGGGGGCATTTCTTCGACCATTATCTGAACGGTTTCGCATTGACCAAGCCAGCCTTGCGCTCCGAGCAGTATTTAGACTTGCTAATGGATAAGTTTGGCAGCAGGCGCAAATACCTGACCAGTTCACGCTCCTCCATGAGCCAGGATTACTTCATCAGTGAGATGGAATACAACCTGAAAAACCATATCCCGGACAGCCCCCTGCTCAAAAGCATGGCCGGGCTGGTTGCCATGCTTCGCTTTGGGTATTACCACATCGAAGGAACAATGGTCAGCTACCATCAGGACGACATCAAAGGCAAAAAGCCAACGGACAGTTTCCTGTATTACCATTCCAAGCTGCAAGGTTCTTACTGGAGCAACATCGCAGAGATGTTTGCCCGGAGTTTTGAGTGCTATGTGGCCGATAAGCTCAAAGAGCAAGGCCGGGTGAACAACTACCTTGTTTCGGGGAGCTTATTCGGCTTCCCTGTCTATCCGCAAGGCAAGGAACGGGAGTGCATCAACAAATGCTTCGACCACCTGATAGCTTCCATGAAGAGCCATCTCTCCATCAAATCCTTTACCCCGTTCACCACCCAACGAGCCGATGAGTACATCGACCTAAACCAAGAGGGAACGGTTAACAAAGGGGTGATTGTCGGAAAAGAGCGCAAGCTGAAGCTGGCCAAAATACGGGCTAAGGCCATTATCATCAAGCAAAAACAAGCCCTTGCCAAGGGTAGCGAATAATATGTAAACGTGTTAGAACTAAATATCATACAGCATGAAACTGACAATAACCAATTACAAGGAAGCCACAAAGAATATTGATTTCAAGAAACTGCCCGAAGCCGCTCAGGAAGCGCACAAGGAGTTCAGCTCCTTTGCAGAGTTCTACAACGATGACAAGGACATCAAGGAGATGCTGGATAACCACTTCCGCATTGTGGAACCTTTTCTCAAAGATGCACCCAAGAAGGCAGCGGACAAGAAAAAGTCCACGGCTCCCAAAAAGACGGCAAAGAAAGCCACACAAAAGTCTGAAAGCAAGAAGACGGCTTACAAGTCACGCCAGAAAAAGACTGCAACCCGGAAAGCGACAGCCCGGAAGAAGTCCGCACCCAAACAAATCAAGCGCAAGCCTAACGAGGTAGCGTTAATGCCCTTGGAGATTAAGATTATCAAACGCTATCTGTCCATGCACGGGCAAAAGGTATCCGAACGGCAGGTGTCGCTTCTTTACAAGGTCATCCAAAAGGCGGCCACCGAAAAGACCATTCGCAAGACCAGCAAGTATGCCGATGAAATCAGCAAAATCGGCAATGACCTTGCCAGCACTTACAAGCAGATGGGTTCGTCCTGCACCTTTGAGATTCCGGATGCTCTGCACAGCAAGCTGAAAAGCATTGTGGACAGTTATGGTGTTAGTCCGGCCATTGCCCTTATCAAGCGGTTCATCAACCTTTATGGGAACATCACCATCCAAAAGGCGCAACGCCTGTTGGCCAGCATCAAGAATGCCAAGAAAATCGGTAAGGTCAGCTCCGGGGACAATGCCTACGAACGGGTCAACCAAGTGCAGAAACATCTGGAGGACTACCTTGAGAGCGACAAGCTGTTGGTGACCAATATCCAGCTAAACGGATTGAAAGGAGTTGCCGGGGTGGGAAAGTAAAAGCCACTTCTACCAAGCCCTTACGTAGGGGTGGCAATGATTTACAGGGGGTAGCAGGAACCGGAAGCCATGTGGTTTCTCCGGGTCAGGTGGTATCGGCTGACCAGTTGGCGAAGATGAAGTTCTCCACCTTCTCCATTGGTGGAAAGTTCGGGAGGTTGTTGGGCAAACCTTACAAACCTTTTTACCTGATGATTTACGGCAACCGCTTTAACGGGAAAAGCTCCGTGGCCATGCTCTTGGCCGATGAGCTGGTCAAAGGTGGGTTGAATGCTTTGTATGTCTCCAACGAGGAAGGTGTGAAAGGCTCGCTTCAGGAGAAGCTGTTGCGCTTAAAAATCGGCAGTCCGATTCATTTTGTGGAGGACTACAACCCGAAACAGTTCCGGGGTTATGATGCCGTTTTTCTGGACAGTACCCAGACCGTAGGCATGAAGCCCGATGAGTTCAAAGCACTCAAAAGGCAGTACCCGGAAACGTCCTTCATTTTGGTATTCAAAGCCAACCGGGACGGCAGCTCCAAGGGTGGCAGCGATTGGGAGCATGACGTGGATGCCATCATGCACATCGAGAACCAGAGTGCCACAATGGAAAAGAACCGCTTTCCGGGCGGCAGTACCGAAACCATTAAAATGTTCTAGTCATGGAGGAAGTAGCCGTCAAACTGTTTTGGGTAACTGTGGGAACCACCGGGTCATTGGTGGTGGGTGTCATCTCATTTCTTATCCGCAATGCCATATCAAAGAATGCCACCAAGGAAAACGTGAATGCAAAGACCGATTTACTGGAGAAGGACATTTCGCACCTGACCAAGGAGATGGATGCTTGTGAGACCAAGTTTGCCATCCTTCATAAGCGCATATCCGATTTACGGGATAGCTCCAAGGAGATTTACGTCAGCAAGGAGCTGTTTCACCAAACCATTAAGCAGCTCAATGAGAAGCTGGATACCATCTTAAAATTCGTAGAGAAATAATGAGACTATTTGGAAAACTAACCAATGCCGGGGTGACAGAAACCCTCAAAGAAGGCACGAAACTCATAGATGAGATATTCACCACGCAGGAAGAAAAGCTTCAGGGGAAAATGGAGCTTTTCAAGCTGGCGGTTGCCGACAGGGATTCTGCCAGAAGCATGTATGCACAGGATAGCTGGCTGCAAAAAGCATTTGCCATCTTCTTTCTTTTGTCATGGTGTGGCCTGACTTTTATAATGCTCAACTACTTTGTTTTTCGGAACATCAAGCTTGATGATTGGCAAATAGCTTTTGTGAGCAGTATCAATGGAGGTATTTCAACGAAGTTAAGCACCATCATCGACTTCCTTTTTGGAGGGGCAATTTCCGGAGTAAACCAAGTAAACCTTAAACCTAAACGTAAGAATGAACCTTCCAAATTTGAGTAGTCTCAAATTTGGAAGCTCTTTCTGACCAATAAAAAATTAACATGAATCAGAAAAAAAAGACATTTGATGAATTGTTTGATACCGTAATCCGCCATGAAGGATATTATGCCAATGTAACCGGAGATAAAGGTGGCGAAACCTACATGGGTATCGCCCGAAACTTACACCCAGAATGGGAAGGTTGGGCTGTGATTGACGTTTACAAAACGGAAGTGGGGAAAATAAAGCACAACGCCAAAATTGAAATTACCGGGTTAACCTTCTTGGTAAAGGAATTTTACAGACATACTTTTTACCATACATACCGTATTGAATCCATCAACAGCGGGGCTTTACAGGAAATCATTTTAGACTGGTGTGTCAACAGCGGTTATTGGGGAAGCACAGGCGTACAAAAAGTCCTGAACCGCTTTTTTGATTGTGACCTTAAAATGGATGGGATAATCGGAAACCAGACTATTGCTGCAATTAATTCCTCTGACCCGGAATCACTGTTTAATGCCATCAAAGCAGCTCGGATTCACTACTATCACGTTATTGCCAGAAAAGACGAAAATGCAAAGTTTTTGGCGGGGTGGTTGAGAAGGGTGAACTCTTTTTCAATTTAATATAACAATCAATCCTTTTTTTAATCTTGCTAAAACCACAAAAGTTACCCAAAAGGAGTATATTGCATTTTATTCAAAAATGTCACAATGGCTCAAACATTTAACATTAAAGGTTTTGTTGATAGCATTGAAATTCAGCCTGATGAATACCTTTTACCTCTCCAAGAGATAATTGTCAACTCTATTCAAAGCATTGAAGATAAAGCTGAAAGAACTGGGACTATTTCGATTAAAATAATTAGAGGAAAACAAAGTGTTTTAGGAGGTGAGTTTAAAGAACCTTATTCTCCAATTATCGGTTTCGAAGTTTTTGATAATGGAGTAGGTTTTATAAGAAGCCGCTTTCATGCATTCAATGATGCTTTTACTGATTTAAACAGAGGCAAGGGCTGCAAAGGAGTTGGGCGTTATACAGTACTTGCTTGTTTCGGAAGTATGGAAGTTGACAGTTTATTCTTTGAGGATAAAAAATGGTATAATAGGAAATTTAAGTTTGACGTAATAAATGGTATAAACCCAGAGGGAGATGAGAACCTTAAACCATTAAATAGCGGTGAATTAAAAACCATTGTCAAACTCAATAATTATAAAAAAGGGTTTCATGATTACATTATTAAGAATCGAATCGAAATTAAAGATATCGCAAAGGGAATAATAGACCATTGTTTACTTTATTTCTTAGCTGGTGAAGCTCCTGAGATAAGACTTTTCAACGAAAAAGAACCTAATCAATCAATCTTTATAAATGACTTATTTAAGCAGTTCGTAAAGTTTGATAAAAAGTCAAAAGATTTAAAGATAAACGGAATCGAATCTCCATTTTCTTTAGATTATTTGAGAAACTACGATAACAAATCTCACTCATTCCATTTATGCGCAAATAAAAGAGAGGTTGGCAATAAAATTAATATTGGGAACTACATTCCATCTTTTGTTAATGGATTGACGGATGAACAAAGTGAGAAGTATTTTCTTTCGGTCTATGTTACTGGTGATTTCTTGGATGAGAGAGCCAATAATCAGCGCAATAAATTTGCTATACCACAAAAAAGTGAAGACAAGACCAGTTTTGATGAGATCAGTATCGAAGAGCTATTAACAGATGTTTCTGAAAACTTACGAAATCAGTACTCAGAGCATATTAGTGCTGCAATAGAGGAGAAAAATTCAAAAATCCATAGCTACATTCTCAATCCCAATAAACCAAGGTTAGCTTATAGGCATCTATTAACAGTTGATAATATTTTTGATGACATCCCTGCAAATATCTCAGAGGAAAGATTAGAATCCGAATTACACAAGAAAACCTTCAAGCTAGAACAGAAACGAAACCGAGCCTTTGACAAAGCGTTTGCGAAGAAGAAGTATGATAAAGAGGAGTTCAGTAAGATAATTCACGAAGTCCTGCGTGAAGAAGCTGCATTTTCAGCCGGAAAATTGGCAGACTTAATGATTCGAAGAAAGGCAGTAATTAAACTCTTTAGAAAGTATCTTGAATGGAGGAATGATGAGAACTATATGCTTGAGGAAGATTTGCACAATATAATCTTTACGATGGGGGCTGAGAGTAATACGATGCCTAATGAATACCATAACCTTTGGCTTTTGGATGAGCGTCTAACGTTTAATTCTTTTATTAATTCAGATAAACAACTAAGGACTAATCAGCATATTGAAACAGAAAGTCAAAAGGAACCGGATTTATTGATTTATGACTTTCCTTGGGCATATTCTGACAACCCAAATCAAGTCAATTCCATTGTGCTTTTTGAATTTAAACGCCCCGGAAGAGACATGAGAACTCCTGACGATAAGAAGTTAGATGCACAGTTAGAAGGGTATTTTGAGAAATTGATGGAATCGAAGGCTAAGTCTCATAAAGGGAAATATTTAAACATCCAAGATGGCACTCCAAAATTCGCTTATATAGTATGTGACCTACACAAAGACTTAATCGAGTATAATGTAAAGCGGAATTACTTCAATGAAACCCCCCACGGCACTTTATTCAAAATTAATCCGGCATTAAATCTCTATTATGAAGCCATGTCATATGAGACAATGATTGACTTTGCAGAAAAAAGACATGATGCATTTTTTAAGGCTTTAGGTATAGATAACATTTAATTGGACGTTATGGAGGAAAAGAAATTAGAATTCCTATACCTGTCTGTTATTAAGAAACTTACTTATGACGAAATTGAAGAAATTTTGGGAGTTGAAAGAAGTGTTTTTTCAAAATGGTGGTATGATTTAAAAAACGAAAGAGAGGCACTTACTCAAATTCGCGATTTATGGCAAAAGAAATGCCCTCAAATACAATTTGATGATTTTAAGGATTGGTATGAAAAAAGTGAGCGTAAGTGCTACTATTGCCAAATTACTGAATCTGAAATCAATCAGCTATGGGATAAATACCCAGATTTAACAAAGAGAAAACGTGGAAAGAAACTTGAAATTGAGAGACTAGAGCCTAATTTACCATATAGTGTTACTTCAAATCTTGTGTTTTCATGTTATTGGTGCAACAATGCAAAAACGGACACTTTTACAAAGGAGGAGTTCTCTGACATTGGGAAAGTAATACAACAAATCTGGAAAAACAGACTTAAATGATACCGGACTGGAAGACGAATAAAGTATTTTTCTCAAAACTCATTAGTTCCAAATTTCCTTTGGTATGGAGTGAAATAAAAGAGATTCTAAAATCCTCTGAAGGGTATGTTGAATTATTACCAAAGACAAAGGATATTTGGGCAAGAGACTATATGCCAATCCAAATTTCTGACAACAAATTAATAGAGTTCCGCTACGACCCAGATTATCTTCAGGGAAATTCCGACAAAAAACAGACGAGAGAATTAAAAACCTACCCGGATATTGTTTGTGATGCTATGGGGTTGAAATCCATAAAATCAGATATTATCTTGGATGGTGGCAACTTGGTGAAATCCACTGATTGCATCATCTTAACTGATAAAATCGTTTGGGAGAATCGAAGAACTTATTCCAAGAAGGATTTATTAAAAGAGTTGCATGAAACCTTTGAAGTTGATAAAGTAGTTTTAATTCCTTGGGATGAAGAATGTGAGTTTGGACATGCTGATGGGATGATAAGATTTATTGATGATGGCACAGTTCTAGTCAGCGGTTTTTATGAAAACGTCGATAAGAATTTTAAAGAACGGTTACTAGCTCCCCTTAAGAAAGCTAAGCTTAACATTGAATGGTTGAGGTGCTCGACACAAAAAGAGAATGAAGAAAATATAGCCTATATTAACTTCCTTCAAACCAAAGATATAATACTCGTGCCAAAAATAAACGAGAAGGAAGATGATATTGCCTTTGAGCAAATCACTACATATTTTCCACATTATGCACAATTTGGTAATATAAAACAACTTGATATGTCGGAGATTGTTCAATATGGAGGAGCCTTGAATTGCATATCTTGGACTATCAAAACTGCAACAGTATGATAATACCATCACCGACAAAGCAAATAGTCGCTCTGTATCAGAAAAAATGGGATACGTTAGAAAATTATGTTGCTCAAGAACGTAGTTTGAGAAAACTTTTTACACAGACATATCCCCATAATACCGAAATGGATGAAGTACTTATTAAGGTATGTTCCTTAAATGATTTTTACAGCACCAATATATTTTCGCCATTTTCAGTAGCCAAACACATCATATCAATAGACGTTGATAAAAGGCTTAATGATAATGACACAAGTCTGGTGAATGATATTGCAAAAGTGGATGTCAACGGTAAAAAACAATTCAATTTCTATTCATTTGCAACAAAGTATTGCAGCCATCATAAACCTAAAGACTATCCTATTTATGATAGCTATGTCGAGAAGCTGCTATTGGTACTGAAAAAGCAAGATAATTTTTTTAAGTTCCACAAATCTGATTTAAAGGTTTACTCAAGCTATAAAAACATTCTAATCAAGTTCAGAACCTACTACAATCTGGAGGAGTTCGATTTGAAGCAGATTGACAAGTACTTATGGCAAGCCGGCAAGGAGTTTTTTCCTAAATCTGTGTACAGTAGAGAATCAAGCAAAGAAAGGTTTGTTTACACTTCCACTATGGGATTAGGTGTTGTGAAGAAAAATAGCTAATAGAACGATTTTGAATCCAATTTTTCTGAGCAATAAATGGTAAAATCAAAAAGTTATCAACAGCTTTAATTTTATTTTTTGCTAAAAAAATAATGGCAAAATGTATGTCCACCCTATTCAGAAAGCCTCTCAAAACACACTCCAAGACACTACAATACAGTCATTTAATAGTTGATATTTATAAACCGTCATGGTTTGCGGTATGAAACGTTTGGGAGAGCGGGCTGCGTTCGTATCCACCGTTACCAGACTTAGATGCGTGGCAGGATGCTCGAATAACCACATCACCCCAAATGTTTTATGACCGCATGTTAGGGCACGTAATTTATTAAAACTAAGGATATCTCTCATAATTTTTCCCATAATTAAAATTGCCAATCTTGGACAATATTTGAACTAATTCAGGATTCTTATCTCTAAGTAATAAATATCGCGTCTTGTCAGTATGCTTGAATATTATATACTTTGAAAATGGTTTATCTGCTCCTTGTTCACTATCAAGAAAGCAAGATAAAGTAAACTCACCTAAATCTTTATACTCAGGATTTTGAAATTTAAACCTCAAATAAATCCACTCGTCATCACCATTATCATCGTCTCCAAGATACTTCACATCAAGAGAATCAAATTTTGCAGTATTTAAAATGTCAAATACGTCTTGAATAAGTCTGTCAGCTCCAATATTCACTAGCTTTTCTTTATCACCACTCACTGCATAATAATAGTTTTTACCTTTTTTAGAATCGACTTTATCTCCACCTTCATACCATATCCGAAACCATCTTAGATTTTCAGTCTTCATATCAAAATTGTCCTTATGAGGTTCAGTATGCTTTGGTTCAATTATTCTCATTCCAGGAGGATAATCATTCAGAAATAATCTATGGATTTCATTATCCACAACGGTTATATGGAAATATTTCAACGAATCCTTGTACGTTTTGTTTTGAAACGGGAAACTAAACATCTCAACAATCTTTTTACCTCCCATTGAATAATTAGTGGATTGAGATTTCAAGATACTTGTATCATTTGGATATATATATTCATTTAACACTTTTTGACCTTCCTGCATCAGCCAATGAAGTTGCTCAGGTTTTACCATTTTGGCTACTTTACTGTTAAATAATCCTCTCAGACTATCAGTTTTGTTTTCTTGAATGTAAATCAATGACCTTTTTGCTGTTATTAATCCAGAAGAATTTTCGTCATCTGAAATTTTTCCTGCAGGCTCACTATAATTAAATCGGCATCCAACAACTGTAATGCTAATTAATAAGATTTGTAAAATTTTCATAATTTGATGTATTTTCATTTGGGTCGTGAGTTTATGTGCCCTAACGGCCTGCCGCATGGCGCTGTAAGGCGATTTATCCTTACTAACTTTCCAAATATAGCTGAGCCAAATCTTTTATTTGTTTTTATCTTTTCATTTCTAAAGCCAAATCAAAGATTTGGCGCTGTTTGCCCAAGTTACAAACCTTGTCAAATGCATCGAACGCCTTATGCGCTATAGCGGTTTGTTAGCCAATGTTATTTATATTCTATTTCTCTTCTAAGGATTCCTAATGTATCCCCCTTTTCAGATAGAACTAGTTTTTCTATCCAATTATTTCTTTTATCAACTTTGTAATTGAAATTCTCAACAGTCAAAGTGTCTTTATATGAATCATTTGTAGAAAGTTGTAGGATTCTACCTACTGAATCATATTTGTAAGAATATTGGTACTTCCTTTTAAATTCTTGGTCAAATTGCTGTTCAGTTATCGATTTTATTAGACGATTATTATTATCATAAGTGGATGTGTCATAATACACTAACATACCGTCAATGTTGTATAAGTTAATCACATCAGTTTGTCTATCATTAGTATATGTAAAAGTTCCAGTGTTAATTAATTCGCCATTTGAATCAAATAGTAAGATTGAGTCCTTGTTTGTACTAATGTGTAAATAATCTTGTGATGTCATTAGGCTATCATTCATCTTGAACTCTTGTTTAACTATCCGATTTCTATAGTCATAATGATTAACAGAGAGGTTTGATGAATTATTAAATGAATAAATATATTCTGTAGATTTAACCATTCCAGAGTTGGTGAACTTAGTTTCTTTAGTCATTATTAATTCACCATTAGTGTCTGTCTTTGTTTCTTTTAGGCTATTAATTTTCCCATTAAAATTCATTCGCTCTAAATCACTTGTTTCATATGAACAAGAGATGATTGTCAGAAGTAATATGATTGAAACTGTTTTGTGCATCTTTTTTAATATTGGCTAACGTTTGCTGGATGAAGTCGTGGCGCGTTAGTCGTGGTGTCGTGTCACCCGATAGGGGGACTAAGACGGTAGACTAAGGTGTCAGGACGAGCAAAGCGCGCCATGCTTTATTCCAGCGTGTTATAATTTGTTGTTTATTGCTCCAAATGAAGCAAATGTGTTTTTTATATTATCTCTTAAAGAAATCTCAAGAGTTATTTGTCCCAATACGATTTGTCAATCAAACTCCTAATAAAAAATGCTTGTCGGAGTTTCAAATCTATTTGTCGGTCAGAATAAGTGAAAGTCCCGATTTGAGCGCCTTGTAAATCCTATATTTTGTTCACGTTTGAAAATCAATTCTAAAAGGTACACAAGCTGATCAAGTTAAAAGTTTCAAGTTCCGTGGACTTTTCAAAAACCAATATCTAAACATCCAAATTAAGCTAAACTTCGTAAACCCGCCACAATAAATTATAACGTTTGCTGGATGAAGTCGTGGCGCGTTAGTCGTGGTGTCGTGTCACCCGCTAGGGGGACTAAGACAGTAGACAAAGGCGTCAGGACGAGCAACGCGCGCCATGCTTTATTTCCAGCGTGTTGGCATTAGTTTTTGTTCTTTATAACCATTGTCTTTGATAGATAATCATGAAAACCATTCTTTGTGAAAATGTAAGAAAACTGGTCAAATGGTATAAATCGGCATAATGTTCTAATAAAAATGTCCGTCGAAGTTGGTCTTTCTCCATTAGATTTCACGACAACTGTTTTGGTCAACATTTTACCGAGAGTTTTGCCGAATTTGACTTCCAATACGATATAGTATGTAAAGTATAATGCAAATAATAAAACAAAACTGATGAATCCTGATATAATCTGGTCAACTCCAGTCAGAAGAAGATTAATTGTCCCAGCAATTATGAAGAATAGTATTAGGTACGCAATTGTGTCAACTAGAATATGAATCAGTCTAAGCATTGAATTTGCAACATTTGATTCAATTTCGTTTTGTTGTACGCTATTCATTTTTATCTCATCTTCAATTGTTTGAATGCTGTCATGCGATAAGTTTCGTTTTTTCAATTCTGCTTCAGCACATTCAACCGCTTCAGGTTGATAGTCTTGTTTATGAATAGTCAGGATCTTAATTAACTCTTCATCACTTCTTTGTGCCATTACTTTTTCGAAATCGTTATTCATTTGATATGTAGGTTTTTAAATTAATGCCAACGTTTGCTGGATGAAGTCGTGGCGCGTTAGTCGTGGTGTCGTGTCACCCGATAGGGGGACTAAGACGGTAGACTAAAGTGTCAGGACGAGCAAAGTGCGCCATGCTTTATTTCCAGCGTGTTAGCGGCTGCCATTTTTTGATTTTATTTAAAATTTTATTTTAGGTTCAATCTGATAGTTATATTTTCCAGTTGTATCATTTTTCATTTTCATAAAGAGGTCAATGTCAATTTGAATAAATTCGAAATTATCGTTTGTATTTTTAAGTTCGAAATTGTCTAAATAACTGACTACATTACATTTTTCATCTTCCCAAAAAACAATTAACTGAAAACCAGAAGTAAATCCTCTATATTCTGGGCGCATATAAATATCAGGTTCACTATTTTCCGAATAGTAACCATTTGTAAAAATAGTTTTATGGCCAGAAATTATTGAACTAATTTCTATTCTTGTCATGCATAATTTTCCCTCGGGAGAGTATATGTATTCGAAGTCATAATTAGTTGACAAAAAACTGTATAAAACTATTATGCAGCTGCATATAATTCCAATTTTAAATATTCTTGAAAAGAGCTTTCTTATTTGCATTAATGAATTGCTTGCGTATGTCTTGGTTGCCGCTAACGTTTGCTGGATGAAGTCGTGGCGAATTGGTCGTGGTGTCGTGTCATGCGGTAGCGATGACATGACAGTAGGCAAAGGCGTCAGGACGAGCAAAGCGCGCCATGCTTTATTCTAGCGTGTTGCCACCCGTTATTTATTTTCAAATTTCTTAAAATAATAGTTCAACCAGTTATAAGCGAAATATTTCATGTCAGGTTCAAATAATTTTCTCAATTCAGTCTTGTAAAACGATGAGCAACCTGAGCATATGGAAACTAGTTCTTTGGAATTCTTGATTGTCCTAATTTGTTTAGAATCACTATTAGAAAGTTCTATTTCATTTAAGTCTAATAATTTTTCCAAAGTTATAACTGCCATATATCTTACTGCATTGTTTTCTGAGAACAGCATTTTTTTTATTGACTTATACTTTCCTTGTTGGAGTTTCCTTGTAACTTTCTTTACTGTTATAGATTGTTCTCCACCAAAATAGCATGCAAATCCCACCATTTCCTTAGTATCTACATTGTCTTGAGCAGATAGAATTCCGACATGTCCGATGGCTAGTAGTAGTATGAAAATTGCTTTTGCAGTCATGTTTTTTAATGGGTGGCAACGTTGGCTGGATGAAGTCGTGGCGCATTAGTCGTGGTGTCGTGTCACCCGATAGGGGGACTAAGACGGTAGACTAAAGTGTCAGGACGAGCAACCCGCGCCATGCTTTATTTCCAGCGTGTTACCCAACGTTTTTTATTTTATTTCTTATTTTGTCGATCCAATTTTTATCAGTCGTTTCAATAATAATTACTTTGAAATCATGCTGTTCAGCTTCTATTTCAACACCACTAGAATCGTCTACATGTAAATCAAATCCAAATGCTGTTGGATATTTTGTCACACTAATATTTTTAGCTTTTAAAGCTTTCTGATTTTCGGTCTGATTAACGATTCTATTAACTTTTACTCCGTAATATCTTAGAGTCAATCTTATTTTTATTTTTGAGCGAAACGAAGTTGTGTATATATGAATTTTATGACCTTGTCTTTGCAATCCTAAAAATAATTTAGGAGTTCCTTTTCGTATTTTTTCAATTCCAAACAGTCTAGCAATTCCATTCCGTTTTTCGGTTTCAAATTCTTCTCCATTGGGAACTATAGTACTATCAAGATCAAAACTGATGTTCATTTTTTAATGTTGGGTAACGGTTGCAGTAAAAAGTCGTTGGGGAGAGCGAGTTGAGGTCGTATCCCCGTTTAAGGGATACGATACGGGCTGTAAAGCCCGCACTACCACCAAAACCCCCAATGCTTTTTAATGCGTGTTAGCAAAAGTATTTTCTAGTCTTCTTCAAAACATTGCGGTCCTATTGCTCCACCACCATATTCTAACACAATATTTTCCTTGTAAAAAATATACTCACAACCATTATCATATCTTTGTTTTTGATTTTCGGTCAGTTGATTGTCAAATATTTTATAGGAATATTTTCCCATTCCACTTCTTGCAAATCCAATCGTTGTTATCTCCCCGTTTTCTATGGAAATACAGTTCGCTCTATCCAGCAGTTCTTTTATCTGGGTTAAAGTCTTTTTTGTCCAACCTATTGATGTAATTATTTCTTCTAATTCTTGTGAATCTGGTTTTAAATTCCAATTCTGCGAAACCACTTCTAGTTTGTCGTTTCTTTGTACAACGTTATTGTCAGCACTAACTGTATCTCCTTTTGTTTTATAGATTTTTATTGTTATCTGTTCAGGAGTTGTCAGAATTTTGCTTTCAGGTTCGAATTCTATATATACAAAGTAGTTTTCAGGTACGAGCTTTGAATATTCGGACTTTACTATTAAAATTTCAGCTTTGTATTTTTCAAAGTTTTCTATTAATTCCTTTTTACTGCTCTCGGGCATTGAAATCATGAATAATAAAAACTCTTTTTCCTGCTCTTTCCCTTTCTTATACATTTTCTTAAATTCCTTTTGCATTTCTTTGGGAAGTCGCTCTATAGATACATTAAATAAGGAATCCTTATCTATATTGTCTCTAAATCTATAATCTTGGGCATTAAGCTTTAATCCCAAAATCAATATCATTATTATTTGTACAGATTGTCTCATAATATTTTTGCTAACGTTCTGAATAAACGCCTGTTTTAATGGCGTTTATTTTTTGTTGTGTGTTTTTTGTACTATTTAAGAATGATTTTTTTGACAATACTACTTCTATTTGAAATGAGCTGACATAAATACACACCTGACAATTGATTCGTTAAATTAATTTCAATCAAAGCTCCATTTTTCACTTCAGGCTCTGTCATAAATATTAATTTCCCAGAAGAATTATATATTCTCACCATTTGAAGAATGTCATCTCCGGTAAGATTTGAAGATATATGAAAATTACCGTTCGTAGGATTAGGGTAGATATTAAAAGATTTAATTAACAAGTTCTGAGGTATTCCTGTTGTAGTTACACCTATGTCAATTTTATATAATGAATCTTGTCCTGAAGAGTTTTCATTTTCAGCAAGCCAAAGGTATTGTCCATCAAATGCTAAACCATTAGGAAATTGTTTAGGGGAAATGATTGTGTCAATTATTTGACCTGTTAAAGTATCTACCTTATATATTTTATGAGTTGAATTATCTGCTACCCAAAGATATTGTCCATCAAAAGTTAATCCTGATGGAAGGGGTAGACCTGTGCTTATACTATCTGTTATGATTCCATTAGTATCAATTTTATAAGTTTTATCTGTACTGGAGTTATTATGCCAAAAATATTGGCCATCAAATGTTAGTCCTCCTGCATAACCTACTGGTAAATTATAAGTATTTAAAGAGGAGCCTGTGGTCATGTCAATTTTGTGAAGAGTATTATTTTCATTGGCTGCTACCCATATATATTGTCCATCAAATGTAAGACCATAAGGACGGCTCACAATCGTTTTTATAGAATCAATCACAGTTCCATCTAAAGGCGATACTTTATAAAGTAAAGAATCAAAAGCCGAACCTACCCATAAGTATTGACCATCAAACGTAATATCATTGGTGTAGTTTGTAGGAGATGGGATTACTTGAATAACATTCAATGCAGATTTCATCTGAGATTTAGTGGTTTTTACTTTTACTGGTTGATTGCAATAGTTGTTATTGTTATCACATTTATTTATCTGTGCATACGAATAATTACTAGATAAAGCTATTGCAGAAATTAAGATTATAATTTTCAATTGGTAAATTTTCATAATGTTATTTTTTTAATTACACACAACGTTTGCTGGATGAAGTCGTGGCGCGTTAGTCGTGGTGTCGTGTCACCCGCTAGGGGGACTATGACGGTAGACTAAAGTGTCAGGACGCACAAACCTAGCCATGCTTTATTCCAGCGTGTTACATGGCGTTATTTATTATCAAAACTTTGAATTTTTTCTTTCAATTCCTTTTCTGTTAATTCATGCAATTTAAGTTCAATTTCCATGTTAGGCTCTATCTTAATATGCTGATATCCGAAATAGAATTTATTATTTACTTTTTTTATGCCTATACAATTAACATCTGAACCTATAGGTATATTCTTGAATAAGTATTTGTCCTTATTGTAATACCCTGACATTATTGAATTTAATTCAGTAAATACTAATGAAATAATTGGACGACCAACTGTGTCAGTCTTTACATTTATATTGGTGATATTCTTAAGTTTATAAAATTTGTCACAATTAATCCAACCCAATTTTTTAGATTCCAGTATATAATAATTTAGTGCGTTATAGTTCTCTTCAACTGCCTCTTCCCATGCTTCAAAAGTTTCATCTTGAAAGAATAATCCGGCAGCATTTATCTGTGTTTTACGATTGGACTTCCAATTTATTGTACCATTACTTATTTCACCATTAAATAATTCCATATCATTGGACAATTCATTTGTGGGAAACTTTATTTTAACTGTAGCGTTCTTTTTTAATTTAAGTTTCTGATTCTTTGAAAACGTATTTACTTCTATCATTCCTGCAGTTTCTAATAATTGTCCGTCGCATAGTGTTGATAAATTCATTCCCAAAATATCAGATTTACTGTAGTATTCGCTCAATTCTATTTGAACTTTTCCATTTATAGATTCTCCTGTTTCAAACTCTAAATCATTTGGATTAATGAATAATATAGTTCCTTCATTTCCAACGATTGAATCATTTCCAGATAATTCAAATGTTTGAATTTGCTTGGCAAATAGATAATTAATCTTTTCAGTGTCTTGATAATTTTCTCTGAAACAAGAAGTCAGTAAAAGCAGTGTAGTAATTATTAGTAGATGTCTGGTCATATTTGTTGTATAGTTAGTTTTTAATGCCATGTAACGTTTGCTGGATGAAGTCGTGGCGCGTTAGTCGTGGTGTCGTGTCACCCGATAGGGGGACTAAGACAGTAGACAAAGGCGTCAGGACGAGCAAAGCGCGCCATGCTTTATTTCCAGCGTGTTGGCAGCAGTAGTTTATTTAGTCGTAAGTGAATTGTTTAAATTTTCCTTCATGGTAATAGTATGACCAGCTTAAACTTTCTTCAATTAAAGCTAGGCTTATGCCATCATTCAGAACTGTAATCTTTTCTGTTATTGATTCCCATTCACCTTTTAATTCAGTCCCTATCAGTATTTGAATCTTTTTGTTGTCTTCATTTGTGAATTTATCAATTAGAACAACATTAAACTCATTGTCTTGTCGAATAAATGCATACAGAAACAATTCACCTTTGGAGTCCTTTAATAAAACGGCAAAATCCAATAAATTATCTCCATTATAATCACTTGTGCAGAAGTATGGTAATTGACTATTATCGTCTTGGAAACTTTCCCAATCTGTCACGTAGTCTTGACATGAAGGAATAAGTAATTGCGGTAATTCTTTGTTTATGTAATTTACCAACGAATCAGGTATGTTTCTAGCTCCCGTGTTGCTACTAAACACAAGTCCAACTAACAATAATTTTAAAAGATGCTTTACCATATGGTCGTTTCTATTGCTGCCAACGTTTGCTGGATGAAGTCGTGGCGCATTAGTCGTGGTGTCGTGTCACCCGTTAGGGGGACTAAGACGGTAGACTAAGGTGTCAGGACGAGCAAAGCGCGCCATGCTTTATTTCCAGCGTGTTGGCACCCGTTATTTTTTTGTATAATATAATTATTCACCGTGTCCCATAGGATAGCATGTGATGATGTCAGGATAGATACTAATTGTTTTAGGATAGCATGTGATGATGTCAGGATAGATACTAATTGTTTCAGGATAGCATGTGATGATGTCAGGATAGATACTAATTGTTTCAGGATAGTATGTGATGATATCAGGATAGATGCTAATTGTCTCAGGATAGTATGTGATAGTCCCAATACAGATGCTAAAGATCCAATGATAGACTTAGAACGTATAAGTGTTAATGTTAACTTTTTCAAGGTAATTCTAATTGGTAAAAAGATGGATACTGAAAATTGATCATTGTCTTTCTATTTAAATGCATGCACTAATGGGTGCCAACGTTTGCTGGATGAAGTCGTGGCGCATTAGTCGTGGTGTCGTGTCACCCGTTAGGGATGACAGGACAGTAGACAAAGGCGTCAGGACGAGCAAAGCGCGCCATGCTTTATTTCCAGCGTGTTAGCCCCAGTTATTTAATTTTGTTGTCAAGAAATTCGAAGTTATTTTTTAAGAGTGCTTCCAAGCATTCCTTAGCATCTTTTTCCGTTTGACCGTGAATTTCGGTCACATAGTTATCATTCATTCTTTCAATTAAACCAAATAGAATTTTAACTTTCTTAGGTCTCTTATAGAATATGTACCATTCACCACCATCAAGAGCAGAAATTGCAAGTCCATTTTTATTTTTAATATTTTCTATTTCGAAGGATGGAGAATAATGGATTTCTGAATCTTTTGCGTTTTGCATCTTGTTTAGTAGTTCAGTCCAAGGAACTTTTTCAAAAGCTTCAATAATTCTGTCAGATTCAACTGTTCCATATTCAATGATGTCTGACTTGAAAGGATGGCAAAATGATGCTCTAAAGGTCATAATAGATATTTTGGTTCAATTATTAAGTTTATTCTTTGTCCGACTTTATTATGTATTGACAGTTATTAGTAATTACTAGAATACCTAATTGGGGCTAACGTTTGCTGGATGAAGTCGTGGCGCGTTAGTCGTGGTGTCGTGTCACCCGATAGGGGGACTAAGACGGTAGACTAAGGTGTCAGGACGAGCAAAGCGCGCCATGCTTTATTCCAGCGTGTTATAATTTGTTGTTTATTGCTCCAAATGAAGCAAATGTGTTTTTTATATTATCTCTTAAAGAAATCTCAAGAGTTATTTGTCCCAATACGATTTGTCAATCAAACTCCTAATAAAAAATGCTTGTCGGAGTTTCAAATCTATTTGTCGGTCAGAATAAGTGAAAGTCCCGATTTGAGCGCCTTGTAAATCCTATATTTTGTTCACGTTTGAAAATCAATTCTAAAAGGTACACAAGCTGATCAAGTTAAAAGTTTCAAGTTCCGTGGACTTTTCAAAAACCAATATCTAAACATCCAAATTAAGCTAAACTTCGTAAACCCGCCACAATAAATTATAACGTTTGCTGGATGAAGTCGTGACGCGTTAGTCGTGGTGTCGTGTCACCCGATAGGGGGACTAAGACGGTAGACTAAGGTGTCAGGACGAGCAAAGCGCGCCATGCTTTATTTCCAGCGTGTTGCCACCCGTTATTTCTTAATTTTATATAAATATTCAATCTTGTTAATGTCAAGATAATATTTGTCAGTTTTAGGTATTCTGCTGTCACTGTCAGGTATGTATCTGTCAGTCTCAGGTACGTCACTGTCACTGTCAGGTATGTATCTGTCAGTCTCAGGTACGCCACTGTCACTGTCAGGTATGCATCTGCCAGTCTCAGGTACGCCACTGTCACTGTCAGGTATGCATCTGTCAGTCTCAGGTACGCCACTGTCACTGTCAGGTATGCATCTGTCAGTCTCAGGTACGCTGCTGTCACTGTCAGGTATGCATCTGCCAGTCTCAAGTACGCCACTGTCACTGCCAGGTATGCATCTGTCAGTCTCAGGTACGCTGCTGTCACTGTCAGGTATGAATCTGCTAGTCTCAGGTACGCTACTGTCACTGTCAGGTATGTATCTGTCAGTTTCAGGTACGCTGCTGTCACTATCAGGTATGCATCTATCAGTCTCAGTTATGCTACCGTTACAGTCTGAATTGTATCAGCTTATCAGTAGTTTGTTACGTTTGTTTTATGAAAACAAAATTAGTGTCACAGATGCTCTAATGGGTGGCAACGTTTGCTGGATGAAGTCGTGGCGCGTTAGTCTTGGTGTCGAGGCACCCGATAGGGGGACAAAGACGGTAGACTAAGGTGTCAGGACGAGCCGAGCGAGCCATGCTTTATTTCCAGCGTGTTGGGGTTTGTTATTTATTTGATCTGAACAATTCAAAATCACAAATATTGTCTTTGTAATAGAACTCGAATTGAATATTTTTTTCTTGTAATTGTCTGAATTGATAAATGATTCTGCTACTAAACCAACAGTATTCATTTGTTATAAAACAAAGATTATTAAAATTCAGAATTATCCAGTTCTTGTTTAGGTCGTAAGTATTTCCGAATTTGTCTTTATAAATATTGTTTGCTAATAAAGACTTTATATCTATTATTTGTTGTTCCTGTCCTGAAACAGTACGTATTAATTTTTTAATTTGAATTTCATATGTCTGTTGAGCATTAAAAACAATACTGTCTTTGTAGGATTCCAGAATTTCAAGGCTGATTGATGAATCATTTATTTTTAAATTGAGATGATTTTGATTAAGTCTCCATGATCCATAATCAGTTTCTATTTTAAGAGGTCCTTGAAAATTATTAATGTGTCCAATATTTAATTCTCCATTCTTTTTGAAGTCTAACAAAACAAAATAATTATCAAATGTCTCACCAAGCCAAATTCCTTGTAATTTATTGTCAACTTGGCTAAAACTATTAAGCCAAGCGAATATTATGAAGATTAAAATGGAAAATTTCTTTTTCATTTAAAGTTTAATGTGCAGTAATTTCTATAATAAACCCCAACGTTTGCTGGATGAAGTCGTGGCGCATTAGTCGTGGTGTCGTGTCACCCGATAGGGGGACTAAGACGGTAGACTAAGGTGTCAGGACGAGCAAAGCGCGCCATGCTTTATTTCCAGCATGTTGGCACCCGTTATTTTTTTGTATAATATAATTATTCACCGTGTCCCATAGGATAGCATGTGATGATGTCAGGATAGATACTAATTGTTTCAGGATGGCATGTGATGATGTCAGGATAGATACTAATTGTTTCAGGATAGCATGTGATGATGTCAGGATAGATACTAATTGTTTCAGGATAGCATGTGATGATGTCAGGATAGATACTAATTGTTTTAGGATAGCATGTGATGATGTCAGGATAGATACTAATTGTTTCAGGATAGTATGTGATGATATCAGGATAGATGCTAATTGTCTCAGGATAGTATGTGATAGTCCCAATACAGATGCTAAAGATCCAATGATAGACTTAGAACGTATAAGTGTTAATGTTAACTTTTTCAAGGTAATTCTAATTGGTAAAAAGATGGATACTGAAAATTGATCATTGTCTCTTGCTATTTAAATGTATGCACTAATGGGTGCCAACGTTTGGCTAGATGAAGCGATTGGCAATTTAACGAACCAAACCTTCCAAAACTCCAATGAGCCAAATCTTTTATTTGTTTTTATCTTTTTAATTTCTAAAGCCAAATCAAAGATTTGGCGGTGGTCAATTACCCTACCTAACTTCCAAAAACTCACGAACGCCAATTGCTTTATACTAGCGTGTTGGCACCAGTACTTTATTCCTGCACTTCATAATCATCAATTACCCCATTAATTGTAAAAGGGTTAGGGTCAATATAATCTCTTCTCTGAAAAGCGTCTGCATTAACTTGATTATTGTACTTATGAATAGTTGAATAATAGAAATACTCTCTTTTCTTATTATCGAATGCTCTTTTAACATTAAAATTTGTAATTGATTCAAGAGCAAATTTAGCAACACTTAATGCGGGTTGTTCACGATGAATAATCCTTAAAATATACCTAAAGAACGAAAGCATAGAGGATAATAAAATCAAATAAACAGGAATAATAATAAGTAGTGATACAATGCTTAAAATCAGTCCTGTTAAACTAAAATAGAGATAGGATATCACAACAAGTATAATCCCAACAATTGGGAGTGATAGTAAAAGTGTCTTCAGAAACCAATCTGAACAGTCCCAGAATACTTGCAACCTTTTTCCTCCATTAAGCTTGATGCAAAAAAGATTATTATCAATCGCTTCAGAGTAGTTCTCAATTTCTGCTTTGGAGTCTTTGCCACATTTTTCTATCGATTTTTTAAAGTTTGTGTATTTCTTAGCAAATCTATTTTCAAAGCTTTCAATGTATTTGATAATATTCTCAGCACTATACTCTCCACTAAAATGATAAATTTCTAAGTTATCAGGGATTTGATTTATTCCCAAGTAAGCTATAAAAATGAATGGTATCAGAATAAAAACATACAATGTATTCAACAGGATAGTCCAATATAAATCAGAGCCACTTACAAGTAAATCCGAATTTACTTTACTCACCGTATCAATTGATTCTGTAGGTATATTTGCAAATACACAGATTGAGCAAAACACTAACGTTAAAAGGAATAGAAATCTGGTCGAAATAAAAGTGTATTTCTTTGATGTAATCATAAAATCTGGATATCTAAATATTTATCTGTTGTAACCGTTGCGTTTGTATTGGTGCCAACGGTAAGTATAAGAATAGTAGCCGATTGCGTGGCACTTTCCTGTCAAGTTACAGGAAAGCTGAAGCGGGCTACAACCCTTGAATTCACTACTATCCCGGCTATTATTTTTATTCATCGTAAAAAATCACATTCAGCTATCAATCAATATGTTTGCATCTTGCCTTGCCAGTTTCTAACGCATTTCTAACGCATTTTTTGTTTTAACTCAATCTTTTATCTTAGTTCAATCTATCTTTTTTAATCACCATAAATTCACAAACAGTTTCGCAAAACCAATCGGCACATTCACAAACTAGCTTGCCTTTTTTTTCTTCTTGACACTTACAGATTCTGTTCTTTGTTCCAATTCCTCTTTTTTTGAGTTATCCAACTCACTTTTTAATGCCCCAATCTGCTCGCTCATTATCTTAGCTTCAGCTCGCTCTTTTTCATAGAGCATTTTATAAAGCTCTAATTCTCTCTTTGTGGTGGATAGCTCTTGCTTTAGTTGGTTGAATGCAATACTCTCTTCTTTTACCTCATTAATAATTGCGCTACCAACCTGATATTTATTTGATGATTCCTCAATAATTAGCATCTCCCCCTTACCTGTAACCACCCAATCCATGCTCAATTCAGGGTATGCGCTCATTATCTTTTTTTGAGCATAAGTCCCTACTGCATTGGGATTACTGCAATATGAATTACTCAGCCCACAACTTTTTTCGAAGCGATGGATTGTAATACCCAAATGCTCGGTTGCAAACTGAACTAATCTTTTCTTCATATCTCCCTGTTCCTCTGCCATATAAAACTACAACTCCATTTTTTACCGCAATTATTTAGAATTATATTTAGAACTTTCGCAAATAATTCTAATTTTGCAGCACTGATTAAATAATTACCGCAACAAAGTTACAGAATATTTCTGCAATAGCAAGACTATCTTGCTGTAATATTCAAGAATGATGGTGTAATAGTTGATTATCAGTGCAATTAAACATCTAAATAATATTTAGAATTATTCTTAAAACTTTAAATTTTAATTAATGGCAACATTTAGAGAACATTATCAGGCTATACCAAGCAAAAAAGCAGTAACCCCGAAACAGAAGTTCATTGATGATATTTGCGAAGCGACTAAAAAGTGTGAGAAAACAGTAAGATGTTGGATTGCAGAAACACAAAAACCTGAAGCACTTGCACGAAGCATCATTTCAGAAAGATTAAACATTTCAACAAAGGAGCTTTTTCCAAGTGAAAACTACACCTACGTAAGAAGACAAACCCCTGCTACCGAATAATCATGAAGACCAGTACTATTTGTGATTTATCAACGAAGAAATGGCTGAATTTATCTGAGGCTGTTACCTATTTGGGGTTTGGCTCTAAAAACACTTTTCAGCAATGGAGAGAAAAGGGTTTTCTCTCATTCTACAAACCCGGTAACACCATACTTTATAAACGAACAGACCTTGACAAGTTTGTTGAAAAGTTTAGGCATGAAGAATTTCCCAACAATTAAGCTATGATAATATACCTCTCAGGAATTGACCACGATACGGATATAAAAGAAATCGACAGGCTTAAAATAAAACTCTTCAACTTGGGATGCACCGTAGTTTCTCCCGAAGAAAAGACGCTCAATAAATTAAGTTGGTCGGAAAATTTACGATTACGATTAGGCTTCATTCAAAGTAGCAATGCCATTTACATGTTACCAAATTGGAAAGACAGCATATTGGCTCGGATTGAACTTACGGCTGCAATGGATGATAAATTACCTCTATGCTTCTCTCCCGAAGATATAAGAGATTTAATAACCACCCTTGATGATTAGCAAATGGTTCTAAATGGAGTTGTACAAGGGCAGCTCCATTTATTTAATCTAAAATTCAAAACTATGAAAGAAGCTCTACCACCAAATACAGTCTCAAAACTCTTTTACTTCGATAGCAGAATAAGAAGCTTTTACGAGAAACACAACTTCAAGTCCGTTCCTTTTGATGGACGCATGGTTCAGGAAATGATTGAAGCATCACAAATCGAACTTTCAGAGTTATTTCTCAAAATATGGGGTTCATCAATGGGTTATCACTTATTGGATAAATTCTATGATAATCGGGGGAATATTTACGAGTTCTTTATGTGTCTCGATAGTCAGAATCGTCAATTACTTACATCTAAAGACTGGTAATTGATGGATACAAACAGAGTTATAGACCACATTAATGGAGATATTCTTAGTGTTATTTCCAATTTCATTGAGCTGAAGAAATCAGGCACAAACTACATGGCATGTTGTCCGTTTCATAACGAGAAAACTGCATCGTTGAGCGTTAACCCGGCAAAAGGCATATTCAAATGTTTTGGATGCAGCAAAGGTGGCAATGCCATTGAGTTTGTAAAGGAACATGAGGGTGTTGATTTTAAGCAAGCGGTTGAGATTGCTGCAAAAAAGCTGAATATAGCTTTTGAATGGAAGAAAAGCACCAATTTTGATGAAGCCAAACACAAACACATCGAAAGCCTACATATTGCTTGCAATATCGTGGAGCGTTTCTTTGCAGAAAACCTTAGTAATAAGGAAGCAGAGAAATACATCAAGAGCCGGAACTTCGTTATTCCTGAACACGGTAGTTTTGATGTTGGCTATGCTCCTAACGGCAATGCACTACTGACCTATGCCAGAGCCAATGGTGTTAAGACTGAGATATTGGAGGAAATTGGCGTATTGAAAAGCAACGACAAAGGCGTTTACGACTTCTTTAGAAACCGTTTAATCTTTCCTATTTCCAATTCAAGAGGTCAAACCATTGCCTTTGCCGGACGTGATTTAAACGAAAACTCCAAAGCAAAATACCTCAATTCTCCCGAAACAAGTATCTACGTTAAGGGAAATGAATTGTATGCGTTGAATGCAGCTCGATTTGCCATAAAAAATGAAGACCGTGCCTATTTAGTGGAAGGCTATCCTGATGTTCTTAGAATGCACTCCATTGGTATTTATAATACGATTGCTTCATGCGGAACGGCTCTTACCATAGCGCAAGTTCAGTTACTTAAACGATATACCAACAAAACCACTTTGATATTTGATGGCGATACTGCCGGATTACGAGCTACCGATAGAAATGCAGAACTACTTATTCAAAATGGCTTTCATGTTTCGGTAATTACCTTACCTGAAAAACAAGACCCCGATACATTATTCACCACCAAAGAGATGTTTCTTCAGCACAACAAACAACAAGCTGATTACATACTATTTAAAACAGCACAATACGCTCAAAAATCCGTTTCCGACCCTGTTTTAAAGTCGGAAGCCATTAAGCGAATGAGTAAACTGATTGCCAATTACGACAAAACTAAACAAGAGGTTTATATCGAATTTGCAGCCGAACAGATTAAACCAAAGAAAGCATGGCAAGATGCTGTAAAGGAATTAACCCAAGATGAACCAAAACGCACCCATCAATACACCGTACCCAAAGATGTTAGTCTGAATGATTTTAATCGTTGGGGTTTTTATGTGGAGAATAACTGTTACGTGTTCCGGAATAAAAAGGGTGATGATTTTGTAACGCATTCCAACTTTGTAATGGCTCCCCTATTTCATATCGAAAGTCCCATTAATGCCAAACGATTATACGAAATTAAAAACCGCCACAATCTTGTTAAAATAATGGAGTTGCCTCAAAGGGATATGGTAAGCATAACTGCCTTTAAACTTCAAATAGAATCATTAGGTAACTTTCTTTGGACTGGTGGCGAAAGTGAATTGAATAAGCTCAAAGCATGGCTCTACGAAAAGACCAAAAGCTGCAAAGAAATCATGCAATTGGGTTGGCAAAAAGAGGGCTTCTTCTGTTGGGGTAATGGCATTTTTAATGGTGATGAATTTATTAAAGCTGATAAATACGGAATCGTTCAACATGGCAACCGATATTATTACATTCCTGCCTGTTCCGATATTTACGAAAGTGATGATACACTTTTTGAATTTGAACGCCACTTCATACACAACGAGGGCAATATTACGCTTTATGAGTATGCGCAAAAATACACGGCTGTGTTTTCCAATAATGGCATTGTAACCCTATCGTTTTTCTTTGCCTGTTTGTTCTTGGACATTATTTCTAAACGCTTCGATAAGTTTCCAATCTTGAATATGTACGGACAGAAAGGTTCGGGTAAGAACACTTGTGCCGAAAGCATTCTTTACATGTTTGGACGAAAAGGAAAAGTACCCAACCTGCATAACTCCAGTAAGCCATCCATTGCTGACCATGTGGCTACAAGTGCCAATGCGGTTTGTGTGCTTGATGAATACCGGAACGATTTGGAAATGGAAAAGCGTGAGCTACTCAAAGGTTTTTGGGATAAGACCGGACGAACACGCATGAACATGGATAAGGACAAGAAAAAGGAAACCTCCAAAGTTAACCAGGGAATCATAGTCTGCGGACAGCAAATTGCAACCGCTGATATTGCGCTGTTCAGTAGGTTTATAGCACTTGGGTTTTCAAAAACAACCTTTTCTTTTGAGGATAAAAAGCTGTTTGAAGAACTGGAACAAATCAATAAACAGGGATTAACACAGATTACTCACCAATTACTCAAGCATCGGGAAACCTTTCAAAAACTCTACAACAAAACCGTTGATGCAGTGAGCGACCAATTCAGAGAGCTGCTTGGCACAAGCACCGTTGAAACGCGAATTTTCAATAACTGGTTGACTATTGCTTCTGCTTATGCCACGGTTAGTCGAATTGTAGAACTGCCTTTTAAATACGATGAAATCATTCAGCTTTTTGTGGATATGATGGTGGAACAAAACAAGGAAACTGCCCGAAACGATGATTTGGGTATCTTTTGGAAAACGGTACAATATCTTATCAGCTCCAATATTCTATTTCAAGAGGGAGATTATCGGATTGTTTATGCTGATAGAATCACAAGAACCTTTAAGGAAAATGGAAAATGGCAGCGAAGCGATATTGTATTCCCAAAACCTGAGAAGGTATTGTTCTTATCGGTAAGTAGGGTTTTTGGATTATATAAATCACAAGCTTTGCGTGAGGGCGATAAACCACTACCCGATGCAACAGTTGAGTACTATCTTAAAAACAGTCCATCCTTCATCTGCGACACTAAAAAAGTGAGTTTTAAAAAGATGGATGCTAAAAGTGGTTATCAGGAATTTGATGAAAAAGGAAATAAGAAATTCACCAGTACTACTGCATTTGTATTTTATCTCGACAAACTTAATTTGAGTATTGACGACTCAACACATGATGAATGATTGCAACTTAATTCAGATTTGAAAAAGCGAGGATTTCTACCAAAGGGATTCTCGCTTTTTTTGTGGAGTGAAAATTAAATAGATAGGACAAAAAGAAAGTATTGTATTTCAACTCAAAATATGAAATTGTCATGCAAAATGAGGTACTTAGGTTACTTAGATTACTTAGTTAAGTATATATAGTTAATACAAAGTATATTATAAAGGTTTTTAAAAGGCGGGGCGGTTACTTGGGGTTACTTAGAGTTACTTAGGATTTAGACTAAAAGTAATTTGATTACTTAGTTACTTAGTAAAATGCAGCTTAATCATATTTATATATTTCTAAAATACAGACAATTAACCACACTAAGTAAGCTAAGTAACCAAGTACCCCTATATATAGGTTCATCGTAAGATAAGTAAATACTTCATTAAAATTCAAAAAAAAATATTCCTGTTATGTCATAAAATTTTACACGAAATGTGATAAATGTTAGACCAATTTTTTATACATTAGCCAAAATTTGTCAAGACACTAACAAAATAGTCTGGAAATGATTGGTAATAAAATCCGAGAATTAAGAGAAGAGAATAATATTTTACTGCGTCAACTTGCTGCTCAATTAGATATGGACACAGCTATGCTCAGTAAAATGGAACGAGGCGACCGCTTTTTTAAGAAAGAGGACATTCTTGCTCTTTCCGAAATCTTTAATCAAAACAGTAAAGACTTACTCGTTTTATGGCTTGCCGACAAGATAGCAAAGACAATTGAAAATGAAGAATATCAGGCAGAAGCATTAGAGTTGGCTTTAAAAACTTATAACTCATAACAGCAATAAGGCATTAATATATGAACACCGCAGTACACAATAGATTAGTTTCTTTCATCTGGTCAATAGCCGATGATTGCTTAAGAGATGTTTACGTTAGAGGTAAATACCGTGATGTAATTCTGCCTATGGTTGTTTTACGCCGTTTGGATGTATTACTTGAACCTACCAAACAAGAGGTGATGGAGGAAGTGAACTTTCAAAAAGAAGAGGGATTTACTGAATTTGATGATTTAGCCTTACAAGCTGCCTCAAAATATGTTTTCTACAATACCAGTGAGTGGACTTTAAAACGTCTCAAAGAAACAGCCACAAATAGTCAGCAAATACTACAAACCAACTTTCAAGATTACCTGAATGGCTTTAGTGCAAACGTAAAGGAGATTATTACAAAGTTCAACCTTCCAAGCCAAATTCAACACATGGCGAATAAGGATGTGCTATTAGATGTTTTGGAGAAATTCACATCGCCACATATTAACTTAACACCCAATGAGGTTGAAGACCCTGATGGTAAAAAACTTCCACCTTTGACCAATTTAGGTATGGGGTATGTTTTTGAAGAACTCATCCGAAAGTTTAATGAAGAAAATAATGAGGAAGCAGGAGAACACTTTACCCCTCGTGAGGTAATTGATCTAATGACCCATATTGTATTCGACCCTATTAAAGACAACCTCCCTCCGGTAATGACTATTTACGACCCTGCTTGTGGAAGTGGTGGTATGCTAACAGAAGCTCAGAACTTTATTAAGGATGAAGAGGGCGAAATTAAAGCTACTGGTGATGTGTATTTGTATGGTAAAGAGATAAATGATGAAACCTATGCCATCTGCAAGTCAGACATGATGATTAAAGGGAATAATCCTGAAAATATAAAGAATGGCTCGACCTTATCTACCGATGAATTTTCAGGTACAAGTTTCGACTTTATGCTTTCGAATCCTCCCTATGGTAAATCTTGGGCATCGGAACTTAAATACATTAAGGATGGTAAAGACATTATAGACCCTCGTTTCATCGTACGATTAAAAGATTATTGGGGTAAAGAGGAAGATGCAGATGCAACACCTCGCTCTTCAGATGGACAATTACTCTTTTTAATGGAGATGGTTTCTAAAATGAAATCATTACAGCAAAGTCCTCATGGTGCTCGCATTGCTTCTGTGCATAATGGCTCAAGCCTGTTTACAGGGGATGCAGGTGGTGGTGAAAGCAATATACGTCGTTATATTATCGAAAATGATATGCTTTCGGCTATTATACAATTACCCATCAACCTGTTTTACAATACTGGCATTACCACATATATATGGTTGTTGAGCAATAATAAACCAAAACACCGCAAGGGCAAGGTACAACTTATTGATGCAGGAAAGAGTTTTGCTAAACTACGTAAAAGCTTAGGTGCAAAAAACTGTGAATTAAAACCCGAACACATTCAAGAGATAATGAATGCCTACAAGGCTTGTGAGAACATTGAAAGAAAAGCAGATACCGACATAGCCACACAAGTATTCGACAATGCTGACTTTGGTTATTACAAAGTGACCATTGAACGACCAAAACGTTTAAAAGCTCAATTTACCAAAGAACGCATTGCAGACCTTCGCTACGATAAAACTCTAAAAGAACCCATGCAATGGGCTTTTGAAACCTATGGCGATAAAGTGTACACAAACCTAAAAGATTTTGAAAAAGACATTCTTAAATGGTGTGAGCAAAATGAGATTGACCTTAACGCTAAAAAGCGTAAGGATTTAATTTCTGTTGCCAAATGGAAAAAACAAAAGGATGTTTTGGATACAGCAATTCATCTATTAGAAACTATTGGTTCGGACATCTATTCTAATTTTAATGATTTTCAAACTTTGGTAGAAGCAGAACTGAAAGCACAGAAATCAAAGCTCTCAGGCTCGGAGAAGAATCTTATTTATTCCGCAGTAAGTTGGTATGATGAATCTGCCGATAAAGTAATTAAGAAAACCCAAAAAATTAAAGACAATAAATTAGATGAGCTTTTACACCGTTTAGATTGCTCAGTGGAGCAATTACCCGATTACGGCTATTTCCCAAGTGGCAAAAAGGATGAGTACATTATATACGAAACAGAAAGCGACCTGAGAGATTATGAAACAGTCCCACTCAAAGAAATCATACACGATTACTTTTTAAAAGAAGTAAAACCGCACGTTGATGAAGCTTGGATAGACATGGAAAAAACAAAGATTGGTTATGAAATAAGCTTTAACAAGTATTTCTATCAGCACAAGCCTTTACGCAGTATTGAAGAGGTTAGTACCGAAATTCTACAATTGGAGAAAGAAAACGAAGGTTTAATTATGGATATTCTAAATCTGAACTAGTGGGTACTGTAGAACTAAAATATAGAAAATACGGGTCGTATAAGGACTCAGGGATTAAGTGGATTGGTGAAATTCCTGAGGATTGGAAAATTGAATCTTTTAAAAACATTCTAACAGAACGCAATGAAAAGAATGACCCTGTAAGGAGTCATGAAATACTATCACTTTCCATTGGCAAAGGGGTTACTTTGTATGCTGAAAAAACTACAAATTTAGACCGTTTTAAAGATGATGTTTCCAAGTATAAATTAGCTTATAAGGGAGATTTAGTCTTTAATAGTATGAATATGATTGTGGGAGCAGTTGGAGTTTCAAACTATTTTGGCTGTGTAAGTCCAGTATATTATACATATTATGGGAGATTGAATAATTCTTATACCACCTTTTATGAGTATCTGTTTAGATGCAAAACAGTTCAAGGTGTTTTGTATAGCTTAGGTAGAGGCTTGATGGCTATTGATAGAGGTGATGGAAAGTATAATACTCTACGCCTAAAAATATCCAGAGATGATTTAAGGTCATTCAGGTTACCATTTCCCAATATATCCGTACAAACTGCAATTGCCAACTTTCTCGACAACAAAACGGCAAACATAGACACCGCCATTGCCCAAAAAGAAAAGATGATTGCCCTACTCAAAGAGCAGAAGCAAATCATGATTCAGAATTCAGTTACCAAAGGTCTAAACCCGAATGCTAATATGAAAGATAGCGGTGTGGAGTGGATTGGGAAGATTCCTGTGGGGTGGGAATTGAGGCCTCTTAAGCACATTGCTTCTATAAACAAACAATCTCTACCTGAAAATACAAGCAAAGTACATATGTTTGATTACGTAGATATTGGAAGTGTATCTTATACAAATGGTATTGAAAAAACAGAACGATTTAGCTTTAAGGATTCACCATCAAGAGCAAGACGCATTGCTTGTTCGGGTAATACTATTATATCCACTGTGAGAACATATTTGAAAGCAATCGATTTCGTATCTGAAGAAAAGTCCTCTTTTATTTATTCAACTGGTTTTGCAATATTGCAACCAATAATAATACATGACAAATTCCTTTATCATTTTGTGAGAAGTGATGCTTTTACGGAACAGGTTACAGTTAACTCAACAGGAATGAGTTACCCTGCTATAAATAGTACTGATTTAGGTAAGTTGTGGGTAGCTGTACCTCCTAAAGAAGAACAAACCCAAATTGTCACCTACATCGAAACCCAATCCACCAAAATAGACAACGCTATTGCCTTACAGCAAACGCAAATAGAGAAATTAAAAGAGTACAAAGCCATACTAATTGATAGTGCAGTAACAGGCAAAATAAAAGTTACAGAATGAAAAACCTAAAGCTATTCATAATGTCGTTTTGGATATTTTTTGTGTTACTAATTATCGTAACACTCAAATTTCCTGTTTGCCTTGGTGCAGATTGTCAATTTATAGGATTTAAGGCACTCTTTACTGTGCGTAATATTGTTGCCTTTTCAAGCTTCATTTGTCTGCTTTTGGGTCTTCTTTTCTACTACCAATTTATGAAAGACTTAAAGGGAGATTTGGACATACCTGTAAAAATTGAAAAAATTGAAAACGTTAATTATGAATACTTTGCTTTATTGGTAACCATCATTTCATTAATTGCCTTTGATTTCACAACCATTCGTGGAGTTATTCTATTAATTACATTGTTGGTAATACTTTGCGCCATATTCATTAAAACCGAATTGTTCTATTCCAATCCCTCATTTGCTTTATTAGGCTTTCATATTTATAAGGCAGATACAAATAACGAGGCATTAAAAAACAAAATATTTATAACGAAAGACAAAATAAAATTAGGAGATAAGGTAAAGTACCTGAAAATATCTGATAAAGTTTACTTCACTAAAAAGGCTTAGACTATGAATCTTGAAGAGTTAAGAGAAAAAATAGAAACCATAGTTCGGATGGACGCAATTGGTTTAAACGTATTCTTCCTGTTAAAAACAGCTGAAGGCAACATTTTAAAAAGGGCTAACCTTATTGAAGATGTGAAAAATAGTTTAATTGAGGCATATAAAGATTCACTTAACTACATGGTTAGTGATGATGAATTAGCTTTAATTAACCTCTCTGCTGCTGACGACAGAAAAAGTGCTATTTATCGGTATGATTTGGAACAAGAACCCGGTGTTTTTTCTTTCTTCAATACAATCAGTAACAGAGATGAAGAGCATCCAATCCCCTATTTTTCTTTTAATGATGATAAACTAACCCAATTAGAAGGATATTTTGTTTCAATAGGGGACTTTGAGAATAACATCCTAGTTTATCGAAAACAAATGCCAATCAACCTTTTTAAGCAAGGGAAGATTTATATAGTAAAGGGTCATGACACACAGTTCGAACGAATTGATAAAGAATTTTTACGAATTGATGCGAAGTTAGATGTGCTCAAAATTGATGAAACCATCATTGTCAATAACATCTCGATTCTTGAACGTCATTACGAATTTAAAGATATTATTGAGCATGAAGCAAATGCATCACTTGAAAATATTGAAGGGCTTGATATACTTGAAAACATAGAGGTGCTGCAAGAAAGAGTTGATGATATAGCGTTTGCTCGTAAACTCTCAAAAATATCAACTTCTTCACCAGTATTCAATTTACCATCGGAACATATTATGGAATTTGTAAGAACGCATCAAACACTTGGAAGTGCATTCAAGTATAGCGAAGACCAAAACAGAATAATGTTAGACACAAAGAAGTCGCAAAACTTCTTTCTACGATTAATGAATGATGATTTCTTACACTCTCAATTGACGGATTTTGATTACATGACTCCGGCAAAAGATAGGTTGAATTAGATTAAAGTATATTTGTATAAAGGTTTAGAATAAATGCATCCATCAGATATTAAAATAGGTCAAAACGAGTATCGAGCTTATCAGCTTATAGAGTTCATTCAGGAGGGACGGCTAAAGTTGGAAGAGAAGAAGAAGTGGGACAATACCAATATGAGTATGTCCATTGAATCAATTCTTCTTGGGCTAACCATGACACCAATTTACATTGATGCTTCTAATCCTGAATCGTGGTTTGTTCTTGATGGAAGAAAACGTCTTCAATCGTTATACCACTTCTTTAAAGGTAATTTTCCACTTACTAATTTAGATTTTTTTCCTGATTTTAATGGTGTTTATTTTGATAACCTCCCATTTACATTAAGAGATAAATTAGAAGAGGCAATATTTACTGTTTATTCTATAAATCAAGGTGTTTCTGAGAAAGTTAGACTAAACCTAGTACTAAGAATTGTTCCTGATTTAAGGAGTGCCCTTAGTTGGGAGTTTAAAGAAAGTCTGATAGATGCTTCCTTAAAGGATGAATTGCTACAATGGCTAAATCATCCAAAATACGATTTTGTGAAAAGACAATTTAAATCTAATACCAAATATCGGTTGGTATTGGAATATTTACGACTTTATTACATTGAGTATTATAATAAGGATATTAACCTACACACAAATATTGAACACGTAATATTTCAATTAAATGACCATCATTTATTAAGACAAAACGAATGGGATTTAGGAATTGAAAGAGTTTTCCAAATATTTAATAATGACCGTTATTATTTGAGTAACCTGTATCTGAATAAAAAGACCATACCAATTCTTATTTTTTATTTTGGAACACGCATTGATAACAGAATATTTAACAGAATAGAAAATCACAATACTCTGTTTTTAGAACCGTGGCAACAATTTTATCAGAAGGAAGGGGAAAAGATTTTCAAGAGAATTAATCCAGATGAAATCTATAAAAAACTAGATAAATTAATTAGAGATGATAACTAATATTAAAATAAAAAACTTCAAGGCATTAAGGGATATTGATATTAAAACGGGCAATCTAAATGTTTTTACTGGGTTGAATGGAATGGGTAAATCCACTATTCTTCAAGCTCTAATGTTATTAAGACAATCAAGCAAAAATAATTTTGAAGAATTAGTTCTGAAAGATATTATTGAATTAGGCACATTCCGAAATATTTTCTGTGAGAGTCCTTTGAAAGATAGAGTTTTATCATTTGAATTAGCATGGGCAGATAATTCAACATTACTGGTAGAGCGCAAATACGAAAAAAGTTTAAGTGAGGAAAAAGCTCTTAAAGGCATTCCTGTGAAAGAAAATCACAAGGATAAGTCTTTATTTGGTGAAGCTTCCTTTAAATACCTAAGTGCTCATCGAATTAAGCCTCTGGATTCATACAATACAAACTCGTCGAAAGTAAAAAATGGTGAATTAGGTAATGAAGGTGAGTTTGCCCCACATTTTTATAATCTTAATTCAAATATAGAAATACCGATTAAAGAATTGGCGTTTAATGAGGAAGAATCGGTTTATTCTTTAGAGCATCAAGTTAATAGCTGGATGAGTGTCATTAGCCCTAAAATTCAAGTGCATACTGAAATGGTAAAAGGACAGTCTATTAGACTTTCTTATTCTTATAAAACTAAATCAGCTACCACATCACAATTCACTCCTATAAATGCAGGATTTGGACTTACTTACGTTTTTTCTGTATTAGTCGCCATCTTATCAGCTAAAAAGGGCGATGTAATCATTATAGAAAATCCAGAATCACATATACATCCCAAAGGTCAATCTGAGTTAGCTCGTTTAATGGCATTAGCTGCTAAAAATGGCGTTCAAATTTTTTGCGAAACACATAGCGACCATATACTTTATGGAGTTCGTATCGCGATTAAAGAACATGACATTACTAAAGATGAAACTCGGATTTATTATATCGACAGAGATAAGGATGAACATTTTTCAATACCCCATCATGTTGTAATAGATGAGGATGGTAGAATGGATAGGGAATCCAAAGAATACTTTTTAGACTATGAAAATCATTTAGATAAATTACTAGGTTAATGAGCGATATAATATTTAACGAGCTGTCTATTGACTTCAGCTTTTCAAATGCACCTAGTAGTGAGCAAAAAGCTTTAGAGATTCTTAAAAAGTTTGTTGATAATTGTTTAGCATATTCTTTAGCTGCTGGCACAAAAATATTTGTGAGAGAATATGGAAACATATCAGGAGATAGTGTTAATCTGTCAACTACTAATTTTTGGCAACATAACAACATTTATGCTCTACTATCTAAGCTTGGCGAACAGGATGAATTGAAAAGTGAAGAGATTCTTCGATTCAAACAAATGCTGGCAGAAATATCTTTCGTTGATGTTGACCCCGAATACAAATACAAAACAAAAGAAGTATATGGAATTGGGAAAGCCATTGAATCAGAAAGTTATATTGTTAGTCTTAGCACGCATAGTGATTGGAACTCAAAAGATATAACTAATGTTCAAAAGACGACTGTTACTCCGGTTTATTCAACCTCCACATGTCCTGCTGTAAATAATATATCAACCTTATCTCACGTATTTATTGACCATTCGATATGGAATTCTTGTGAGTATAAGCACAATAAACCTAAGAAAGATTACTTACTTCCCAACTTCAATCAATCAGAGTATATTCCCAAAGCTTATGGATACTTGGGTTGGTCGGATTTTAAGAATGAAATGATTAGAACCCTAGACATAACTAAAGTAAAAAAGATGGCTGAAATTATGGCCATTATTAATGGTTATGTGGCTCTTGGTGCGGTATTGGATAATCAAAATAAGAGACGAGACACTTATAATTCCAAGAATTATTATTTACAAGTAGAAACTCAGCATAATGCTTTTGAAGTTTATAATGGAGTGACCAACCATATTGGAGAACTAGAGTTAGGTCTAAAAGCAATAAATGAAGACAAAGCTGACAATCAACGATTTATTCGCCTATAAACACAGAATATGCCTAGCCAAACGAACGAACAAGCTTTAGAAGCAGCCATAGAAAAAGCCTTAACAGGAACTTGCAGAGAAGATATACAAACCAATCAGGCTGCCGAACCTAATGAAATATACCGTTCCGGCAATGGATTTTACATGGGCAACACTCATGATTTCAATGCTAAATACGCCATTGATGAAGTTCGGTTTTGGCACTTCTTAGAAAACACTCAACCAAAGGAACTAGAAAAACTGCAACGTGCTTCTGATTGGAAATTGAAGATTCTTGAGCGTTTTGACCGTTTGGTGAAAAAATATGGCTTGTTACGTGTATTACGAAAAGGTTTAGAAGTAGAAGATGCGCATTTTACCTTACTTTATCAAATACCACTAGCAAGCAGTAGTAAAGCTGTTAAAGATAATTTTGAGAATAACGAATTTAGTGTAACCCGGCAAATACAATATAACCTCGACAATCCTCGAGAAGAAATAGATATGGTTGTATTTGTAAATGGTTTACCTATTGCAACTCTTGAACTAAAAAATGCTTGGACAGGTCAAAATGCCAAAGTACATGGCATTAAGCAATACCAGTTTGATAGAGACATCAAGCAGCCCTTACTTAATTTTGGAAGAAGCTTAGTGCACTTTGCTGTAGATACCGATGAAGTTTATATGTGTACCAAGTTGGATGGTGCAAGGTCATTCTTCCTACCTTTTAACAAAGGTGATAATCATGGAAAAGGTAATCCTCCGAATCCTTTCGGTCATAAATCAAGTTATTTATGGGATGAAGTATTTACTCGTGAGAGTTTAGCTAATATTATTCAACATTTTGTACGTTTTGATGGTAAAGCGAATGATGCTTTAAGCAGTCGTACTTTGTTTTTTCCACGCTATCACCAAATGGATGTGGTTCGTAAGATATTGTCCCATGCTTCAAAAAATGGAGTTGGGCATACTTATTTGATACAGCACAGCGCAGGTTCAGGTAAATCTAATTCAATCACATGGGCAGCCTATCAATTAATAGAAACCTACCCCGAAAGTGAAGTAGTACGTGGCGCAAAAGGAATACAGAATCCATTATTTGATTCAGTTATAGTTGTTACAGACCGCCGTTTGCTTGATAAACAATTGAGAGAAAACATTAAAGAATTTTCGGAAGTAAAAAACATTGTTGCACCTGCTTTTTCTTCTAAAGAGTTGCGTGAAAACCTTGAACAGGGTAAGAAAATAATTATTACAACCATTCAAAAATTTCCTTTTATTATTGATGGAATTGCCGATTTAAGCGACCAACGTTTTGCCGTAATTATTGACGAAGCACATAGTTCTCAAAGCGGTTCTGCTGCCGGAAAAATGAACCAAGCTATGGGAATGGCATCAAGTGAAGAGGATGATAATGATAATCAGGATAAAATCTTGAAGGCAATGCAAGCTCGAAAGATGAAAGGTAATGCATCTTATTTAGCATTTACTGCAACTCCTAAAAATGCTACGCTTGAAAAGTTTGGTAATAAGCAAGAAGATGGCAGTTTTGAGCCATTCCACTTGTATTCAATGAAACAAGCCATCGAAGAAGGTTTCATTCTGGACGTATTAGCCAATTACACAACGTATCGAAGTTATTATGAAATAGAAAAATCTATTGAGGATAATCCATTATTTGACACAAAAAAGGCACAAAAGAAATTACGTGCTTTCGTTGAGCGAGACAAGCGTACCATTGCCACTAAGGCTGAAATAATGATGGAACACTTTTTATCCAAAGTTTATAATACCAAAAAATTAAAAGGTAAAGCCAAAGCAATGGTTATTACTCAAAATATTGAAGCGGCTATTCGGTATTATCAAGCCTTAAAAAGCATACTTGGAGAGAAAAGTAATCCTTTTAAGATAGCTATTGCCTTTTCTGGAAAAAAAATGGTTGATGGAATTGAGCATACTGAAGCCGAACTCAACGGGTTTGCAGAAAAGGATACTCGTGATAAATTTAATGAGGATGAATACCGTATTTTGGTTGTTGCAAACAAATATCTTACGGGTTTTGACCAACCAAAACTATGTACCATGTATGTCGATAAAAAACTGCAAGGTGTATTAGCTGTTCAAGCTCTATCTCGATTAAATCGTGCAGCAAATAAGTTGGGTAAAAAAACGGAAGACCTTTTCATTCTTGACTTTTTCAATTCTGTAGATGATATAAAAATATCATTTGACCCCTTCTATACCGCTACGTCTTTAAGTAAAGAAACCGATATAAATGTACTCCATGAATTAAAAGATACTTTAGGTGACGTAGGTGTTTACGAATGGTCAGAAGTCGAAGATTTTGTATCAAAGTATTTTGAAGAGGTAGATGCTCAACAATTGAGTCCGATTATTGATATTGCGGCTAAACGGTTTAATCAGGAGTTAGAGTTGGAGGACGAACAGAAAGCTGACTTTAAAATCAAAGCCAAGCAATTTGTTAAAATATATGGGCAAGTAGCTTCAATTATGACCTATGAAGTTATTGCTTGGGAAAAACTGTTCTGGTTTTTGAAATTTTTAATCCCAAAACTAATTGTGAAAACCAAAGAGGATGAACTTATTGATGAATTATTAGAATCAGTCGATTTATCCACTTATGGATTAGAACGGACTAAATTGAATCATTCCATAGGCTTGGATGATTCAGAAACGGAGCTTGACCCACAAAACCCAAACCCAAGAGGGATACACGGTGATGATGAAGAGAAAGACCTTTTAGACGAGATTATAAGAACTTTTAATGACCGTTTTTACTCAGGATGGGAAGAAACTCCTGAAGATGCAAGAGTTAAATTCGTTTCACGACTTCGGAAAATTCAAAAGCATCAAGATTTTGATACCAAGGTGGCACAAAATCCCGACAAACAAAATAGTGATTTAGCCTTAAAAAAGATACTGGATGATGTGATGCTACAAGAACGTAAGGCTCATATGGAAGAATATAAGCGTACAAAAAGTGATGATGCCTATTATCAAGGCATGTTCGATTTAATGAAGCGCATGATTGAAAATCCTCAGTTTATGGATAGGAAGTAAGGGTTGAAATGTCGAAATATAGCTTCAATCTGCAATAAAAAAAGCAAAGCAATTTAACGAAAAGGTGGAGTTGAATTTGATGTTGCAGGGGGTTAATGAAAAGCTAAAAAGTTTAATTGTAAAATAGTGAATATGGGGTCAAACACTGATGCATCGAAAAAGATATTAGGTTTTAAATATCAAGAACTTGTTGCTTTATTAAAGTGTCTTGATTCCTCAGATAATTCAAAGATATATCTTGAATGTTTGGGTGATATTTCAGACGGTAAAACAACAACTGAGGTTAAGCATTCTGTTGACCCTTCAAAAGAATTGTATGATACGCATATTGATTTTTGGAAAACACTAAATAACTTAATCGAAGGTTATGATGAGTTTAGGTTTTATGATAGCTATTTTCTACATACAACTGCAAAAATTAAAAAGGATTCCATTTTTGATGGATGGCAAAGTTTAAACTCTCAGGATAGAAAAAACAAAATACTTAGTATTTCCCCACCCAAAACAATTAGTGATTATTACAATAAAGCAAAAGCCTGTAAGGCACATGTATTGAAAGACATACTAGATAAGTTTATAATTCAGGCAGACCAACCAAGTGCAAAAGAGTTTTATAAAGAAAAACTATTAAAACATCCTTCTATAATTAAGGCGATTAGAGAAACCTATAGAGAAGAGTTTATTATATCATTATTCGGCATTATTTCATTCTACCTAATTGATAATAATGGAGAGTTTTGGGAGATTGACATAGAGGCATTTGACAATAGTTTTCAATCTTATTTGAAGCGGTACTTAATTGAAGATTTAGCTTTCCCAATATCATCAATCGCAAACAATAAGGATTTACCTGAAAACTATCGGTTTGTTGATGAGCTAAAAAGCATTGGGTATGAAAGTAAAATTGGTATTGCTGTGAAAGATTATTTACAAGCTTCAGAAAGCCAAATAAAGATGCTAAATGAAAGACCGTCTCTCAGAGATGAACTCGATTCATTCGATGAAGATGTTTTTGATGAAATGGTTGACAACAAGTTATCACACCAAGATAACTTGAAATATCTCGAATCTCCTGATTTAAAACAATATTCAAAAAGATTTTTTGATGATTGCATGGACAAAATTAAAGTGAAAAACTCAATACTAGGAGTTAAAGGTGTAAAAACATATTACCCTAAAGGCAGGGCACATAATCAAGTAGATGAGAATAATTATTTTAACTGGAAATTAGACCAAAATAATGAAAGCTAAGGATGTAGAAGTATTAATACATAACCCTTTTCATCTCAGTAGGATATTGCATCACTTTATTTCGGGGGCAATATCGGTAAATGATAATGGTGTAAAAACGGAACTTATTTATTTGGTTCTTCCTCTTGTATTAAATCAAAAGGTAAGTGATAAGCTTCAAGCTTTGAATAAAAACTCAAAACTTGTATCAATTATTGAAAACCATTCCATTGAAGTTTTTATCAGTCAATTAGATAATAAAACAGAGCATACTAAGAAAAAAACAAAGCATGGTTTGATTGTCCTTGCAAATACAGTACAATTAAATATCTCAGACTTCATTTCATCGGAAGAAGTAATAGACTATAAAACTGAAAAAGATTTGCTACTAAAGCCTATCTATAAGGCAGCATACATCTTGGGTATATTAATTGCAAAAGAAAGATACCTAACAGTTATGAACAGATTAAGAATTACACAGCTATGAAAAAAATTATTAAGGAAATAGCAATCTTCAACCATGATGGAGATAAAAGAAATATCGAATTTAAGGATGGATTAAACATTATTACTGGTGATTCAAAAACAGGGAAGAGTGCTTTGATTGAAATTGTTGATTATTGCCTCTTCTCTTCAAGGTCAAGTATTCCAAAGGGAAAGATAACAGACTTTGCCAGCTTATATGTATTAGTCTTTCAGGTAAATGATATTTATATTGTAGTAGGAAGACATTCCCCTGAATTCGGTAAAATTAGTGAGGCATATCTAAATATAGAAACAGCTTCTGAAAACGTTGAAAACATTCAACTTGATTATTTTAAGGGTTTAGCGTTAAAGCCAATTAAAAATGACGTACAGACAGAATTAGAGCAATATTTCGGCTTATCCTTTTCCCAATTAGAGGTTGGATTTGATAGGACAAGTAAATTATCAATAAGGGATGCAGTTTCATTTATTTTTCAACATCAAAATCTTATTGCAAATAAACACGCCATTTTTTACAGGTTTGACGATGTAAATAAAAGAAAGAGAGTTATTGAAGCTTTACCTGTTTTGCTAGGACTGGTTGATGAAAACTATTATGAATTAAAAAAAGAAAAAACACAGGTTGAAAGGCTTATTAAAAATGAACAAAAACTAATAGAAAAACTTAAATCTCGAAAAAAGAACGAAGCTGAAACACTTCGGGAATTGATACAGGTGTACTATTCCCTAATTGGACATACCCTAGATGCTAACTTAACAATACTACAACTCCGTAAGATTGGTTTAGATTTACCTTTTCCTCCAATGGTAATTAAAGACCAAACAAAACTTTATACAGATATTTCAAACTACGAGAATGAACGTGAACTACTATATATTGAGAAGGGAGAAATAGAAAACTCACTTTCTAATTTGTTGTCAAATAATACCGATGGTTTTGAATATGCAAAACAATTAGTTACGACCTACTCAAAACAGAAATACAACAATCCTGATATTACAAACGCTTGTTGCCCTTTGTGTGATAGCCCTGTGCTAGAACTTAATGAAGATATTAAGAAGTTAGAAACATCAAAAGAAAAATTAGTTGAAGAATTGTCTAAAATCAGCAACTTTTCAAAGGATAATACACAAATAACCAACAGATTAAAAGAACAAAAGAAGAAGATTGATTATCGAATTAGAATTATTAGCAGGAATATAAACGACTTAACTAAAAACAATAAAGAATATGAAGGTCTTAAAGAAAAACGAGACCGCATTATCCATCAAAAAGGAGTTGTCGAAACAACTATAAAGAATATTTTAGAGCAAAATAAGATTGGCGATGATAATGAAGAATTGAAAAAGCTTCAAGAGGAACTAAAAGCTATCAATTTAAAACTTGTTAAGTATGCCGGTTTAAAAAATTTTAAGGAAGACACCGAAAAGGTTCTCAAAGAGCATATGGATAGAATTGCAGGAAACCTTGACTTTGAAAAGGAACTTAAACCTGTAGACTTCTTCTTTGATATTGATGATTTTAGTTTTACACATCAACACAAAGGTAAAATACGTCTTGATGAAATGGGCAGTGGAGCTAATTGGCTGGCTTGCCATATTTCTATTATGGTAGCATTTTTACATTTAAGTTGTTCAAACAACAAGTCTGTTATTCCAAATCTCTTATTTATAGACCAACCAAGTCAGGTATATTTTCCTAGAACTGCTAAAATTAATGAAATGGATTCAGAGGACGCAGGTGTGTTCGATGATAATATCAGGCAAGTTAGACAAATCTTTAAGGTGCTAAATGATGAAATTGAAATAATTGAAAAGAAATCAGGATTCAAGCCTCAAATAATTGTTTTGGAACATGCCAATGATGATAATTTCAAACAGTTTATCATTAAAGACTGGGACAAAAGCAAAAATGAGGGATTGATTTAACCATTTTTCCTCTATCTTAGCAGCGCTAATCATCAAGGGTATAATTCTTAAATTATGCCCAATATACTTGAATATCCTCTACAAATAAGCCTTAGTTATAGGCTTATTCCTGTTTGTACCCATCTCCGTAACCGAATATTCTCGGTTTTTCGTGCCAATTCCGGCAAAGTAATCCAAAGCATTTTAGTTTTTTTTCAAAGTAGCCTCATTCAGGCAAAATATCCCCTTCAAAAAAGTCAATATTCCCCAAAGAACTTTGCATATTCTTGTGAAGTCCTAAAAAGCTCGCTAAATATCAAGAAAAGCCATCAAAAGAAAGAAAAAGCACTACCAAAGCACTATTCAAGCTTGCATTTTTCAATGTATTCAAGGCTATTTCAGGCAGTTTCACGCTTAAATCTTATGCCATGATATTGCGCAGAACCATATTAAAGCAAGAATTGGTTAAAAAACTGTACCCTGATAGCATTTCAGTTAAATCGGCTTTGCAGCAGCTTCGCAGGGATATTGACCTATGCCCTGAACTTAAAGTGAAGATTTCGGCTGCCGGACAAACTCGCAGACACTATTACAATTTGCAGCAACTCAATATCATACTTGACCATTTCTGCATTAGTCACGAAGAATTTGAACAATTATAAAACTCACACAATGATTTACTTTCAGAATATCACAGAATTAGAACAAGCCAAAATGCAATACCGAACCTTGGCAAAGCAACTACACCCCGACAAAGGCGGTTCTGCCATCGAGTTTAATCAAATGCAACAAGAATACAAGACCATACTTATACAACTGCAACAAAAGCAAAGCCGTTCAATGAACCATCAACCACAAAAGGAACATGATATATTGACCGAATTAGGAAAGCTTGCCAAGGTTTTGATTGAAAAACAAGTGCCACAAATGTTTTTGCAGCAACGCATACATAAAAGCCAATCCGCATTGGAGAAAGGATTGTTCTCTGAAATTGTAAATTTTTTGGATGGAATAAGTTCAAATAGTAAGAAGTAGCCATCTCAAAATTAAAGTAGCAACTACTAACCACAAACAACCCCACCTCCGCCAAGTGCCTACTCTATGTTTGTTCCCACTATGGAAGCAAACACAAAAAAAATATTAGGCACAGTAGCCGTTGTAGCAGCCATTGGCGGAGGCTTCTACCTGATAAAAAAAGGTAGGAAACTTCTGTCCGGTGCAAAAATGAACTTTGCACTCCTTGGTTTCCGCATTCACAAAATGGACTTGCAAGAGGTTCAGTTTGCCGTTAAACTCCGTTGCTACAATCCCACCAAAGCACCCATCACATTAGCCGTCAATCAAGTCGTTGCCAAATACAAAGGTTCGGCTATTGCCTATTCCACTCCCGACATCAAAGGTTTAACCATTGGTGCAGGAAATACACAAGAACCTGAAATCGTTTTTCAAGTGCCTTACCTCAATCTCATGGGCAAAGGTTTGTCCATGTCCTTGCTCCAAAACACAGCACAGCTAAAGGCTGACATGAGCTTTACACTAACCCTTAGTGTGAATGGCGAAACGATAACTACCACACAAAATTTAACAGAAGATAATAATATGAACGGATTAGCATTGGGGCAACTCGGTATTGTATCCGGCCCACGAAATACCCAAGACGGTCGGAAGTTCAACAACCTTATTAAAAAAGCCACAGGCAAAGAGGTCTTTGTAAAGAATGGCAATGTATTGGAGACGGTTGAGAGCTGCATTGATATTGTTGCATCACACCATCGTGAAGTAGAAGACTTGGCAAGAAAACTCAAAGCCGATACGCTGAAAGATACCTGCCGTAACATATTCAACTTTGCTTACAACTACTTACAGTATCAAAAGGATGATGACGGTACGGAACAGCTTCGCACTCCGGCTCGAAGTTGGTTGGATGGTCAAATGAAATTCAAACAGCAAGGCAATTCTAACACCGGAATTGATTGCGATGATTACAGCATTTTTTGTGGCTCAATTCTAAAATGCTTGGGCATTCCTTTTAAGTTTCGCATTACCAAGTACGATGGCAAACAACACTTTCAGCATATCTATGTCTTTGTCCCTGCCCTTGGCGATAGCGAAGATGAGATAATTATCGACCCGGTACTTTCTAAATTCGATTACCAAAAGCCATACAGTTTTGAGAAATCAGACTTTAGCATGTCTGCACTTCAAATGGTGGCAGGTTTTCATGGCATTGATGGTATGACAGGAACAACCAGTTTGGGTTTACCCATTTATGCACTTTCAGGAATTGATGTGGCAGGTGGTAGCGTGGCACAAGAAAGCCATACCGAATTGATGGCTATCATTTCAGGAGTTGATTTTGAAGATACCATGAATGGATTGGGTGAAGCCGATGATGCAGCCTATAAATACATCGTTCGTACTCGTGACTTCTTGCTGAAAAACAAGGATAACAAGGGAAAGATGTCGCATATCCAAAACCCTGACCAGTTCATTAGTATGCTCGACCAAGCCATTAAGTTTTGGAATACACCGCAGCGTGATGCTGTATTGGATAAGCTTTCCACCATTGAAGATAAACTGGCTGAAAATGGATTGATTAAGTATGATGCCGATGCCATTGAGGGAATTTATGAACTCGATGACTTGGATAGTGAAATGGACGGTTTAGGTCGCAGAAAAAGACGTAAGGGCCGATTCTTCAAAGCCCTCAAGAAAGTAGGTAAGAAAGTTGGTGGAGTAGCTAAAAAGGTGGTGAAAGCCATTGTAAGATTTAACCCATTAACCATTGCCATTCGTGGCGGATTATTGGCAGCCTTACGCTTAAATATGTTTGGCATTTCAAAGAAACTGCAATACGCATACTTGCCCGATAACTTAGCAGCCAAACACAATATTGATGCCACAAAACTAAAAGACTTAAAGAAACGACTTAGTAGGGTTAAGAAGTTATTCAATGGCTTGCAGGGTAAAGAATCCAACCTTAGAAAAGCCATACTAAAAGGAGCAAAACAGAAAAGTCCTGACTTCTCCCTAAAAGGTTTTGACGGTTTATTAGCGGAATTGAAAGGTTTGGAGGCAATTGGGGCGTTAGCTGAATTGGGAGATTTAGGTGTGGTTGCTACCGCAGCATCGGTTGGAGCTGCAAGTGGCGTTTTAGCAACCATCAGCAAATGGCTGAAACCTGTGAAGGACATCTTCAATAAAGTAAAAGGTAAAGCAGCGGTAGCCAAAATGCTTAGACTTGAAAAGAAAGGCAAAGAGGTTGCCCCTGAATTAAGACAGAAAGCTGCCGAATACCAACAGTATGTGCAGCAGCAACAAAATCAGGAGCAAATTGCACCTACTGTACCACCCGATTTAAAATCGGGTAACTACACGGCTATACAGCCCAACATGAGTGTTCCGGCAACTCCATTTATGGCGCAGCAATCACCCACCAACATGGCACGAACGCCTACATCAATCACCAAAGGCATGAGCAAAGGAGCAAAAGTAGGTGTTGGAATTGGCGTTGCAGCTCTCATTGGTACAGGTGCATATTTCCTATTCCGGGACAAAGGCAATAAGCCTCATACAGATTCAAAGCCTACCAAATCAAACAAAAAGAAATCGCTTGGAGCGATAGAACTCAGTTAATACTTGAATTTAATATTTATAAACATGGCAGTACGAAAAACATCGAGAACTCCTACCACAAGTAGGACACAGAAGATTGATTTTATGAAAGCTACCAACAACATAGGTAAACCCATTGCTGCCGTAGCAGGGTTTGCTGTTGGAAAGTATACGCTTAATAAACTTCAAAAAAGTCCAACCGTCACAGGATTGGTTGGCACGGATATGAAAGAATACCTCGTTCCGGTAGCCGTTACAATGGGCGGTTTGATTGCTACACAGTTTACCAAAAACGAATACATCAAATTAGGGTTGGTGGGTGCAGCAGGTGCAGGTGTTGAAGCAATGATAAAGAAAGCCACAGGCAAAACCATTCTTCAAGGATTGGAGGGTATTATGGGCGATGATGAGAGTTATGACGACACCACGTTAATGGCTTTGAACCCCATTACCCAAGCTCTTCCGGCAGCGGACATTGACATCGAGCGTGAAATACAAGCTTCGGTTTCAGGAGCCAATGATTTTAGCATGAGCGATGAACCGATTGGCAATGCAGCCAATGACTTCTCCATGTCGGACGACCCAATGGGTTCAACGGACTACTCAAGCGATGAAGAGATGGGAAATGTTGCCAAGTTAAATCCTGACAGCATGGACTTTGACATCTTCTCTGGCGATATGATGGAAAACTAACACAAGAATTAATCAATTATTTATAACAACAAAAAGAGAAAAATCATGGCAGACATTAATGAGCAAAATGATTTATTTCCTTCGGTAGATGAAATCGAAGGTTTGGAAGCAGCGATTCTTAACAGAGAAGAAGATGCACTGGAAAAAGAAGAAGACCAAGATGATGCCGTAGAGGGCATTGGTGATTTGGGCAGAACACGCCGTAGGCAAAGACGCAAAGTTCGCAGAACACGAAGAAGTGCAGGGCGAAGAAGTGCGGTACGCAGGTCGTACAATGCAGGTGCTAAAAGCACAGCGGTAAAGACTGGCTTAACTCGTGATTTGACTTCAAAAGGTCAGTTTGAGTTACGCAGACAGCAATTGCCACCAGAGGTTCAAAAAGCCTTAAAGGATGCACGTATGCAAACCGTTGATGCAGCCATCTACACGGTGAAGAGCATCAAGGACAAGTCGGATATTGATTTGATGGAAGCATCGGACGATAAGAAAGCAGGTCGTACCAACCTGAACCGTGCCCAATTGGATAGCGGTAAGTATTTCCTATTGACGGATATTGTTTTGGAGTACGCTCACGGTGCATCCGATGCCGATAGCGACCCGGCAGATTTTGCCTTTGGTCAGTTTGCTTTTCCTCCACAGATTACCAACGGTACGTTTGAAATGACTTTGGGAACAAAGGTAATTGTGCCAGAAGTATCATGTGCGGTATTCGATGATAGCGACACTACTAAGCGTAAGTTTCAGTACAAACTTTCCAATCCAAAGTGGTTAAAACCATCAATGGACATTACGCCAAAGCTTAACATGCCAAAAGCAGTTACAGGCGATAAGGTGTTCCATCCAGCGGTTAAAGTGACCTTGTTGGGTACGATGACTGAGAAAGCGTAAGTCTTCAATAGCCCATCGCAGCAGAGAGCAAAACCATACTAACAAGAGGTTCAGCGCAGATGCGCTAATTGAAGCTTCAATAAATGTCAAAGGGGCGGTAAAGCTACCGTCCCTTTTCCTTAAAAACACTCTGATACAATGGAAGAACAAAACAAAAATATTAAGAAACTGCAAGTCGTAAAGTTCGAGGTTAAAAAGGGTGACACCTATGAGTTTAATGGCAATACCAAAACTGAACACGACCGCATTAAGGGCATCTTTTTACGCCTTTCCAATGCACAAGCTTTGCAAGGTGCAACACTAAGGGTTTGGATTGATGATACCGAGATTATTCCCGATGATACCGAAGTGGCTTTGCTTCATCACAACGATGACATGAGCATTAAAGATGTGGCATTTCCGGTGGATGAGAAAGCAAAGAACAGTCCTGTACGCATTATCTACAAAGATGACAGCGCAAACCTTGCCGTAGCGGATAGCTACCATGTACGAGTGTACCTACTTGCCGAAGTGATTAAAAAGTAACTGAATAACACCTCCTGAAAATGAAAAGATACTTTGTAATAACCCACCAATCGCAAGGCAACGGACATTTGAACGTGCAAGATTTACTCCCTGCTTCCTGCAAATTAATTACAGGCATTGCCATTAATGCAACGGTAAAGCAAGATGCAGAATTGGAAGATGTAACCGAATTATTGGCTTTCCCCAAGGCTCTGATTACAGAACTACTTCAACAGGAAAGCATCATCAATCTGTTCTATTCCTATTTGCGAACACGCTCCTCAGAAGCCGAAAGCAAAGCCTTTTTCGAGAGTGACATTCTCCCTGAAATCATACGAATATTGGGTAATAACATTCAATATACTTGTCTGAACGACATCGAGCAGCAACTACTTAAAGACAGCATCATTACGCTTTATGAAGCTGAGTTTTCGGACTATTTGTACAATGAAGTTAAGATTTACACCAAAGGTAAATTCCTGACCGACCTCGCCTTTTCTGACTTAATAGCCCAACAAACCTTGGTGTTTGCCTACCTCAAAAAAGAAGATGTTTTTTTACGTACCAAAAAAGCCTACAAGCAACCCAAATCCTATGAGTGTGGCAATATCAGCTTATTGGTCAATGGCAACAGCTTCCTACTTCGTGATTACATGCTTACCGCCAATCGCAAGGTTCGCAACATGAATAAAGAAATCATCCCCTTTCACGAACCCCTTGAAGTGAATAGCAATATCCATACGGTTTTCAAGAGCAACAAAAACAGCGATGAGAATACACTAACCATCAGAATTTATATCCAATATGAACACGAGTGAGCTATTACATACCATCGCCAAAGACCGTGTTGCAGGAATGCGAACCATTGACAGCTATCAGTTGAAACCGACCATTATTCAGGTTACCAATGCCGATATGTCGATTGATTTGAAAAACGACATGTGGATTCTGAATACCAAAGGTCTTCCCTCAAACATTTCGGAACTGGAGCTAATAAGCAGCGATAATGTATTCATAGCTACGCCCGATGAATACGACTTTATGGATGAGTACCGCTATCAGGTTTTTACCGATTACATCGACATCAAAACCGATACCGCAAACTTTCAACCCTACCGCTTGGAGTTTGTAAAAATAATCCCTCACCGAAACTAATAATGCTATGCTAGATTACAGAGAACAAATACAAAGTATATACGATTTTTTAAAGCGTTCGGAGGCTGAACAAAAGTACCCATACGCTTATGAGATATATCTTTTAACAGGAGTTGACGAAACGGCATTGACTTCAAGAACCTCCGGAACGGCTAAATTCAATCAAGATATTGAAAGTGCCATCGAAAAAGCCAAACAAGCACATGGAATGCTTCGTGTTTGTGTGTATGGTGGTAAAAGTCCCAATGCACGTAAACTGAACACCTACACGGTCAACGTAAGTGGATTGCTATCACCTCAAAAAATAGCCTTAGAAAAAGGTGAAATCCAAACCTTGATTAAAGAAGAAATCAGTCAGATAAAACAACCCACCAATGGTTTGGGCGATTTGAACAGCCTATTGGGAATGTTCACAGGAAACACCGAGGGTTTACAAGGCATCGAGGGTTTGTTTGGTCTGTTCAATACCATATCGGGTAATAACAAAGAGATTGACCGCATTGCCTATCAAAAGCAATTGGACGATTTCAAATTCGAAACACGCCACACCATGCTTCAAGAGAAGTTGGAAAAGTTGAGCAACGAAAATGCAGAGCTTCGAGTGGATAGAGAACGCTTTTTAAACGAAAACAAGGAGTTAAAAACCGAGAAATCGGAACTTGAAAACCGTTTAGCCGGATATGCGCCCAATGAGTTAATGAAGCGTGTAGCGGTTGGTGTTATCTCAGGTATCGGTGGGCGAATATTAAGCAACTCTCCCAAGACAGCCGAATTATTAGGGCTTAGTCCGGAAGAACTCAAAGGAGCTTTGGGTATTGTCGAAAACTCAGCTGAAGAATCAAGTTTTGTTCCTGAAACCAATGTGGAGATTAACGAAATAGGCACGCCACAAACACCCGAAGAAAAGAAGAAAGCAGCCATCATCAAAAACCTTTCGGAAGCATTAGCCACATGGGAATTGGAGGAAGTAGCCAAGATTGCCAACATCGTTGGTTTGTGCTTGGATAAAGCTGAACTCATCAACAAAACCTTGGCTTTTTTAAGCCAATCCATGCAGGGAACTCAAGTAGAAGAACCCGAAAATCAAGATTTAGATAACGAATAGTAAAACATACGATTATGAAAAAATTCAAAGTAGGAATTACCATCGAAGCCGATGCGACCGAAACGGTTAAAAAGGTAGGCAACCTTATTCAAAATGCGGTCAACAAAGTGGAGCAAAAAGACATGATTCTCCTTTTAGAAAAAGTGGCTAAGAACCCACAAATAGTTAAAACTGCATTGAAATTCATCTAATGGATGCAACAAATGCAAATAAGGCAGCCATGATTGCAACGGGCATCAAAATAGGTGTTCCCATTGTGGCGATTGGTGTGGGTGTGATTCTGATTAAACGGATGTTTAAGAAAAATCCCGATGGCACTTCCACAAGGGTAGCTCCATCGTTAAAAGATACGGTTATTCAAAAGGAAAACCTGACCATTACCCCCTCTGACGCAGCTCTATTTGCCAATACACTCTACGGAGCAATGCTTGATTTTGGTACGGACGAAGCGACCATCTTCAACACAATGGAAAGGATTAAAACCAAGGATGATATGCTTCTTGTGATTAAAACCTTTGGTATGAAAATGTACTTGTGGGGTACTCGTGCAGCCTTTCTTGGTCAGGATTACAATCTGATTGGTTGGTTTCGCTTTGAGTTGAGTGATAAAGACATTGAGAAAATCAAGGTCAAGTTTGACCAATGGGGCATCCCGATATAGGAGACAAAAACATGGACAAAAAGCATAAGATATTATTCATTTCGGGAGGGGTGTTAACCACCGGGGCAATAGCAACCACCATTTTGCTTATTCGAAGACGAAACAAGCGGAAACGTGGACTATTGCCCCCAAGTGGTTCTGATACCAGTCCGTCAAATTTCCTGACCACAAATAACAATCAGTTACCTGTCAATTTTCGTAATTGGAATGGTGGAAATACTTATTTATCCAGTTCTCCAAGGGGTATTCGGAACAACAATCCGGGCAACCTAATCTATACCAATATTGCGTGGAATGGCAAACTATCCAAAGAGCAAAATAAGGACAGGCGGTTTGAGATGTTTATCGCCCCTGAATTTGGTGTTCGGGCAATGATAAAAGACCTCAAGCACGACATTGAAAAAGGGAAGAATACGGTTCCCACTTTGATTAGTGAATACGCACCAAAACACGAAAACAACACCGGAGCATATATCACAACTGTTTGTCGGGATTTAAAAGTGAGCCAATCGGCAAAGCTATTACCCACAAAAAACACACTAAAGCTTTTGGTACTCTCGATTGCCAAGGTTGAGAATGGAGGGAATTACGTCACCAATGAGCTTTTTGAAAAGGCTTATTCAATGATTTAACCCTCAGGGAGGGAACAAGTTATCATTTGTATTACAAACAAAAAAACTTCACAATATGGCTACTATTAAAATGTTCAGCGGAACAACTCCACCACTTCTAAAGCAAGGCGAATGGGCAAGTGATGGCTATTATGCCTACCTCGGCATGGATCACGGACAATACAAAGTATTTCAGGGCGTGTTTGATATGAGTAAAGACCAACAAGTAAATGGTTTTGAATATGACCTAGACCAAAAGGCAATCATCATTCCAAAAGGCACTCCATTTTCAAAATTGCAACTGCTCTTTGATACTTTACCTAAAGCCCTAAAGTACAATACCAACGAGAAAGCAAACATCGACATCATGTTCGAGGATGGAACGTACATCAACGATTTGGGAACTTTCCTTGTGTTGCGTGATTTCTCGTATCAAATCAATATTCAATCGCTGAGCAATAAGATTGATGGCGTGGTGGGAACGTATGTAAAACCAGTCGTTTTTCAAAGTGATAAAGCCATTGAGATTTACAATAGTGCTATTAATTTCTCCGATATACGCTTTGAGTATTCCGATGCCAACAATGGTGCAATTGCCTACCTAAACAGTACGACAAACATTGATGATTGTTGCTTTGACGCTAAGGTTAATCAGGCTTGTGTGTTTGATAGAGGTTACAACAAAATTGTATTCTCCGACACCTATTTTAAGATGAATCGTGATGTGCAAGATTCCATTCTCAATAAGGCTTCGGTAGGTTCATTTATCAATTTGGCACGTTCAAAATCGTCTCCTGAATTTAGACCTAAAACCATTGTAAATTCGTTGAGTGGTGGGATGATTATTGCCGGAAACGTAGAGGATTTATTGATAGCTGAGAAAAGTCCGGTTTATATGCCCAATGGTGGTATTGAGGTACATGGTGGTTTTGTAACCAATCCTGATGGCAACATTGATATTGCCGTTCCAACGAAGTTATCACAGTTAGAGAATGACTTGAACCTGACCAACGATTTTGAGCAGTTGGAAAACAAACCAAACACCATAACCCCCGAACAAGCAACGGCTATTGAAGCCAATAACCGCAAGAGTGGCTATCCACAAGCCGATGCGGAGAAACTGGCAACTATTGAAGAAAATGCTACGGTTGGAGCGGATTGGGAAAGCAATATTCAGAACAAACCAACTACCATCACAGCGGAACAATCGGCAGCCATTGAAAGCAATACCGAAAAACGTAGCTATCCTCAAACTGATGAAGAAAAGTTGGCAACCATTGAGGAAAACGCCACTCTTGGCGCAGATTGGGAAAGCAATGTACAAAACAAACCTGTTACCATTTCGCCTGAACAAGCTGCATCCATTGAAAGCAATAACCAAAAGGTAAGCTACCCACAAGCGGATGCGGACAAACTAGCAAGCATTGAAGAAAATGCTACGGTCGGTGCAGATTGGGAATCAAATATTCAGAATAAACCAACTACCATCACAGCGGAGCAGTCAGCAGCCATTGAAAGCAATACCGAAAAACGTAGCTATCCGCAAGCCGATGAAGATAAACTGGCATCAATCGAGGAAAATGCCACGGTTGGCGCAGATTGGGAAAGCAATATCCAAAACAAGCCTATTACCATTTCGCCTGAACAAGCTGCATCCATTGAAAGCAATAACCAAAAGGTAAGCTATCCACAAGCTGATGCGGACAAGTTAACAAGCATTGAAGAAAACGCTACGGTCGGTGCAGATTGGGAAAGTAATATACAAAACAAACCTGCTACCATCACACCAGAACAATCGGCAGCCATTGAAGCTAATACCGAAAAGCGAAGCTATCCACAGGCTGATGAAGACAAGTTGGCAAGCATTGAAGAAAATGCAACGGTTGGAGCAGATTGGGAAAGCAATTTACAGAACAAACCTGTTACCATTTCGCCCGAACAAGCAGCAGCCATTGAAACCAATGCACAAAAAATAAGCTACCCACAAGCAGACCAAGACAAGCTTTCAGGAATAGAAGAAAACGCAACTGTTGGAGCTGATTGGGATACCAACTTGCAGAATATACCTGATTTCTTGAAAAAGTTCCTACAGGTCTATGCTGATTCAGGCATCTTTTCAGGAGAGGATTGGGAAGCAAAACTGTCTGAAATTCTAAGCTTTCAAATCAACTTTATGAAAAACTTCGTGGATGCTGATGTAAATAGCCTTTCAGTAGATGTTGCAGGGAATAATCTGAAACTGACATTTAAAGACGAAACAGATAAAACCATTACACTTCAATAATTATGAAAATAGTAGTAATAGCATGCCTTTTTACGGCATTTATAGCATTGGTAGTTTATCTAACGGCCATTGTTTCGGCACATGGTATTCGTAAGTCCATTTCTGATACCAATTACTTTTTACAAAAGCCCTACAAACTCGTTTTTGAAATTGTCATGTGGATTTGTGGATTAGCCATTATCATTACTGGAGTATTCATCAAAGGCTCTCCCGATTGGATGGTCATTAGTGGTGGATTGGGAATTTTATTAGTCGGTGTATTTTCTGATTTCAAGCGTAATCTATTAATCCGCATTGCTCATTACACATCGGCTATTGGTGGTTTTGCTCTACTTGGATTAAGCTATTATTTCAGTTTTGGATATATCAATTACACAGTTATTATCGCCTTGTCCGCAGTGTTTGCAAGTGCCTTGGCTGAAGAAAGGCTGTGGTGTTTGGAGATCACTCTTTCGCTAGAGATATTTGCCGGATTATTCTATTTGGCTCACTCTTTAATGTAGGTTTTGATGGATAAACAAGGCTACATATCGAGAATACAAGCGGACTTAAAACAAGCGATTCGCCATAACAAGACTTCCATCGAGAGCATTGCCAAAAGCTTTGGAATAACCAACAAAAACTTGGTGAAGGAGTTTACGGAACTGGCAATTGTTTTGAATGCTCGTGAGATTGCACAAGATGATAAGCTGACCACTTATGAGAAGTATCTTGACATTGTAGCCCTGTATCAATCGCAGGTTAATTTATCCATGCGAACAAGCATGAGCGTATTGATGCAGCAATATTCCACACCTGCACCCATCTCGTTTTTGGCATCGAGTTATGTTTTAAAATCGAATAGTCTATCCGGTTATAAGGCTTTCAAAAATATCGTGAAAGGCGATAAAAATGCCAAGATTGTTGGCAATGCCCATCTTCATCCTGAACGAACCGAAACTGAATCACTGTATTTAGAACCATCGGCAGGAAATGGCTTATTAACCATCGCTTTACCGTATTCGCAGACTTATGTGAACGAATTGGATGATGTTCGTTTGAGCAATTTAAAGGAACAGCCATTTGCAAAAGTGAGTAGTTGGGATGCTTTAAATCCTCCTTATGCCTACGATAGAAAGTTCAACGGTGTGGTAAGTAATCCACCGTTTGGAACGTTATCAGAGCCTATTTTATTTGGCAAGTTTAAAATCAAACGATTGGAACATGCCATGTGTCTCAAAGTTCTTCGGTGCATGAAGGACAATGGCAAAGCTGCACTCATTATTGGCGGTCATACCACTTGGGATGACCAAGGAAGAGTAACTGCCGGACAAAACCGCATCTTCCTGAATTACCTCTATCACTTTTACAATGTGGAAGACATCATTCCCATTAATGGTAAGAAACTCTATTCACGTCAAGGCACATCATTCAATACCCGATTGATTTTGATTGATGGTGCAAAGTTCAAACCCGATGGTGCAGCTCCACTAAAGAATAAACTCCATAGCACAATGGTCAATAGCCACGAAGAACTTTGGGATAGAGTGTGGTTAGAGAATCCAAAAACTATCACCCCAAATAACCAAATAAGCTTAGCCAAGATTAGAGCCAAAGCCATTCTTATAAAACAAAAACAATCTCCCGATTATGAAGTCAGACATTAAAATAGAAAAAAACAGCATAGCGGTAAAGTTCAATGCTATACCGCCCTCACACATTTCAGCTCGTTTGGTTGAACTTGGTTTTAGGACCAGGGACAACAAGTATTTTATCCGTACTCAAAAGTTGGCTCAAAACGAACATGAGTACTTGCAGGGTATGTTCGGATTGAAAGGCTTGGGCATGGCTTACATTCCAACTGCCGAAAAGGGTTTCATCTTAGACACCACCGTTCCCGATTCAATGGGACACGAAATGCACATTGCCATTCGTAAAATCAAAAAGAGTATTGGAATGCCTTTGTTTGATTTCGTTGCCGAAAAACTCGATTACAATAATGATGAACTGGTTAAGTCCCTTTCGTGCGAACAAATTGATGCTGTATCTCTGGCCATCTACAACATTGAAAAACGCAATCAGGGAATTATCGTTGGCGACCAAACAGGAATTGGCAAAGGACGAACCGCAGCAGCTCTTATTCGTTATGGTGTTAAGTCGGGATTACAACCTATTTTCTTATCAGAAAAGCCCAACCTCTTTACTGATTTGTACCGTGATTTATCAGACATTGGTAGTTCTTCTTTAGTTCCGTTTATCGTTAATGCTAAGGAAAGCAAAACCAATATCAAGGACAAAAACGGAGAAGTGATTTATACGGCTCCTGAAAAACCAACTCAGGAACGCATCATCAAAAGTCAAAGCATACCCAATAATTACAACTTTGTGTGTGCCACTTATTCGCAATTTAATCAGCCCAAGAAACCTGCAAAACAACAGCTTCTAACTTCGGTTTCGAATGGCAATATCATCATAATGGATGAAGCGCACAATGCTTCTGGCAGCTCCAACACAGGAGAGTTTATGCAAGATGTGTTGCGCCAAACCAAAGGGGTTTGTTTCTTATCAGCCACCTTTGCCAAACGTCCTGATAACATGCCCATATACGCTCAAAAAACATCCATGAGCGATGCCAATATGAGTAAAGAGGACTTGGTGGAAGCCATCACAAAAGGCGGTGTGGCATTGCAAGAAGTTTTGGCAGCTCAATTGGTTTCTGAAGGGCAAATGATTAGGCGTGAACGCTCTTTTGAAGGTGTGGAAGTCAACTACATTGAACTAAAGGAAAAAGCACAAGAGCAAGCCGAAATAGCCGACAAAGTAACGTCCATTATTCGTGATATTATTGGCTTTCAGGAGAAGTATATCAACAAACAAGTAAAGGAACTTGATGGGATTGCAGCGGCCGAAAGTAAGGAAGTAGCTACTCGCAAAGGAACAGAGAAAGCTGGCGTTGATAATATTCCCTACTTCTCAAAAGTGTTCAATGTCATCAATCAATTACTTTTTAGCCTGAACGCTGCCGATGTTGCCGACCATGCCATCATGCGATTGAAAGAGGGCAAAAAGCCCATCATTGCTTTTGCATCTACAATGGGTAGCTTTTTAGAAGGAATGGCAAAGCCTGATGATGTGATTAATGGCGATTTCTCAACGGTTTTGGAAAAAGGATTAGATTCTGTTCTTCGCTATACTGAAAAGGATATTGACGGAGAAAGCGAGGGCAAAACCTTTAATGTATCTGACTTAGCGGAAGAAGCTCAATATGCTTATCGTGATATTTTAAAACGCATCGAACAGGCTTCGACAGGCATTACCATTAGTCCACTCGATTTAATCATTCAGAAAATTAAAGAAGCCGGATACACCGTTGGCGAGGTAACTGGACGAAAGCTTTGCGTTCAGTACAACTCCACTAAAAAGAACAATACCACGGCATTGGTTTTAAGTCGAAAAAAAGAAAATACATCTGACTTATTTCGTCAGTACAACGACAATGAGATTGATTGTTTGCTGATTAATCAAAGTGGTTCAACAGGAGCTTCGGCTCATGCCATAGTAACCGATAAAGTAGCTGCAAAAGATGTCAAGCAGCGTGTGATGGTCATACTCCAACCAGAACTGAATATCAATACAGAAATTCAAAAGCGTGGACGTATCAACCGCACAGGGCAAATAATGAAACCAATTTACGATTACATTATTTCATCCATTCCGGCACAAAAACGCTTTATGATGATGCTTAAAAAGAAGCTGAAATCATTGGATGCCAACACCACTTCCAACCAAAAGAGTAGCAAGTCACAATTAGAATCGGATGACTTTTTGAATAAGTATGGCGATAAAGTGGTACGCCAATACATGTTGGAAAATCCCGAACTAAATAAGGTGTTGGATAATCCCTTGAAATTTGAGGGTAAAGACAGCGATGAAACACCATCCGAGGGTGATGCTTCAAAAGTGACCGGACGTGTGGCGGTTCTTTCAGTAAAGGAACAAGAGAAATTTTACAGCGAAGTAATTGAGCGTTACAACGATTATATAGAGTACCTCAAGCAAGCCGATGAATACGACCTTGAAGTGGAAATTCTCGACCTAAAAGCAGAATCGCTTGAAAAGCGTGTGGTGATTGCAGGTAAAGGCGGTCGCTCTGTTTTTGGCAATGATACTTTTTTGGAAAAATGCGATTGTAACGTTTTAAAAAAACCTTACGGCAAGCCTGAACTGGAAAAGCTCGTTAAAAAGAGCCTGAATGGAAAACACCCCGATAGCATTACTGAAGAAACAATTGCAGCTCACGAAAAGTATGTTCAAAGCAAGTTAAATGAAGATTTAAAGGAGCTTGAAAACAAGTACAAAGATTTAATTGCTGATGTTCCCAATGAAAAGGCATATCAGAAAATTGCTGTATTTGATAAGGCAGCTCAAAAGGCATTTATCGAAGAACGCACCGATGAATTGGAGACTGCAAAACGAGAATCCATTTCAAGAGCAAAAACCCAAAGTGAGAACCGCAAAGCCTATCTAAATGGCTTCTTTAAATTCTTCAAAGTGGGTCATGGCTACCATTACCCTGCTCTTAGTTTTGAAACAACAAGTACCGATAATGCTTATTGCATCTTTCTTGGTTTCGACATCAATACTAAGCGTAGTAATCCCTATGCGCCATCTGCCGTAAAGCTTCGCTTTGCCATAGCCGATAGTCGCAAATACATTGTGTTGGCTTCATCGGGAGATACTGCCAAAGAGATTGAGCGAATTCAAGCACGAAGTTTTCAGTTAAGCACTTCGCAAAAGGAAAGCTTGATTGATAAATGGGATGAAGCGATTAAGGGCTTTACTCTGGACAGACAAACTCGTTACATAGTAACAGGAAATATTCTACAAGGTGCTGCCGATTTTTCGGGCAAACTGGTAAGCTTCACCACCAAAGGCAAAGGCATTCAAAAGGGTATTTTGATGTCCGAAGCATGGTCGCCCGATAATAACGACAACAAGGCAAACAGCTACGTGGTTGCGCCAATAGCCAAACTTCAAAAACACATTCTTAGCCTTAGAAGTGGTGCAAGCATAGCCACCGAAAACAAGATTTCTTTTATACGGCATCACGATGATACCTTTAAAATCATCATGCCCAAAACCAAGAGCCACATTCCAATCTATACCGATAAGGAAGTACTTAAACTATTGGTCAATAATCGGGACGGTTTTGAAATGATTTCGGGCAATATGAAAGCTTCGGTTACCTCTGATAAAATGCCCAAACTCTTGCAAGTACTTGGAGAGCGATTCAGCTTATCGGTAAAGATTCCACGCCACTACTACGATGAGTATTTGGAGAAAGGAACCAAGCCTTCCAACTCCACCGATAGTCTTACCCAAGAGGCAATGAAAATGTTTGAGACGGATAAAAAAGCCTTCCCTCGCAAGCTGGCTATGCAGAAGCAAAGCTCAACCAAAAGCAAAACGGCAAGCATCGACACATCTAAGAACATCAAGCTGATTAAACTCCGTGCCAAAGCCATTCTGATTAAGCAAAAACAGTTACGCAATGTGGCAGGTTTTGGTGGTCATCCTAAAATCAAAACCATCCTATGAGCAAGCGAAAAAACATAGAGCTTCGTACCGACCGCTTTCCCGAATTAAAGGGCATAGATGATGATGTAGAGAAAGCCTTACAAGACAAGCAAAAAAACCGTCAGTTTAAAGATGCAGGTAAACGTGTACATGGCTCTCGAAAAGAACAGGCAATGTACAGCAAACTCATTAGCAGTAGCGACCTGAACAGCATTGAACAAGATGAAGCTACTGCCATTGAACTCATCAAAAAAGATAAGGTTTTTCCAAAGGTAGATGCCCAATTTGAAAAGGAAAATGGAACAGATGCAGGTTGTGCGTACCTGAAAACCAAAATACGCCAAGCATTCCCTGCTACGCCTTATCAAAACTCAAAACAGGCAAGAGAGCAGTATGTAAAAATGGCGGAAGCAATTCAAACCATACTGAGTGAAGCCATTGTTATTGAAGACCTGAAAAAGCTTTTTGCCATTGCTACCAATGGAGAGATAATTGAGAAGACCGATTTCGGAATGATATTCGGAAAGCAGCTTCGCAACATTGTGTTTGTTCTTTACGGTTATTCCAATGGTGTTGGTGCAGCAAAAAAAACAATCATTGAAGCAAGGCAATACTCTGGTGTTTCAGAGGAAACCGCAGCTCCTCTTTTCAATAATCTAAAGGCGTATTACGACAACCTAACCAAAAGACAGCAAAAGTGTATTGATTCAGCCAAGCAAATTATATCAGCAGCCGATTTAAAAAGACATAAATCGGATGACCTAACCTTTCGAGGTGGAATGCTTAATAGTGCAAAAAGCATTGAGGAGTATGTGAAATATGTAACCAGTGTTTGCACCCGATTTATTAACGACTACCAAAGAGAATTTAATACCAAGAAAGAACAATTCCCTTACAAAGAATTTAAGCCTGATTGGTCATGGGCAGAAACCAAGAAAACTGCCAAAGCAAGAAGCAATACAAAACCTACTCTTGAAGCCGTTCCACTATCATACATAAAGCGCACAGGTGGTTTATTAATTGAGGAAGCTGATGAACAAACGGTAATTAAGAACCTGCATTTTAAATCGCTTACTCTTGGGAACTACGTTAAGGATACCGAAGCAAGAGAACACATTCGACATTTTGTTGCAGCCATCGTTGATTTATGCGAAGTATTGGACATCAATTTGAGTGTAAATGAAAACTTGGCAATCGGTTTTGGTGCATTCGGTCGTGGTGGTAAAGCAATGGCGACCTATTACCCAACTCGGCAGCTCATCAATCTAACCAAACGAAATGGCGATGGTTCTGTAGCGCATGAGTGGGGTCATTTCTTCGACCATTTTATTAACTCCTTTGAGTTAAGTAAACTGCCATTGCGTTCAGAAAACTACAATGAGTTAATCCTTAAAGAATTTGGAAGCAAACGAAAGTATCTAACCAGCCCAAAATCATCACTTCGAGCAGATTACTTTAAAAGTTTTGTGGCATACATTATCGAGAAATCAATTCCCGAATCACCATTTCATAAAAGCATGGCAGGGCTTATTGCAATGCTACGCTTTGGTTATAATCATTTAGATGATTCATTAGTAAGCTTTACGCAACCCAATAGCCACGAAAAGAAACCCACGGATTCATACTTGTATTATCACTCCAAGCTCCAAGGTTCATACTGGAGTAATATTGCTGAAATGTTTGCCCGAAGCTTTGAGTGCTATGTGTATGACAAACTGAAAGAAGAAGGCAGGGTAAACAATTACTTAGTTTCAGGCGGTCTGTTCTCCTTTCCGGTTTATCCTCAAGGCAAAGAAAGGGAGTGCATCAATAAATGTTTCGACCATCTTATTGATGCTATGAAAACGCATTTATCCATCAAGCCATTTAAGCCATTCACTTCTGAACGTGCCGATGAATACATCGACCTAACCAACGATGGTAAGGTCAATAAAGGTGTGATAGTGGGTAAAGACCGCAAACTAAAACTTGTCAAAATAAGAGCTAAAGCAATCCTCATAAAACAGAAACAACTTAAAATATCATAGTCATGAAGCTTACAATAAACAATTACAAGGAAGCCACCAAGCATATTGATTTCTCAAAACTACCCGAAGCAGCAAGGGAGGCACACAAAGAATTCGATTCATTTGCCGATTTCTACAATGAGGATAAGGACATTAAAGAAATGTTGGATAATCACTTCAAGATTGTTGAGCCACATCTTAAAGATGAACCCAAGAAAAGCCCTGCAAAAGAGAAAGCTCCTGCAAAATCAAAAGCAAAAAAGGCAGCACCTAAAACAAGTACCAGGAACAAAACGGCAAAGCGAAAATCAACTCCTAAAAAGGCAGTTCGCAAAACCAATGAAGTTCCTTTAATTCCTTTGGAAGTCAGGATAATCAAACGCTACCTGAACCTGCATGACAAAACGGTTTCAGAGAAACAAGTATCGCTTCTGTATAAGGTTATTCAGAAGGCTGCAACGGAGCGAACCATACGCAAAACCAGTAAGTATGCGCTTGTCATAAAGCGCATTGGTGATGACCTAGCAAGCACTTACAAGGAGATGAACAATACTGCCAAATTTGAAGTACCAAATCAGCTTAAAGCTACGCTCGATAAGATTGTGGACAGCTACGGTGTTACACCTGCCGTATCCTTGATTAAACGCTTTATTAATTTGTATGGAAACATTACGATGGAGAAAGCTCAAAGGCTACTTACTAGTATTAAAAATGCAAAGAAAAGCGATAAGGTATCAAGTAAAGATAGTGCTTACGATAGGGTTAATCAGGTTCAAAAACACTTGGAGGATTACCTTGAAAGCGACAAGCTTCTTGTAACCGATATTCAGCTAAATGGTTTAAAAGGACTTGCCGGATTGGGAAAGTAAACGCCACTACTACAACGCCTCAAAGTAGTGGCTCAATACCAAGGGCAAATATATCAAGTAACACAACAGTCGCTTCCAATCAGGTGGTATCAGCTGAGCAATTGGCTAAGATGAAGTTCTCCACCTTATCTCTTGGTGGGAAGTTCGGCAAATTACTTGGTCAACCTTACAAGCCATTTTATCTAATGATTTATGGTCAGCGGTTTCATGGAAAAAGTTCAGTAGCCATGCTTTTAGCCGATGTATTGGCAACCAAAAACATGAAAGTGCTTTACGTTTCCAATGAAGAGGGTGTAAAAGGCTCTCTTCAAGAAAAGTTATTGCGATTAAAAATCAGTAGTCCAATCCACTTTGTTGAAGATTATAACCCTAGTCAATTCAAAGGTTACGATGCGATTTTCTTGGATAGTACTCAAACCGTAGGCATGAAGCCTGATGAGTTCAAAGCACTCAAAAGGCAATATCCAAACACTTCATTTATCCTTGTTTTTAAAGCCAATCGAGATGGCACTTCAAAGGGTGGTAGTGATTGGGAGCATGATAATGATGCCATTATGCACATCGAAAATCAATGTGCAACAATGGAGAAAAACCGTTTTCCGGGCGGTAGTACCGAAACCATTAAAATATTCTAAGCATGGAGGAAATGACTATAAAATTCTATTGGTTGGTAATTGCAGCATTCAGCTCTTTGATTGTGGGTATCGTTTCATTTATCGTTCGCAATGCCATTACAAAAAATGCAACTAAGGATAGCGTAAATGCCAAAACCGATTTATTGGAAAAAGACATTAACCATATTACCAAAGAACTGGCTTCATCTGAAAGCAAGTTTACAGTTTTGCACAAACGCATCTCCGATTTAAGAGATAGCTCCAAAGAAATATATGTGAGCAAAGAACTATTCCATCAAACCATTAAGCAGCTTAACGACAAGCTCGACACCATTTTAAAATTTGTAGAGAGGTAATACTGATGAAACTATTTGGAAAACTAGCAAATGCCGGAGTAGCAGAAACTCTGAAAGAAGGCACGAAACTCATTGATGAAATATTTACCACCCAAGAAGAAAAGCTTCAGGGGAAAATGGAGCTATTTAAAATGGCAGTTACCGACCGTGATTCTGCACGAGATATGTACTCAAAAGACAGTTGGCTACAAAAGGTCTTTGCCCTTTTTTTTCTACTTGCATGGATTGGATTAACCACTTTAATGCTGAATTACTTCGTGTTTCAATCTATCGACCTGCAAGATTGGCAAATAGCATTTGTGAGCAGTATTAACGGTGGAATATCCACCAAACTAAGCACCATTATCGACTTCCTTTTTGGAGGTGCAATCAGCGGTGTAAATGACATTAACCTTAAATCAAAACGTAAAGGATGAAAACATTTGACGATCTCTTTGATGGCGTAATTAAGCACGAGGGCTATTACGCCAATGTGACTGGCGACCGTGGTGGAGAAACCTATATGGGAGTAGCCCGAAACCTGCATCCAAAATGGGAAGGATGGGCGTACATTGATGCTTACAAAGAGATGCATGGCACAATCAAGTGGAATTTCAAAATAAATATTCCAGAACTGACCCAATTGGTAAAAGACTTCTACAAAAAAGCATTCTACGATAAATACAGTATCGAGAGCATCAATAATGGCTCACTACAAGAAATCATCTTTGATTGGTGCGTAAATAGTGGACATTGGGGCAGTCGTGGCGTTCAGCGTGTATTAAATCAGTTTTTTAATGTTGATTTAAAGATGGATGGAATTTTTGGCAAACAATCCCTTGTAGCCATTAACGGTTGTAATCCAATGGAACTATTCAATGGAATAAAAATGGCTCGTATTCATTATTACAATACCATTGCTAATAAAGGTCAGAATCAGAAGTTTTTGAAGGGGTGGTTGCGAAGGATAAATGCAATTGAGTTTAAGCAGAATTAATGGAGTTCAAAGTGTTAGGAAGAATTTTTATGAAATTTTAGTATGAAATTTGGTTGATAATCATGAACTTAGTATTCAAAATATATTATTAACTAATTAGGAATATCATGGGAATTAAACCAGGGCCGAAAAGAACGGCTAAATCAACAGGAAAACCAGACAAACGTCAACGGGATAATAAGGAAACTCCGGGGAACACTCCATCGCTGAAGCCACACAAGCATAAGAAGGGGGATTGATTACTTTATCTTAATAATTGAAATAACTTTTTTGTTGGACTAATACTATTACTCAAAAATATTATAAAGCCCAAAATGGGAATCGTAATTCCTGTATTTTGGGCTTTTTGTTATACTAAGATTTAAATTATATCACCAATTTCATTTTACCCTTATGAAATCTTGGATTACAAAAATCATTTATAATATCAACTGGCAAGCAAAAAGCTTTAGATAATTCTTCATCAGAATATTCAAGATCACTTTTGTGCATTTTATAACCAGACTCAAATAGGGTTGGAGAATCAATGGGAACATTCAGTCTTTCATTCTTTTTTAAGCCTAGCCTACTCATTTCAATATTCAGATATGTGTATCTATCCTTATCAATACAACCTAAATCATATGCCCTCCTTAAAATCGAAGCCATTGAAGTTAGCCAGTATTTTTTTAGCTCAGATAAAGAAGAGAGCTTAAGTCCGTACAACGATTTTTTAATATCGCTCTCTGGCATTAAAAATTCAGAAGCAAACATATCAGCCTCTCGTTCCCTTGTTTTATGGTCTCTATAATCAGGAATAGGGAAGCCTCCTAATACATGCATTATCATATGTCCTAATTCATGCGCAAGAGTAAAACGTTTCCTGTCATTCGAAAACCTTTTATTTATTATAATGATAGGACATCCTTCATCCGACTTAATAGAAGCTCCATCAAACTTCTCTGTTATATCAATTTCAACAACGACAATTCCATGTCGTTCAAGCAATTGAAAAATATCTTGAACTGGCCTCCCTGACTTTAGTCCCATACTCTTTCTTGTATGGTTGGCAATGTTTTTGACGGAATAGCCATCCTCAATATCCAAGGTGTCTAAATTGAATTCTGGCCATTCAATTGATTCTGTCATTTGGTCAACGATGTAACCTACTAGTTTGATGCTTGACTCTATGTTAGTTACAATCTTTTTACTTATTGTAGAACGTTTCCGGTAATGAGGGTTTTCAACAGTGTTTGAGATGGATTTACTTAAGAAACCACTGGGGAAATTTAAAAAACCAATTACCTTCACAATCAACTCTTCAGATAGCGTGCTAATTCCTTTTTCAAACTTTGATAAATTTGATTGAGATAGTCCAGAAACATTCTTTGCTAGTTCTGATTGAGAGTAACCTCTGTATTCCCTAGCAAATGTTAGCTGTTTAAAATTAATTTCCATCACTCTTAGTTTTTCCTTGTTTAGTTTTTGCCGTAATTAAATCGGTGCAGCCTTAGATTAATTACTCGTTTACGGCTTTCTTTTTCAAAATACGAAGCTTTGGAACGGCAACATCTATTGATGTTTTTTCCAATGCAACACTTACGTTTTGAACCACATCCTTTTCCTCAATTGCCCATCTTACTTGATTCTCATCAATATAAACCAATTGTGGTTGATAAATATTTCCTAACCTATCTTTTTTATATCCAAAATACAATATTGGATCTTCAGTGTAGCCTGTTTGCTCAAATAAAGACCCCATCATTTGATAGTTAATAGTCTCAACAATTTTCGTTCGCACATTCATGGGCATTCCCTTATTATTTAATTTCTTAAACAATACTAAATACCCCTTAGTATTTAAAATAAATCTTTTATACTTACCATACTTCCAATCCAAAGGAAAAAATAATTGAATTCCCTGAATTAGTTTTGAATTAAAAAGAGATGCTTCAAACCCTCTACACCTTGCCTCTGGGGGTGTATTAATAATTTCTTTATTATAATTCTCACAAGCTTCTTCAAAAGCTTTAAAGAATAAAGGCATTTCATTGTTTAAGTCGTACAAACACTCTTTTTCGGACGCTAAACGTCTTTTTGTTATTTGTTTTAAACTTTTTTTCTCTACATTTGTCATCATAAAAAACACAATTTTAAATTATAAAAATCGGCTGCACCGATTTAATTTAAATACTTCTGTTGGCGCAGAAGTATTTTTTTACACTGCAAATATATAATAAATTAATTTAATTGTATATAATATTTTTAAATAATTGTATTTTATTCTTCCTTGTTTAGCAAATCAAGTACCTTCCTATTCAAATCATCAACCAATTCATTGTCATAATCAAAATAGGTATCGGTTACGGTTGAAGTGCCATGGCCAAGAGCCTGAGCAATTAGAGGCTTGCCAGCCCCGATTGGTTTCTTGGCTGCTGAACCTGCCCAAGAGTGTCGAGCGTGATACATAATTAATTCGGGAACACCTACTTTTTTACCGATTGGTTTTAAAGCTCTATTGATAGCCTGTTGCAATGTTTCCGAACCTTTATACCGTTCTTGGTATATTAGGAATTTTTCTCTCCCTTTCCTTCGTTCAAATATTTCCTTTGCTTCAGGTTCGACTTTGATAGAATAAGGTTTGGATGTTTTGTTCCGGTTATATTCGATTCTTCCTTCTATAATTGAGGATATATCATAGATGTCGGAGTTATTCATCCCGATTAAGTAAAATGATAGCATAAAGAAATCTTGTGCTAAAGCTTCAAGTTCGTTTTCCGGCTCAACATCACGAATAGCACGAATTGTTGCAATAGGCAGTCTCAGATTACGTGCCTGTATTTTTTCTATCTTAAATTTTCTAAATGGATAGCTATTTTGAGGAACTAATTCATCAACATCAATAGCTTGATTAAAAACAATTTTAATCACGGATAAGGTTAAGCTTGTTGTGGATTGTGCAACTTCCGCCTGCCTCCATCTCTTAAATCGGCTTAACCATGCAGTTGTAATCTCATCGAAATACAGTTTATTGCCATCTCCTACGTATCGTTTTACAGCCTTTAATGCTGCGGTGTAGGTGTGTTGAGTGTGTGGGTTACTTAGGAAAGAAATGTAATCAGCAAAGTATTGCAAGAAGTCAACCCTTTCACCATTTTGGGCATCTTGCTTTATTGCAGCACCTTTCTTGTGGTCACCCTCAATGCTACCATAGTTCTTGATGAAATCCGAAATGTCGGAAACCTTCATACTGTCAAGCTTCCTTGAGTTCTTCAAAAATTCAATACAGTTCCAAGCTTTGCTTAATTCGTCGTTGAGATAGTTGTTAATCAAACGAAGGTTGTCATGTTGCGGACAGCCCTTTTTTACTCTATCCTTGGCATCTTTATCCCAAAATTCAGAATCGACTGATTTATTCAATGATATTTCTGTGTTTTTACCTTTGTGAGAAAGACCAAGAACAATGGTATTTGTTTTATCCGCATTCTTCCCTCTTCGTAACATTAATTTTGCAGTTGCCATATAATTCAATTTAAGTTTAACAATCATTTTAATTTTCAATGATTGAGTTAAAACTTGTCCTTGGTTTAATCACAAAAGTAATATTACAGGGCAAAAATTCAACGCATTTCTAACGCATTTTTATACTTCAAAAAGGGCTTTTTTGCCCCAAATGGGTATTTTGTCGAAATTGGCGTAATAAGTTTTATTACGATGCAAGAATTTAATAATCAGTTAATTGATTGATTTTAAGGGAGTGATATTTTGAGAGGAATTTTAGTCGTTTTTTATATCACGGCTATTATTTTTATACATTGTTAGCGGCTGACTGTTTTATCAGGTTTCTTATATTTAATGTCAAGTTTTCGAATTTTCAAAAGCTGTTTTGTTTTAGATTTTTCTTCATCTTCTTTGGCTTTCTTTAGTTTTTCTCCAAATGTATTTTCCCAATCTTCTTTCATTAAAGGAGTCAGGTTTTCTCTTTTGAATATGCTAATCAAACCGTCAAAATTCTCTTTAAAATCAGGATTTTCCCAGTCTTTAGGAACAAATCCAGCACAATGATTTCTGAAATGTATTTTACCTAAAAAATAATCTCCACACATTTTTGCTTCACGCTCATTATCACTCGAATCAGAGTCAAATGTGTAAAAGGATTCAATAGCAACATATTCAATATCCTTTCCCCTTCCTCGTCCTTTTTCAATCCACTTAGTCATTGGTAAAACTCGAAAAAAGAATCCGTTATAAATCCCTTCAAAATATAAATCCTCATGCAATATAAAGTCTTGTTTATCAAGAAATACATATTTATCTGATGTCAGTTTTTTTATTTTCTTTTTCCGTTTGTAATATTCTTCGCTTGTAAATCCAATTCCAATCCAAATTGCAATAATCCCTCCCCAAGTAATTAGTCCAAAATATAAAGAATTCAATGCACTATTATTTATTAAAGACATTAAGAATACTAATATTCCTATTAGCAATCCTCCTCCGAATCCATTTGACCAATAGTCTTTTATACTTCCTTTTCTTATTACTGGTATCTCATTCATTAAACTCTCTGTTTATTTGCAGTGTCGTTTCTTCAGTTTGCCGCTAACTTCTAACTAGGCGCTGAAATGGAAACTGCTATTATATGTGAATATAATAGCCGGTTTCTGTTTTTGCGTTTAGTGAGTGTTATGGGCTGTTATTAAAAAAAAATAACAGCGAACCCGTTGTCGGTATTGTCCTTTGCTAGGCTATTTATCCCGTTTTTTGGTTTCACCCTGTTTCGGCTACACGTATTCTCTATTATATTTTATATGGAGTGTCCGTGTGCCAGGTCTAAAAGTAGTCATTCTTAAAAGGTCCGTTTTGTTTGAGAAGGTTTAAATCAAACTTGACTTTTTGATTTAAATCGAATAACTTCTCTCTCCAAAGTTGATTGGACGGCTTCTCGTCCGAAAAGGCGACTTTTCAACGGTATCACCGTATCAACTTTGATCCTTCTTTCAAATCAAAACTTTCCATATACTATATGACTACTTTTAGTCAAACAGGGTAAAGCTTAAGTTTCAATACTCGACTATGGGCCATAACGTGTTGCATATGGCCTGAACCGCCTTTTTGTCAAATTATGCTTTGCACTTAGTAATCACATTTCTTCATAATATCATCTACCTATCAGAACTAACGGCGGATTTGGCTATTATGCCGTGTTATAGCCTGTTATTTCTCGTAATATAGTTCAAGTGATTTATCTGTTAATTTATAATAAGTTCTTTCCCCTATAGATTTATCAATTGTAAGTTTCTCACTAGTTATTAGCCCCGAATCTTTAAGTTTTATTGCCCGCTTTGAAATCTTTTGATAGGTACAATCTAATTCTTGAGCTAAAGAAGAAGGGTACTGGGGTTGTTCAATTTTCAAAGAATTGAGAAAATTCAAGTCAAATTCAGGTATTTGTATTTCTTTTGAGGTGTCTTTATAATCCCCAGTTACATGTTCAACCTCACATGTGCCCTTTCTACATTTTGGGCACAGCATATCAAAGAGCTGCAAACTTTCTAATTTCTCAAAACTGAAAATTTCTTTACATTCTTCATTTTGACATCTTATTTGTTTGGCGTTTGATATATACTTTTTAATATTTTCAGTATAATTGAAACGACGTTGAATTACATATTTTCGGTCACTTCCTCTACCATAATTTATATCTTCTTTCATACACAAACCATAATTAAGAGAAAAGAAACTCATAATAGTATTACTATCTTGGTCCTTTTGTTCATTAAATTTAGTTATGAAGAAATGGAGTTCAAGTGATGAAATAAGATCTTCAAAAGCATGGTCCAAGTAGAAATGACTAGTCAGTGGTTTATTTTTGTCTGCTTGAAAAATTTTTGAATCTAATTTTGGAATTTCTCTTTTATTCTGTTTTGCTGAGGCTATTAAGCTTTCAAGTAATTGCTTTAAATGATATTTCTCAAGTTTTAGATTAAATGGTTCTCTCATAAACTTATTTTGAGAGAAATACGGATAAATTGATGATTCAAAATATTTCTCAGAACCTAATTGTAAATCTCTTAAAGTAATTTTTTGGTCTTTCGAAATACTATTTTGATATGCATACCATAATATCCAACCAATATTTCTAGGAACACTTGATGTTATATTAAACAACAAGGCATAATAATCATCCAAATCATTTTTAGAAGTATCAAAAAAATAATCAGGACCATTTTTACAAAAGTAATTAATACGTTTAGTCAAAAGCTTTTTTACACTTTTTTGAGCTTCAGACTGTATATTTGTTACCCTCCTAGAGTTATATAAGTCATAATAGTCAAGTTTTATTTGCTCTATTTTTTGCGGATCAATATCTCCTAAATAAATCCTTCCTGGATAAGCTGCTATTTTAAATTTAAAAAATTCATCTGACCAATTATTAAGTGGGGAAACAATAGTATCCACAAATACTCTCATTGCACGCTCTTCAATTTCAGAAAAATCATCAAGACAAATAACTACATATTTAATACCAAGTTTTGCTAAGAGAGATTTTATACTTTTCAGAATTACAGAGGGATTAAAACATTTTAATAGAATTTCGGAATATTGTTCTTCTTTCTTAGTATTCATTCCAGATGAAAATGAATCTGTTTGTTCTGAAGATAAACCTATAGAAGCTCCTTTTTCAGAAATCCCTAACTTACCTGAGTCTTTTGTTTGTTCAGTATATCCAACTTTAGTTCCCTCTTCATCATTAATATTTTTTTCTTTTAATATTTGAATATCAACATATTCATTTTTTTCTATTTCGTTAAATATATCTTCTAATTCTAGGTCATAAGTCCTTTTGTCAGGACCAAATATCTGAGAGATGTTTGAAAGGAAAAATCTTAAAGTATTTGTTTTTACTTCTGATTTAATTTGTTCAATTATTTGCTTTAGAAATGTTTTATATATTAAATAATTTTCAAGGTCTTGAGAAGTAATCAGGTTTCTATATGGACTTGAATCATATGAGAAATTCTTAGACTGTTCAAAAATTGATTTCACATCAATATAAAGAGATAGTCTGTCCTTGCTTTTTCGATATTCATGTTGTAGCCTAGCTATGATCGTAGATTTACCTGTTCCTTTTCTTCCAATCAACATAGTAGTATTTGGTTGAAGACATGAACGTAATACAAAATCGCTATCTAAAGGGTCAACATAAAGCTCTTCAATTATACTACTATCATTATTAATATCAGATAAATCAGCTCTTCGACTCTTTTTAAGAGAATCGACCAATTGGTAAAAACTATTCTTTTCTTTTTCTGTAATTTTCATATGGCTTACAAGTGTTCTATTCTATATTTAATCCTAACTAAGGAATAATATTCAACTAAAATATTCATTTATTCTTACGTTAGTTTCTGAAAGCAATGCTTTTTTCGGCATAAGGTGAATTGGCTATAACGTTTGCTGGATGAAGTCGTGGCGCGTTAGTCGTGGTGTCGTGTCACCCGATAGGGGGACTAAGACGGTAGACAAAGGCGTCAGGACGAGCAAAGCGCGCCATGCTTTATTTCCAGCGTGTTGGGCTTTCGTTCTTTTATTTTCTTTTTAATGTCTTTAAGAATTCTTTCTTCAAATTCATTTTTCAAAGGTCTATTTTTCCACCACCAAAAATGTTCATTGATGATTGTCCAATTAACTAGTTTTAACCCATTATTTATAGATACAAAGGCAAAGTTAGTTGTCTCTTTATTTTTCTGTCTAATCCAAGTTTTTACTATTTGGTTTTTGTCCGAATAATAAAAATACACGTGATACCAATGGTCTTTGTTATTTCGTCTTCCATCTTGTAAGTCAGGATGAGGTAAAACTAGGTCAGGATTTTCGCTTTTAAATTCTTTAATGATTTCAGCTAAGTCTTTCTCTGAGATTTCTAATTCATAAATTTCTGCTCTACCGTAACTCCCAGGAGCAAAGCTCCAGCCTATAAAATAAAGCAGAAATGCTGTCAATAATGCACTTAATAACCCGAGAGTTATTTTAGTTTTTAACTTCATTATTTGTTCAAATTTGTTTGGACAAGCTTAATTCAGAGTTATTCTTTTGCACTTACACAGAATGAAGCCCAACGTTTGCTGGATGAAGTCGTGGCGCGTTAGTCGTGGTGTCGTGTCACCCGATAGGGGGACAAAGACAGTAGACAAAGGCGTCAGGACGAGGCGAACGAGCCATGCTTTATTCCAGTGTGTTACGCCCTGTTGGTTTTTTGTTTCAAGTTAGTTTAATTTCCCAATTGGACATAATTCTCCCACTTAGGTTCCTTGTAATTATTCGATCAAATTATTGTCCGAATATACAAGTTAGTCCGTGTTTATTGAGCTGGTCTCGCTCTTATATATCAAATCTATTTTATTCGTTTTGCTCTACGATCTAAATTTTGTTTTTCAGAACGTTTTTGTCTGAAGTCCTCTAATTTGATTTTCGAACAAAGCTTATTAAACTGGATTTCTTTGTCTAATTCAGTCTGTATTATTTTTCGAGTTTTTTCGAGTCCTGCTGGTTGTCCTGTTGATGTATTAATTTCAATTTTATATGCTGGTTTTCTCCGTCCGTCCGACTTTTGAGAATTCATTCACGTCTGTTTTTATTTGTTAATGATTCTTATGCACTGAGTTTTATAATAGGGCGTAACGTTTGCTGGATGAAGTCGTGGCGCGTTAGTCGTGGTGTCGTGTCACCCGTTAGGGGGACTAAGACAGTAGACAAAGGCGTCAGGACGAGCAAAGCGCGCCATGCTTTATTCCAGCGTGTTACAGGCCGTGTGTTATTCTTGTTTTGTTTTTCTGTCATATATTTTTCATTTTCCGACACATCTATTTGATTTACTGTCTCAAGAAAATGATTCTCCGTCATATATTTATTGCTTATCATCTACTACAAATCATGTTCAGTCATGTGTTTTTCATTTTCAGTCACCTATAAATCATTTTCTGCCACTAACTTTTCATAAACCGATGCCAGAAAATCAAATTTTCATGACCGGGAATCATAATTTCATCGTCGTGAATGAAAATTTAAATAATTCACAAAAAAATGTAGAGTTGAAGTCAAAATAAAGTTAATGTCTTTAAAACGTACAACATGGTCACAGAAATTGAAATAATTGTCAGTCTTAATGTTTGAGTGTTTTACTAAAATACAGATACAAGGACGAGAAGTACCCGACATGGCCTGTAACGTTTGCTGGATGAAGTCGTGGCGCGTTAGTCGTGGTGTCGTGTCACCCGATAGGGGGACTAAGACGGTAGACTAAAGTGTCAGGACGAGCAAAACTAGCCATGCTTTATTCCAGCGTGTTGTACACAGTACTTTATTAATCTCCAAGTTGTTCTTTTTTTATAAGAAACCACTTAGAGTCAAGTTTCTTAAAGTAATATTTCACATTAACTCCTGTTTCAATTCCGATCCATTGAAATAGTCTCTCATTAGTTTCTCGCAATTTACCTTCAAAGTTGTCGTATATCTGAGGTCTATAATTGTCGTTAGCAAATAGGTAGTCATGTTCCCAATGTTCTTTGTCAACAGATTTTGTAATTATTTTACCTCCTATTTCTTCAGGATTTTCCCAAGTCCTAAATACAAGAGGGAATTTAATTCTTTCTAATTGAAAGTCCTTATCCGTAGCGAATTTGAAAAGAAATGTGTCAAAATTATTATCATAGTCCTGAGCGCATAATAGACTGTTCTGTACTATAATTAAAAGGAAGAATAAAGTCATTTTCATTTTATTAATGTGCTTTATAATTGGGTGCAGGTATTGTGTACAACGGTGGCTGGATGAAGTCGTGGCGCATTAGTCGTGGTGTCGTGTCACCCGATAGGGGGACTAAGACGGTAGACTAAAGTGTCAGGACGAGCAACCCGCGCCATGCTTTATTTCCGGCGTGTTAGGCACTGGCTGTTTATTTTTCATATATAATAATTACATCTAAAGTCGAATCGGTATAGTTCACTTGCTCTATTTGAGTTATTGGTTCTAATTCATGTGAATACGAAATTTTCAATGTGTCGAATGAAACCCACTCAGTCTTTACAGTTGTTCCTGATATATGTTCTGTTGAAAACACTATTTTTGTTTTAAGGTCTTCAGTTTTGTTCTTGTTTCCTAAATCAATTGACACATGAATAGAAGAATTTGTTACAGCATTTCCTCCAAATTCAAATATAGTTGCTTGTCTTAAACCTTCATTGTCGTAAACAGTTTCTATAATTTGTTTCTCAGGCTCTCCAAACATGTCAAATGAACTAATGAAAATTACAAAGCTAATTACTAATCCAACTAATAAAATCAATGTAGTCAGAAGTCCATATTTTACGATTTTATTCATTTTTTCAGCTTGTGCCTAACGTTGAACTGTAAGAATAGTAGCCGATTTCGGGCTGCATTCTTATCAACCGTTGCTAAGCCGAAGCTAATGATTTGGCAGCTACCTTGCAAATATTGCTGGTCGAAGCATTAGCTTCGGCGGTGTTCCCAAAGCGAACCAAGCCCTCGAACACCTTCTGATTCGGCTATTATTTTTTACAGATTGTTGTGTGTTGTTATTCCTTAATCATTATTGCATTATTCAACAAATTGGATGCAAATCCTTGAAATTTATTACTGGTCATAAAATTAGTTTCACATTGAAAACAATAATATTTCCCATTATAATTTAGGAGTTTCGCAATTCCTACTGTCATTGCAATCGGGTTATCTAATGAATATTCCTTAGTCAACAATGTATATTTCCCTTTTGCAACGTCTGGATACTTAACAAATGAGAATCTCTGATTTTTAGCATATTCCTTTCTTAAAGATTCCCAAGAAGTGGTTATATCCACACTAGAGGAATCCAGTTTATGTATCGCAATGGTATAATACTCTTTTTTAGACATTAACACCAATGTATCATTTGTCAAATTTGTTAATAAGTGATATTCCATTGGTTGAATAAAACTCAGACCATTATCTAATCCAATAATAGAGTCCTTTGTAATTTTAACAGCACCTAGCATTTTTATTGTTTCTTCGTCCAACTCTTCAATTGTAGGTGGTTTGACTCGAGTATCTTTGGGTTTAATCTCATTAAATATTTTAATTCCATATTTTCCTAATACGACAATAATTAGGATTAAAGTAATTATTCCTGAAATTTTAGATTTTGTTTCCTTTTTCATTTTTAATGTTGCGATTTTTAAGTTTCAGTTCTTAACGTACGGGTATGTTTTTCAATAACACACAACGTTTGTTGCAAGAAGCGTAGCAGAATCACGATGATTGCCGTCCGCAGGACGATTAAGCAATCTGGGTGATTCTGTGGTGTTTCACGACCATGCACACTGCTATGATTTTTGCAACGTGTTATGCGCTGCCGGTTTTGTTATTTAAATTATTAATCGTTCTTAAAATCTGGTTAAACCTATTGAAACCCCGACACACTTCCCAAAATAGCCAACTATTAAAGCACCTCACCATTTTTGGCCAAATTTATGCAAAAGATCAGAGGCCCAACTAAACTTCCAAACTAAGCAATTTGCAAGTCAGAAGGAGCGGGGCGGCCTTTTGTTAAACCGAGTGTGCTGACAATTTATACAACAGCTTAAACAGCCCGTAAATGTTGATGAGCACACTTTCAAAATTATGCGAAATCCTAACAAAGATGTTTAGCCGAGAGCGTTTCAAAAATAGGAAATGCTTGATAACCTAAATTGCCAAAATAATTAAGCTTGCGCGATGGCCGTGGGCTGCGCAAATTCATCTTTCGCCCGACTTTCGTAAAAAATCCTCCCAATAGTCATTGCTGTTCGTCGGTTAGCGCATAACGTTTGCTGGATGAAGTCGTGGCGCATTAGTCGTGGTGTCGTGTCACCCGATAGGGGGACTAAGACGGTAGACTAAGGTGTCAGGACGAGCAAACCGAGCCATGCTTTATTCCAGCGGGTTGCCACCCGTTATTTCTTTTTTTATATAAATATTCAATCTTGTCATTGCCAAGATAAATTTTGTCTGTTTCAGGTATTCTACCGTCACTGTCAGGTTTGAATCTGTCAGTCTCGGGTACGCTGCTGTCACTGTCAGGTATGAATCTGTCAGTCTCAGGTATGCATCTGTCAGTCTCAGGTACGCCACTGTCACTGCCAGGTATGCATCTGTCAGTCTCAGGTACGCTGCTGTCACTGTCAGGTATGAATCTGCTAGTCTCAGGTACGCTACTGTCACTGTCAGGTATGCATCTGTCAGTTTCAGGTACACTGCTGTCACTGTCAGGTATGTATCTGTCAGTTTCAGGTACGCTGCTGTCACTGTCAGGTATGCATCTGTCAGTCTCAGGTACGCTGCTGTCACTGTCAGGTATGCATCTGCCAGTCTCAGGTACGCCACTGTCACTGTCAGGTATGCATCTGTCAGTCTCAGGTACGCTGCTGTCACTGTCAGGTATGCATCTGCCAGTCTCAAGTACGCCACTGTCACTGTCAGGTATGCATCTGTCAGTTTCAGGTACGCTGCTGTCACTGTCAGGTATGAATCTGCTAGTCTCAGGTACGCTACTGTCACTGTCAGGTATGCATCTATCAGTCTCAGTTATGCTACCGTTACAGTCTGAATTGTATCAGCTTATCAGTAGTTTGTTACGTTTGTTTTATGAAAACAAAATTAGTGTCACAGATGCTCTAATGGGTGGCAACGGATGGCGGTAAGAAATCGTTGCGCACTTAAATGCGTTTCAGTATCAAGCCGCCAAGCCATTTGTTAAGTGTAATATCATTCAAGTTAGCACTTTCCGCGCAATGTTTTTTAACGCGTGTTGGGCACTGTTATTCCTCATTTTTAATCATATTCTTGAATATCTCGTGCAAATGTAATTCCTGTTTAAAATCAACTGATTCATCAATTATTTTTGAAATAATCAAATCGAAAAAATCTGTGATACTATTTGAAAGCACAAACATATCTTCTTCGTCTCTACCAAAAATTATCACTTGTCCTTTAGTTCCATTAGTGTCAGGGTCTAAGTCAATGCCGATATAGTTTCCACCATGGTCAGAGAATACAGGAATCCATTTTGGATTAAAATACATTTTCTTAATCGCTCCGACAGGGGTTGAAGTAAATGGAATTTCCTCGTTAAAATTGTAATCTGTTCTTTTAACTTCATATTTCTTGTCAGAATACACGACGAACTCAAGTTCATCCCAATTATATGAGTCTTTCTCTAATTCATGTAATTTTTTAACTATTGGAGACAATTCCTTATAATCATCAAAATTAATATCAATTGTTTCTCTACCTTTTCCGTCAGTCTTTTCCGTATTATATAAATAAGGTCCACCATATGAACCTAAACCACAAGAAAACTCAATTTTATACCAACTTTTCTTAAACAATCCTTTTTTTGGAGCTTTTGCAAAATAAAAATCTACAATTTCATTTAGTAACCCCTTAGACTTTTCAGGGTTATTAAGTTTCCTATCAGTTGGTTTTACTAGAGATAATCCAAATTCAATTTGCTTAATAACTTCATCGATTGGCATAAACCGATGACCAAGAAAACAGCTTTTCTCATCGCCTAATTCTCCATTGTTGGTAAGATATATATCAGTTAATTCAGCGGGTATCTTTTCACCAATCAATTTGCCTATCTCTGCAATTTGATTTTCATTAGCTCCATCATTAAGGGAGTTTAATTTCCAATCAAATTTCTCGGATTGCAATTCTATAATTTTCTTTAGTTTCTCTGTAATAGTCATATGGTTTCGGTGTCTTGTTTAATAGTGCCCAACGTTTGTTGCAAGAAGCGTAGCAGAATCACGGTGATTGCCGTCCGCAGGACGATTAAGCAATCTGCGCGATTCTGTGATGATCCAAGACCATGCATACTGCTATGATTTTTGCAACGTGTTATGCGCTGCCGGTTTTGTTATTTAAATTATTAATCGTTCTTAAAATCTGGTTAAACCTATTGAACCCCCGACACACTTCCCAAAACAGCCAACTATTAAAGCACCTCACCATTTTTGGCCAAATTTATGCAAAAGATCAGAGGCCCAACTAAACTTCCAAACTAAGCAATTTGCAAGTCAGAAGGAGCGGGGCGGCCATTTGTTTAACCGAGTGTGCTGACAATTTATACAACAGCTTAAACAGCCCGTAAATGTTGATGAGCACACTTTCAAAATTATGCGAAATCCTAATAAAGATGTTTAGCCGAGAGCGTTTCAAAAACAGGAAATGCTTGATAACCTAAATTGCCTAAATAATTAAGCTTGCGCGATGGCCGTGGGCTGCGCAAATTCATCTTTCGCACGACTTTCGTAAAAAATCCTCCCAATAGTCATTGCTGTTCGTCGGTTAGCGCATAACGTTTGCTGGATGAAGTCGTGGCGCATTAGTCGTGATGTCGTGTCACCCGTTAGGGGGACTAAGGCAGTAGACAAAGGCGTCAGGACGAGCAACGCGCGCCATGCTTTATTTCCAGCGTGTTATGCCCTGTTGTTTTTATGTTATTAAAAAAGCAAAGATTGAAATTTTCTCTGATTATTTTGAGAATAGTGTTTTGCTAGGGTCTAAATTTAATTCTCCCAACAATTTATTTAATTCCTCAAGTGAATCTTCGTCAATAATAGTAGTGTTAATTTTAAATTCCTTATTGTTTGTCTTTAATGTGTATACCCCAGCAAACTTTTTTATTGAATTTATATCATTGAGATTTATTTTCTTTCGATAGTCATATAGTACATTCTTTCGAATAATTCCATTTTCAATAATCAGATATTGATTTATTGAGTCATATAAGTAATGTCCAATATATAGGAGTCCAATTACTAAATAAAGGAAGTCTGACCATTGATATGTTTCCTTAGTATGAAGAATAAAAAATCCAAGAATTATCCATACTAATCCAAGAATAAGATTAGTATATAACCGTGTTTTTTTCAATTTAATTTTCATAGTTGTTTTAGGTTAGATTTTATTACTCTTGATTAAATATTCTCTAATAGGGCATAACGTTTGCTGGATGAAGTCGTGGCGCGTTAGTCGTGGTGTCGTGTCACCCGATAGGGGGACAAAGACAGTAGACAAAGGCGTCAGGACGAGCAAAGCGCGCCATGCTTTATTTCCAGCGTGTTGTAGCCCGTTTTTTATTTATGGAAATTTAATATCACCTTGCTGATTAACCAAAATCCATTGATTTTTTTCAATAGTCGTTGTGTCAATTTCTATTGGTAAAATCCAATATTTCATAAATGGTTTTGTTTCTACAATTCGATTGCCACCATATCCAAAAGCACCAATATCAAACAATTGATATTTAATTTCTCTATTGTCTGATTTATGCATATAAATGATTGATTCTGTTGTCCAGACACCAAATCCCAATGTGAAAAATAGTAGCAATTGACTAATGAAACATAAAGCTGTCATTAAAATTGTTGATATAGAAATTATAATGTTTTTAAGTTTAGTGTTAGATTTTTTAATTGTCCCGAAAAGAGTCAATATAACAGCGAATGGTAGTCCTAATATTATAGTGTCATAAAAGAAATTTTGAATTTCATAATCAGCAAATTCGTATGGTAAATATTGTCCAACTGTAATTGACAATAATGCTATCGTTATAAATACTATTGAGCACCAAAATATTATTTTTCTTAGGGTTCTAAACATTAAACTGCATTTTTCAAAATGGGCTACAACGGTGGCTAGATGAAGCGTATGGAGATTGAATGAGCCAAACTTTCAAAGCGCCACAGAGCCAAAGCTTTTATTTGTTTTTAACTTTTTATAATTAAAGCCAAATCAAAGATTTGGCGGTGTTCAATAAACTCACTAACTGCCTAAAGACCATTGCCTCCCATATGCTTTATTCTAGCGTGTTAGGGGTAGTACTTATTCTTAGAGTATATGTAGCTTTACAATTGCAATCATTTACCTTTGAGTTTATAGTATTTATTACTTCAAATCGTTTAGAGACTTCCTCCGCTGAAATTGGCTTAAACTTACAAGTAATAATATTTTCTTTTTTTATTTCAAATTCGTGTTCAATTACAAAGAATTTTCCTTCGTCCGTAATTGCAATACCAGAAACTAATGCCATTTTACCAATTGGAAGCTTAACGTCTTTCTTTCCGAAATAAGTCCAAGAATGATCTTTTGATTTTGCAAGTGGAATATTTACTTTATCTTCACTGATAGATAAATAGATAGATATTCTATCAATTATTTCTAAATTTTCAATTTCTACTGACAGAGAAACTGGTTCTATTGTTTCCGCTTTATAATAACGATCAATATTATACCAACCAAGTTTAGATAATTCAAACTTGTAGTATACTTCGTTTTTAAATTTTTCTGGCTTAGATATTGAATCTACCTTATAAATTTGCTGAAATCTATTTTTAGCGTCATTTACAATTCTCTCGATTTTCTTATTTGTCCTAACTTTTAATAATTTTTGCTTAGTGAAATTTTCAAATATTTTATAATATTCAGAGTTTTTAGTTTTAAGGTATTCTGCAGCTAAACTATCTGCTTCCCAAAGGTTTTTATCTAAGTTTTCCAAATAGATTTTTAGAACTTTTTCATCACAAGTCTTATGAATCTTATTTAATCTATTCTCAAAGTCTTTCGTTGCGATAAATGTATTTCTATAGTTTTCATTGTAAAGTTCTTCAATATATATACTTGGAATACCATTATAAATTGCATAAATTTCATTATAATAAGATTGTTCATAAAACTGAATTACCTCTTGCTCTAGTTGATTAATTTTTAACCCACTTTCATAATAAACAGTATCTCTTAGAATGAGACCACATATTAAGGCGGTACTTTCAGTCCAACCTGCTTCAATTAAACTGTCAGTCAAATATCCACAACCAAAAACCACATTATTAACCGAAGGGTAAAATTCCAACAATTTTAGGTCTACAGGGGTTAGGTTTCTATCTATACTTTGAAGTTCATTCCAATGATTTCCCTTGCTATTTAAATCCAACTCCCATAATGTCATATCAGCTTTTCTATTACTGGTTGGAAATAGAATCGAAATCTTACTTTGATCCTTAAGGTATACTTGACTTTCTTCCTTTTGAGCATTAATAAATAACATACCATCACTTTCAATAATCCCATGCTCACTTGTTGTTGTCAAATTTAAAGCTCTTATATTATTTATATCAACTGCTTCAATAACACTAATTAACAAACTATCTTTAACCTCAAATCCATACTTTGTTTTAAAAGACATAGAATCAATATAAATCAATGTCCCTCTTTTGCCTATTATAGTAGTATCTGATTTACTATTTATTTTAAAGCGTTGGATCTCATTATCAATTCTATAATGTATGCCATTTTGAAAAACATTGATATTTACTTCATTTTGTTGGCATGAAACAATTGATAACAAACATACTGTCCATAATATAAATCTCATCGAAATATTTTTTGTATTACCCCTAACGTTTGCTGGATGAAGTCGTGGCGAATTGGTCGTGGTGTCGTGTCACGCGGTAGCGATGACAGGACGCTAGACAAAGGCGTCAGGACGCGCAAACCTAGCCATGCTTTATTCCAGCGTGTTGGGTAACGTTATTTATATATCAATTTAAAATTCAACCACTGATTTCTGCGCAGATATTCATTTATGATATTTTTTTTAAAGTCTTCACTCGATTTTAATATTTCGTAGTTTTTATTCTTTAGTCTTTCTAATTCTACATCAGAAATTTTAGAATCTGCAGTATAGACTAAATCAGACTCAAAAGAAGATAGCCATTCTACACCATCACTTCCATTATTTCTTATAACACTATATGCAAAAGCATTATAATAAGGGGAGAATTCGTTCTGAGGTAATTTTTTAACTTCATTTATTCCTGCACACATATGCATTACTATTCTTCCGTTTGGAAGTCTGTGTAAATAATAGAAACGACAAGAAATATCAATCAAGCTATCAATATGGATAGCTGGAATTTCCTTTTTTTCTAAAAAGTCAAAATATAATTTGTTAAACACAATATCCCCTTCCAAGTATTTATTAAAAATTTTTATTGCCTTAACTGTATCCGGTAGTACTTGCCCTATCTCCTTCTTATTTTCTCTTATTCCTGCATCTGTATAATTTGCAAGCAAATACTGAGAAAAGGCATACATATTTTTCCCAAAGTCTTCTAATTCCGAATTCTTTAAACTATCGGAATCTGCATAAAAACCAAAACTTCCGTCTTTAGGATAAAAATTAAGTTTAAAAAAGTCGGTAATTTGATGACCTTCTATTTGACTGAACAAGTTTACACTTATTACAAAAGCACTTATTAAACAGATTGATTTCTTCATAGTTTTTAATCCTGTATGGAATGTTTCTTTTAATGTTACCCAACGTTTGCTGGATGAAGTCGTGGCGCATTAGTCGTGGTGTCGTGTCACCCGATAGGGGGACTAAGACGGTAGACTAAGGTGTCAGGACGAGCAAAGCGCGCCATGCTTTATTTCCAGCATGTTGGCACCCGTTATTTTTTTGTATAATATAATTATTCACCGTGTCCCATAGGATAGCATGTGATGATGTCAGGATAGATACTAATTGTTTCAGGATGGCATGTGATGATGTCAGGATAGATACTAATTGTTTCAGGATAGCATGTGATGATGTCAGGATAGATACTAATTGTTTCAGGATAGCATGTGATGATGTCAGGATAGATACTAATTGTTTTAGGATAGCATGTGATGATGTCAGGATAGATACTAATTGTTTCAGGATAGTATGTGATGATATCAGGATAGATGCTAATTGTCTCAGGATAGTATGTGATAGTCCCAATACAGATGCTAAAGATCCAATGATAGACTTAGAACGTATAAGTGTTAATGTTAACTTTTTCAAGGTAATTCTAATTGGTAAAAAGATGGATACTGAAAATTGATCATTGTCTCTTGCTATTTAAATGTATGCACTAATGGGTGCCAACGGATTGGCCATATGAAGTGGCACTGGTGCGTGTGATATACTTACTTTCTTGATTTTACCTCAGTTGGCGCGGGAGCTAAACTGCCAAATCCCGCCAAAGCCAGGGCTACTTTATAATGGCTTGTTGTACACCGTATTTATTCTAATTCGTCTGTATCAAATGAATTCAAATTTGCAAGCTGTGCTTTATTTTGCAAATTAATATCTGAAGTTATAAATACGATATTATCATTAGGATTTGAAATTTGTAGCTCCAGCACATTAGCTATTATTCTATCATCATTATTCTTAAAGTCTAACCAATTTAGTGTTTTTTCGAAGTCTGGCTCTGTAGCAACCATTTTAAGTGTAATTGTCTTATTAACTCTAACACCAGATAATACATCCCCCTGATTTCTATAGCCTTTTAGCCTTTTTATTACCGAAGTGACCTTTTTTCTAAAATCTTCATTTCTATGTACCATTTTATGTTTGTCTAATTCAGATAAAACAGTTGGTAAAATCACAAAATCAAATTTTGAAGTAGGCGAAATCGATTTGTAACTAATTGGTTCAGGATATTGTATGAGTGAATTGGTATCAGGAACAATTACTGTTTTTACTATATCTTCTTTATATAGATGTAGATAATCCTTAAAGACTTTAAAATATGATCGACACTGTTCCTTTCCATTTTCAATAGACGATGGTGCTCTTCTTTGCTCAATTAGGTTCAGAATATTATTCTTAGATCTTTCTATTTCATTCTTGGTCTTTGGATTTGCATTTTCTAAAAGGAGTTCAAAATTATCAATGAACTTTAGATATATTTCTTTTATTACTAATTGTGTTTTTTCATCCTTGTCACCCCAATGATATGGAGATGCGCCAATTAAGATAACAGAACTTCCTTGATTATAGTCATGATAGTATATTGATGAATTATCTAACATTTCGTCAACTAACAATTCAATCTTTTCAATCTGAGTTAACAGTTTTTTGATATAAGAATTTCCTGTATTGCTCATAGATAATCAGTTAATTTTTTCCAGTTTGCTTTATGGTGTACAACGGTAGCAATATGACCAGTTGCGGGTTGCGGACGACATCCCTGTCAACCGTTACAAACCTTGTTGCGGGGCAGACGCTTTCAAGCTACCACTGTGCCCGCCATTGGTTATATTGCGTGTTGTAGGGCGTTTTTATTCATTTTCTCTAATCATTTTATCAATTTCTTGTGGGTCAGTTTTAATTTTCAAACCTAATCTATTAATAATTTCTTTTTCTAAATCAGAACATTCACAGCATCTTAAAGTATCATAATCAACCAAATTCCAACCAATAACAAAGTACTTTTCAGTCGTGTACGTTTTTGGTGCTGGGGGAAATAATGTAGCTCTCAATATCAAATAGTTAAGTAATTTTTTATCAATGTATTTTTCCAACTCAATTGGGTAGAAATCAAAAGAAGGGCTCAAACATGTTGAATCTGATTTGAGGCTAAATACAATATTAATTTCACTATTTGGAAACCAGTCAACCAAATTAGTCGTATCTGTTTCACTTTGCTCAATTTTAAAATTCCAATTATTTATTCCACTCAATTTATTCTCAAATTTTTCAATAGTCTGTCCATTTGAACAGGATATTATTTGAATTGAAAAGGCAAGAATAGTCAAATATCTAAATAGCATTTTTGTCATTATTTTTTTTTAGAGTTTTGAATCATTTTTCAAGTATCTCAATTGCTTTGTTTTCGAAATTTTCATTTAATATTTTTTCCAGTCTATTCCTATAATCAGTTGAGCACAATCCTTTCTTAATTAATTCCAAATCTTGCAATACATTATCAATTAATAACCAATCAGCATTTTCAAATAAGTCCTTTTCGTATTTTCTACCTCCACGCGAAAATCCGTCAATATCTCCATGATATTTCCTAAAAATCTTTATTTTCTGTTCTGTAATCATGCTGTATCGGTTTTTTCAAATGCCCTACAACGTTTGGCTAGATGAAGCGATTGGCAATTTAACGAACCAAACCTTTCTAAACTCCGCTGAGCCAAATCTTTTATTTGTTTTTATCTTTTCAATTCTAAAGCCAAATCAAAGATTTGGCGGTGGTCGATTACCCAACTTAACTTTCAAGTGGTCGCGAACGCCAATTGCTTTATACTAGCGTGTTGCACTAAACCTAAAGGTAGCTAAAGTCCGTTGCCCTTGCTACCTTTATATGTGTTAATAAAATATTGTACCATGAAAAAAAAGCTTTACCAGAATCGATGAAGCTCGTTCTTCATTATCCAAATTTAACGAATTATACGTTAAACTGGAAAGACATATTGCTATTACCGGCAAAAGCCTGAGTACCCTGCATAATTATGGCCGTTGTCTGGCTACCATGGCTTTGCATTTCAACTGTTGTCCCACCCAACTGGAAGAAGACCAGGTTCTGGATTATCTTCATTTCCTACAACAACAGAGTCGAAAACCATCCTCCTCTTATTTGAAACATACCGTTTACGGTCTTCGTTTGGCGTACAAGGTAACCGGTGTTCCTTCTAAACAAGTCTTTTTACCAAAAATGAAGTTACCCAAAAAACTTCCGGTTGTATTAAGTCAAACAGAGGTGAGACGTTTGATCAAAGCCGCTCCATTACTAAAACATCAGTTGATTATCGGACTTATTTATGGCTGCGGACTGCGACGTTTCGAATTAATCAACCTACAGATAAAAGATGCCGATCTGGATCGTTGTATGCTCTACATTCGTGAAGGAAAAGGGCGCAAAGACCGTTATGTCCCCCTTGGATGGCTATTGGTTAAAGGACTGAAAAAATACCTTGCTGCAGAAAAACCCTATCGCTGGCTTTTCAACGGAAGAGGACCCGACGGAAACCTACAACAGTATTCACCCACCGGTGTACAATGGGCCATTCGTCAAGCAGCTAAAAAAGCCGGTATTCAAAAACAAGTTACCTCCCATGTTTTACGCCATACCTACGCCACTCATCTGCTGGAAATGGGGTTGGATATTATGACGCTGAAAGATCTGCTGGGGCATGTCGATATTAAAACAACCTTAGTTTACCTGCACGTGGCGCAACTGAATAAAGAACGAGCCTTTTCGCCTTTGGATTGGCTATATAAGAAACCTCGATTATGAAGCCCCGGTATGAAGTGGCCGATGTGCTTCAGTTGCAACACGACCTCATTGACAGCCTGTGTTTCAACAGCTGGCAGGCACGTACTTTATATGCTTTGTCGGTTTGTCGAACCGCTCAATTAGGTGGTCATATCGATCGTTGTGACCATCCCGATTGTCATGCCCTTCATTTAAGTTACAATAGTTGTCGTAATCGTCATTGCCCCAAATGCCAGGGACACAAACGGGAACAATGGATTCGTAAGCGTGAAGCTGACCTGTTAAATACCACTTACTTTCATCTGGTGTTTACCTTGCCTGATACACTGAATCAATTGGCACTATACCAACCTGCTTTGCTCTACGGACAACTTTTTAGGGTGGTCTGGAGTGTGATTCAGACCTTTGCTTCCGATCGTAAATGGATGGGTGCCAAAACCGGTATGGTGGCCATCCTGCATACCTGGGGACAAAACCTGAGCCTGCATCCTCATCTGCATTGCATTGTGCCGGGTGGAGGAATCTCTAACCAACAAAAATGGAAATCGGTACAACGAACCAATAAGTTTCTGTTCCCGGTTAAAGCCTTAAGCAAAGTATTCAGAGCTCGTATGATGAAGGCCTTACGGCAAAAAACAAAGCTAAATCAACAAGAAGCTAAGCTGTTGATGAGTCAGCCTTGGGTGGTGTATTGCAAACAACCTTTCTTTGGTCCCTCACAGGTAATCGAATACCTTGGTCGTTACACCCATAAAACGGCTATCAGTAATCATCGAATCAAGACGATTGATGAAAATACCATCACTTTTTCTGCTAAAGATTATCGAAAAGGTGGTAAGCAATATCCGCTTACCCTTACTCATGCTGAATTTATCCGTCGTTTTGCCCTGCATATCCTACCCAAAGCTTTTGTGCGGATACGACATTATGGAATACTGGCTTCATCCATTAAGCAAAAAGTGCGCGAAGCTGTTGAACAGCAAATTGGAAAAGCTCTTATCCCTGTTCGTCCTCCTGTGAAACACCGACTTTGCTATACCTGTGGTAAGGGACAACTGATTACCATCTTAACCTTCGATGCTCGTGGGCCTCCACCTATCGAAATCCTTCAACACCTCACACAAAACTAACACCGGAAGGTGAATGAGATTGCTATGCTTGAATCAAATGTGAGTAACCAAAACTTGACTTAAAAAGTAAGAATGTGAATTTAAAAACTTGAATTTAATGGCTTAATAACTCTAAAATAGCGAAGCAACTTCTTTTTATCACCTGATCCATTATCTATCAATCCCCATAACACCTATTAGCGATTTCTATCCGGTTGTCGGCAACACACGCGCTCAGCCTTTGGTTTGCAACCAGGCAGAACGCTTAGTTATTAGCACCTGTTGTTTATTAGTCTCCACATACGATTTAATTTCATCTATTATCTCATTATGTTGAAACTTATTATAGTTCTCATTTATAAAATCAAGATGTTTAAAATCCTGTTTGTCATCTAGTTTGTCGTTCCAAAATTCGCTTAAAACTTTTTTGAATTTTTCATGTAAACCAAAATTGTAATCTTCATTTGGTTTCAGAGTTCTTTTGATTTCGGTCTTGTTTTTTTCCTTTACAATTATTTCAATTGAAAAATCTTTACTGCTTAGTGTTACTGGTTGCATTTGATTTTCTGGCAATTCAAAAGTAGGAACATCATTAAGAGCCATATATTTATTTATCGCAGTTACTATACTAAATAAATCTTCACGATTTGTGGCTTTTGAATGAAAACTAATTGTTGGTTGTTTATTTTGATTCCCTAATCGGCATAAGATTCCGCTGTTTTGATCGTTAATTGATTTCTCATATATAAAATAGTGATATGTATTCTGCGAGCTGAAACAACCTCTATGCTCACGCAGTTGTTTAATATATAAGTATTCAAGATTCTTTACATTGATAGAATCTCTGTTTATATATTCTTCTGTTTTTAGATAGTCATTGAATACACTGTCCATACTATCTATTTGACACATATAAAGGAACATGTGCTGTGGAAATACAATGGTATCTCCATTCTCAATTTTTATATGATATCTTCCTACTTGGTTTACAACGGTTATATATTTGTAGTTGTTTTCCCCATAAATAGTATCCCTTTTAATTGATTGTGATTTTATCACAATCGGAATTGTCATTATAAGAATTAGTAGAGATATTATTTTATTCATAAGATGGTATCGATGTATTATTGGGTTTTAATAGGTGCTAACGGTGGCTAGATGAAGCGATTGGCGATTTAACGAACCAAACCTTCCAAAACTCCTCTGAGCCAAAACTTTTATTTGTTTTTACCTTTTCATTCTAAAGCCAAATCAAAGATTTGGCGGTGTTCAATTACCCAACCTAATTTCCAAATCCTCTCGAATGCCAATTGCTTTATACTAGCGTGTTAGCACCTGTTATTCATCCTTAAAAGTATATGATTTTATTTCTTCAACAACCTCTTTTTGCCTTAGTTTTCTCTCATTCTTGATTATAAAGTCAATATTATTTGAGGCTTTTCCTATAGTTAATTTTTCGTGCCACAACTTTTCTAGTCCTAATTGAATTTTCTCATGTAGTCCAAAACACCAGCTTTTGTTAGGACTTATCTTTCTGATGAATTCTGGCTTATTCTTTTCTTTTAGAATTATTTCGATATAAAAAACCTCCGATGCTACTGGAGGATTCATGTATACTGCATTTGGGTACTGCATGTATGGCACACTGTTAAAAGCCATGTGGTCATTTAATAGCTCAATGATTTCATATGCTGTTTGTTTTGTAATTGTGTCTGATAGACAATTGATAATATTACGCTTATTATCGCATCTGAGGCCATAAATAATTCCCTTAGGTTCTTTCTTAATTACATTGTCAAATATTAAATACCGATAATAATTGATAGTATGCCAACTACTCTGCATTTCATATGATTCCTTAATATATAAATATTCAAGTTTCTCTGTATTAATTGTATCTCTGCCTTTATATTCCGGTGTTTCCAAAAAGTTATTAATTACAGTATTCATACTATCTTGTTGAAGTTCCCCTAAATACATCTGATATAACAATTCAGCTTGCATAACTGTGGTATCTCCATTCTCGATTACTTTTTGAAAACTACCTTTAGAATTTAAAACAGTAATAAATTTAAAGCCATCTTCACCATATACTGTATCTGCCTTAATGATTTGTGATATAGAGTAGTTATAGAAGAATAAGCTGAGAAAGAACAAAAATAATTTGTGCATTTAATATATTATAGTTGGTTGTATTTTTTAATAGGTGCTAACGTTTGCTGGATGAAGTCGTGGCGCATTAGTCGTGGTGTCGTGTCACCCGTTAGGGGGACTAAGACGGTAGACTAAGGTGTCAGGACGAGGCGAACGAGCCATGCTTTATTTCCAGCGTGTTGCAGCTTGTTGTTTATTGCTCCAAGTGTAGCAAAAGTTATTTTTATTATTTTCTAAGTCCTTACTCAAAAGCTATTTGTCCCAATACGATTTGTCAATCAAACTCCTAAAAAAAATGCTTGTCAAAGAGTCAAATCTTTTTGCCGGTCACGATAAATGAAAGTCCTGGTTTGAGCGCTTTGTAAATCTTATATTTTGTTCACGTTTGAAAATCAATTCCAAAAAGCACACAAGCAAGTCAAATTAATAGTTTCAAGTTCAGTGAATCTTTCAAAACCCAATAGCTAAACATACAAATTAAGCAACACTTCGTTAACTCACCGCAATAAGCTGCAACGTTTGCTGGATGAAGTCGTGGCGCGTTAGTCGTGGTGTCGTGTCACCCGCTAGGGGGACTAAGACGGTAGACTAAAGTGTCAGGACGAGCAAACCGAGCCATGCTTTATGCCAGCGTGTTGTGCTTTCGTGCTTTATTTTTTTTCTAATTCCTTTTCTATGTTTTTTAAACGAGTGTCTATTGATTGCATTCCACTGATAACTTCATTAAATCCTTTTTTCAATATAATCGCAATTCCTCCGCCGAAAACAATAATTGCTATTAGTATAAATAATTCCATAATTTATGTTCTTGTTAGTTTTTAATTAATTCAATGAGTTAATTATAAAAATGGTTTTACCATTCAATATGCTCAGTATGTTTATCTTCTATATAATTTCCAAAGTCGTTTCGCTTTGAAAAATGCAGCGTATCAATATTTAATTCCCATATTGCAGATTTTTCACTCCACGGGTCAGTCAGAATCTCGATGACGTTCTCCGATTTCAACCTAATGTCATGAATCCATTTTAATTCGTCATGCTCAATTCGTTTTATTTGTTTGTTTTTTCTCTTACTGGCTCGCCAAACTGTTAAATGTTCGCCTGCTATAATTGCCCAATCATTCTTTTTACTAATCAGTCCGCAATTGGGGTTTCCATAGAAATCGTCAAACATTAGTTCTTTTCCCGATTGCTTCTCAATCAAGTACGCATTTTCGAACTAATGTTCAATTTTCAAACTGTCAGTTTTAAATAATACGGTCATAATTTGCATTGCGGTTTTTCAGCATGAAGCACAACGGTTGCTGGATGAAGTCGTGGCGCATTAGTCGTGGTGTCGTGTCACCCGATAGGGGGACTAAGACGGTAGACTAAGGTGTCAGGACGAGCAAAGCGCGCCATGCTTTATTTCCAGCGTGTTGCCACCCGTTATTTCTTAATTTTATATAAATATTCAATCTTGTTAATGTCAAGATAATATTTGTCAGTTTCAGGTATTCTGCTGTCACTGTCAGGTATGTATCTGTCAGTCTCAGGTACGCCACTGTCACTGTCAGGTATGTATCTGTCAGTCTCAGGTATTCTGCTGTCACTGTCAGGTATGCATCTGTCAGTCTCAGGTACGCCACTGTCACTGTCAGGTATGCATCTGTCAGTCTCAGGTACGCTGCTGTCACTGTCAGGTATGCATCTGCCAGTCTCAAGTACGCCACTGTCACTGCCAGGTATGCATCTGTCAGTCTCAGGTACGCTGCTGTCACTGTCAGGTATGAATCTGCTAGTCTCAGGTACGCTACTGTCACTGTCAGGTATGCATCTGTCAGTTTCAGGTACACTGCTGTCACTGTCAGGTATGTATCTGTCAGTTTCAGGTATGCTGCTGTCACTATCAGGTATGCATCTATTAGTCTCAGTTATGCTACCGTTACAGTCTGAATTGTATCAGCTTATCAGTAGTTTGTTACGTTTGTTTTATGAAAACAAAATTAGTGTCACAGATGCTCTAATGGGTGGCAACGTTTGCTGGATGAAGTCGTGGCGCGTTAGTCGTGGTGTCGTGTCACCCGCTAGGGGGACTAAGACAGTAGACAAAGGCGTCAGGACGAGCAACGCGCGCCATGCTTTATTACCAGCGTGTTACCGCCTGTTTATTTTGCTTGTATTTAACTTATCGTTAATAATATCAGGTCAATTCCAAATATTATAGTGTCAGAATTGATAAAAGTCCTATGAATTAATGCACACTTCGTGTCCCTTAGTCCCAAAATAGGTTAGGTTGTTGGTCAGGCTAAATTTAACAAAAAAACACACTTTTGAAATTCTATTTTTGATTATGGTCATTAATTTAAAGTCTGTCTAGATTTGATAATGGGAGAGAAGATGTATTAAAAGTCCTGAAATATAGTTGCTCAAAATGTCATTTATTAAAATTTCAATTTACTTGAAGTCAGAAAATAACGACAGAAGGTTAATCAAGTTGAACTATTCTAAGCGAAGTCTGAATTGTAAGTTTTTATTGGCGTTATGTTTTTGGTACGTTTTGCCTAAATAGGCGGTAACGTTTGCTGGATGAAGTCGTGGCGCGTTAGTCGTGGTGTCGTGTCACCCGATAGGGGGACTAAGACAGTAGACAAAGGCGTCAGGACGAGCAACGCGCGCCATGCTTTATTTCCAGCGTGTTACCGCCTGTTTATTTTGCTTGTATTTAGCTTATCGTTAATAATATCAGGTCAATTCCAAATATTATAGTGTCAGAATTGATAAAAGTCCTATGAATTAATGCACACTTCGTGTCCCTTAGTCCCAAAATAGGTTAGGTTGTTGGTCAGGCTAAATTTAACAAAAAAACACACTTTTGAAATTCTATTTTTGATTATGGTCATTAATTTAAAGTCTGTCTAGATTTGATAATGGGAGAGAAGATGTATTAAAAGTCCTGAAATATAGTTGCTCAAAATGTCATTTATTAAAATTTCAATTTACTTGAAGTCAGAAAGTAACGACAGAAGGTTAATCAAGTTGAACTATTCTAAGCGAAGTCTGAATTGTAAGTTTTTATTGGCGTTATGTTTTTGGTACGTTTTGCCTAAATAGGCGGTAACGTTTACTGGATGAAGTCGTGGCGCGTTAGTCGTGGTGTCGTGTCACCCGTTAGGGGGACTAAGACGGTAGACTAAGGTGTCAGGACGAGCAAAGCGCGCCATGCTTTATTTCCAGTGGGTTAGCTACCGTTTTTTATTTATTCTATCTGATTTTCCTTTTCTTAGCTCTATTTCATTACCATTCAAGTCATATGTTTTGATATCAAAAATCATCTGCTTGATACTCGTTAGCGTGTCATGATTAAAAATAAGTCTCCTATTTTCAATAACCTTGGAAAATGTTGTATCTGTCTTAAACTTTAATAATCTAGTGTAAATATCAATTGAATCAGATTGATATGAAGTTAGAGAAACTGAGTCAAATTGATTTGGACAATCGCATTTCCATTTTTGTTCAAATTCCTCGATTTTAGTTTGTTGATTTACAGAATCAGATAACCACATAAGTTCTAATGTAGTCTTAAGTTGATTTGAATTATATTCTATTGAATCTAAATCTGATATATCAATAGGAAAGGCCTGATTTCTGATTCTAAAATCAATTATTTTTGCTGTAAGTATCTTTTTACATGAGTCTTGCTGCACATATTGAATTATTCATGAACTTATGTCTTTAAACAGCGGTTCAAGCAACGCTCCGCAACTTGTCATCATTACAACTAAAAATAAGGTTATAAATACTCTCATTAATGATTCTGCATTTTTTGAATGGTAGCTAACGTTTGCTGGATGAAGTCGTGGCGCATTAGTCGCGGTGTCGTGTCACCCGATAGGGATGACATGACATAAGACAAAGGCGTCAGGACGAGCAATGCGCGCCATGCTTTATTTCCAGCGTGTTAGCGGTTGTTATTTATTATCTTTCCTTCTGTATTAATTACAAATTCAAACTGTTTGGTTTCGGATTTCCATTGAGTATAATCTCCCCAGTCTCTTGATGCTGAATAAATAGAACTTGTAATTTTTCCTTTATTAATAGATGCTTTTCCTGTCTGAATTCCATGTTCCCATTGTGAGTTAGAGAATAATGGTTTACAGTCAATCACTTTACATTCTTTTATTACATAAAGCATGAGAGAAATACTTTCTCCTTCGTTCATTATTAAGCAAAGCAATTCTTTGTCTTGATATTTGGAATATGAATGTAAAAATAGTCCGCTTTGATTGTATTGGACAATTTTCTTAATAACTGAGTCTGCTTCTATTTTATTAAATCCATTCTCAATGATAATTGTGTCTGAATGAGTGAATGGATAATTGTATTCTTCTAAACTACAGTTTTGTGAATAAGCACAAAAAGGTAAAGTCAGAACTATAAAAAGTAGGAGTTCCTTTCTCATTTAGTGTTTTTTTTAATAACCGCTAACGGTTTGCTGGATGAAGTCGTGGCGAATTGGTCGTGGTGTCGTGTCACCCGATAGGGTAGACAGGACGCTAGACAAAGGCGTCAGGACGAGGTAAACGAGCCATGCTTTATTTCCAGCGTGTTAGTAGCTGTTATTTATCTACGTTTTATAAATCCATATATTATTGAAGCGATAATCGATGTCACTAGTCCTGATACAAAACCAATCAGCCTTTCTGTCCACCTATTTTGCCTATTCCTTTTCTCTTGGGCGCTAAAAATGGCTTCTACTATTTTTTGATCAGATTTCACAATAGGTAAAAGTTCATCTCTTTTTTGTTCTAAGTCTTTTATTCTTTCTTCTGTTTGCAATATCGCTTGCTTTTGATAATCCACAAATTTGAGCAAGTCTTTCAAACTAGACTCTACTAATTCCAAATCATTAATTCGTTTATTCAAATTCTCACTCTCGGATTTTGCTTGTGTTATTTGACGTTCTGATTTATTGCTAAAATATACTAAAGTAGAAATCAATCCGAGAAAGAAAATTATTGTAATTGTCAATGTTAATATTTTATTTTTCACATATGACTGAAACCAAAAGTCAATCAGATAATTAGATCCTAAGCTAGTAAACTGGTCAAGTGTATCATAAACACTCTCAATTGGTTCTATTTTACAAATCTCAAGTATTAGAGCTTTTGAATCAAGATTATAATAATTCTCTATATTCAATTCTTTAGCTAAATATCTTAGCTCTTTTGTAGTAAATATTTGTAATCTATTCTCAAGTTTTAATGTTATAGACTTATCTTTCATGTCTGGGGTTTATTATAGCTACTAACGTTGGCTGGATGAAGTCGTGGCGCGTTAGTCGTGGTGTCGTGTCACCCGATTGGGGGACTAAGACGGTAGACTAAGGTGTCAGGACGAGCAAAGCGCGCCATGCTTTATTTCCAGCGTGTTAGGCGTAGTTATTTTTTTATCAATATTTTCGCTATTTCCTGATTCCATTTAGATAATTCACCATCATTTACGTCCATATGTTTAAGTACTTGAACTGCTTCTAAATGATTATCTTTATTAAGTAATTCATTGACAATTTTATCATATGCTTTTATTTGAGGATGGAAGGAATAACTAATACCTTCAATTGTAGTCTTATAACCTCTTTTATTAGTAAATTGAAAATCAAATCTTGGAATTCCATCATCTTCAGCTTCCTTCTTTATTAATCCTTCATGAATAGCATCAGGAATTAGAATACCAGTTTCATGGTCAAATATTGTTGAAAATATTTCATAAGGTTTACCATTATAATAGCTAACAAAGATTCCCCATTTTTGTGCGCCTAAATTAATTTTGAATATCTTTCCTTTGAGTGATTTAGGCCTTTCTTTTGCAATGTTTTGGTTTGAAACAATTTTTCCGAGTCTTTTGTAAATTTTTTCAGATAAATCATCTGCATCTATAAACCAATCTACCGTGTGATTATTCTTTAAAATATTCTTAAAATTCTTTAGACTCAAACTCTTTTCACCAAAATCAATGTTACCTGTATTTACTCTACCAGAATTTTCATCTATTAGATAGATCATTATTTCTAATCCTAAATCTTTTGCTTTTTCATATTCTAATTGAGTATATGATTTACCAGTAATACTATCAACACTTCCATAGCACATTGAAATAATGCCTATGTATATATCGCTCTTATGAATTTCATCTATACACGTTTGCAAAGGTGTACTTTGTCTAGCTCCAAATTCTTCCATGCCTGTAATATCTATATCATAGTTTTGTAAGGCATTCCAGATTCTTTCTCTATGGAGTTTCAAATCACGATATGTCGAGGATATAAATACAGTTTTTTTCATGTAATTGTAATGTTATCACGGTTAAGGTAGGACAATTACGCCTAACGTTTGCTGGATGAAGTCGTGGCGCGTTAGTCGTGGTGTCGTGTCACCCGATAGGGGGACTAAGACAGTAGACAAAGGCGTCAGGACGAGCAAAGCGCGCCATGCTTTATTTCCAGCGTGTTGGCAGCAGTAGTTTATTTAGTCGTAAGTGAATTGTTTAAATTTTCCTTCATGGTAATAGTATGACCAGCTTAAACTTTCTTCAATTAAAGCTAGGCTTATGCCATCATTCAGAACTGTAATCTTTTCTGTTATTGATTCCCATTCACCTTTTAATTCAGTCCCTATCAGTATTTGAATCTTTTTGTTGTCTTCATTTGTGAATTTATCAATTAGAACAACATTAAACTCATTGTCTTGTCGAATAAATGCATACAGAAACAATTCACCTTTGGAGTCCTTTAATAAAACGGCAAAATCCAATAAATTATCTCCATTATAATCACTTGTGCAGAAGTATGGTAATTGACTATTATCGTCTTGGAAACTTTCCCAATCTGTCACGTAGTCTTGACATGAAGGAATAAGTAATTGCGGTAATTCTTTGTTTATGTAATTTACCAACGAATCAGGTATGTTTCTAGCTCCCGTGTTGCTACTAAACACAAGTCCAACTAACAATAATTTTAAAAGATGCTTTACCATATGGTCGTTTCTATTGCTGCCAACGGTAAATTGTATGAGTAGTGGCAGATTGCGGGCTTCTTTCCTGTCAAACCGCTACGCAGTTTGAGCGGGTTACAAACTTTGATATTTACCACATCGCCTGCCATTACTTATACAAAATGATTGTTGATGTTTTATTTGTTACTATTTACTGCTATATACTTCTATAATAGGCTTTTACAAATTTCTCTATTTTGATAAGTTACTGGTTATTCCTATATTTGTTCTACAAAAGTATGGCAAATTGTATGGCAAGAAATAAATAGTAATATCTAGCAAATGCAGACTGCCACCGATAATATTAATCACTTAAATGGTATTATTATGGCAAATAAAGTAAGCACATCAATTGTCCTGTTTATGAAACGTGCAAAGAATAATGGTACGTTTCCTGCAAAATTACGTGTGACATACAACAGGAACCAGAGGTATTTCGGAATCGACACCAAAGAACGGGTTTATGAATTTACTCCGAAGGAATTCGAGAAAATAACTGCCCCAAAACCCAGAGGTGAATATAAAGACATTCAACTTGAGTTTTCCATAATTGAGGAGAAAGCACGGAAGATTATTGAAAAATTACCCGAATTCTCATTTGACAATTTTAAAATACTGTGGGGGATAAAAGGTGCAAGTAGCAATATTATCACATTCTATGACGATTACATAAAGGTTTTGGCAGACAAACAAAAACAGCAAAAATGGAATTATCATAATGCTAAAACCATATTGCTGAAATTCTTCAATAAGGAAAAGTATATAGATTTCAGAGAAATTACCCCGGCAAAACTTGAGCAGTTTGAAAAATGGATGCTTAAATCAGGACGAAAGCTATCAACAACAGCTGTTTATTTTGGTACTATAAGAACTATGTTTAAACAAGCAATTGACAAACAAGTTATTTCTGAAGACTTATATCCGTTCGGCAGGGGGAAATACATAATCCCGCAGGTCACAAGCAATAAAAGAGCATTACAAACAAAAGAGATAAAAGCTATCTATGAATACAAAGCTGAACCATTTTCTAAAGCTGATTATGCCAGAGATTTTTGGGTGTTTTCCTACATAGCAAATGGCATGAACATGGCTGACATTTGTCGCTTGAAATTTAAAGATATAGGTAAAGAAACCTTTTCCTTTATCAGGCATAAAACCAAGGATAAAAACAAAAATTGCAGAACAATTACAGTCCCTATTACTGATGATATTTCTCAAATAATTAAAAAATGGGGAAACAAGGATACGTCGCCAGAAAATTATGTATTTCCATTCTTAACAGCAGGTGCAACTGACAATCAAATACAGACGAGTGTCAGACACAGAGTTGCAAAGTTAAACGAAGGGCTTAAATTTATATGTGATGACCTAGAAATCGAAAAGCATCTGACTTCATATTCGGCACGTCACAGTTTTGCCACGACACTGAAACGGAGCCAGATTTCTACAGAATATATCAGCGAAAGCCTTGGACATGCGAATTTAGATATAACCAAACGCTATCTTGACAGTTTTGAAAATGAACAGAGAAAAGAAATCGCAAAACATCTGACAGCCTTTTAGATACTACAGCCTGATTGTTCATAAGCATAACACTAGTGAGTTTTATTTTTAACGAAAGATTAATTTTGCATCCAATGAATCATTACAAATCATTTGCTTATGATGAAACTCATACAGGAAAAGAAATATGAGAAAATTAACCAACAAATCAGCATTTATGTGGATGTAAGAAGCTATTAGAGGAATATAATTCTAGTTTCAATTGCTCTGGGCTAATCATAGGTAATTAACTATTAGAATTAAAGACACTTATGATGAAGAACGAATTTTGCACAGGAGAATTTGAAAAGGATTGCCTTGCTGTTTTTGAGAAATTACTGCAAGGCTACAATAGGGCTAAACTGACAAGTGCATGGGAATCAGAGATCAATACTCTGGTTGACAAGCTCACACACCTTCCGACATCCCCTTTCCACAGAGAATTGATAGAGCTGTTCGATTACCATTATCTTGTATTATCTGAACCCATTGAAGAAATTATAAAGCAGGCTCTTGAATTAAGAGAGCAGATGCAGCATACCCAGAGGTATGTGACAATTAAAGAGAAATACTTTTCAATTCCTTTTGTTCCTAAAAACACCCACTTAAAAAGCCTAGAAGTATTTAACCATGAAGGAGAATTATGCTACCAGCAGACAGGTGAAATCAAATACAGCTATATACAGTTTCTTAAATGGATTCTCCCCTGGTACAAGTCAGTCCGTATTCATGACGTGATTTTCTTCAAGCAGCATGTTACCCAGCATAAAGACCTCGAAATATATTATTACTCCCCTCTTGTCGATCTCTCATCGGCAGACCCTCACGATTACTATCAGTTTTTCTGTGACTACTACGGCAAAACACAATTCCTGAATTATTTCAAGACAAAGGTCCGGGACATCCCAGCCCAGATTACCGGCCAGTTCTATATGTCCGGCAGAGTCAATACGGTACTCAGCCTTTCCAGTTCCCAGCAGGTGCTGTGGGCATATTTTGTATTCCGCCTGCTCGGTCTGAAACTGAGGCTGAATCTGGAAGCATCAATGCTGACCAAATTCCTCCTGCTGATGAACAAAGCCGAAATAAATGACTACAAAAATTCCTATTACTACAAACTGTTTATGAAAGCCCCGTACATCAAGGAAGGCAAAAACCTGATTGTAGAACTGGAGAAAACAAGGATGCTGTTCAAGGAAGGAAATCTGCCTACCGAGGACATAGAAGAAGTGATAGCAAAACTGTTAATTGAATAGGATTTATCAGGCAATTACCATTTTGTTTGATTTTCTGCTATTCAGAGTATCCGACAGTTTTCATTAAAAGTATCCCAATATCCCCAAACTCATTTTGTATAAATCTAATATTCAACTGATTAAAATTTATTTTTAAAATATCGGACAGTCCGACGTTGGAAAAAGGTGCATTGTCGCTTTAAAATTGCTCCCACAAATCAAAATTCAAAATACGAACAATTATGGATGAGCAACAGGATTTCAATGCGGAAACTTTAAAGAATCTCGAACAGCTGAATCAGAAAGTGACAGAACTGATTAATGTGCAACGCAAGGCTGTATCGGGATATGACTTCATTAATGCAAATGAGCTGGCCGATCTGCTGGGAGAAAGCATTAAAACGGTTTACTCACGGGTTCATAACAGGCAAATCCCCTTCTATAAACCGGGAGGCAAAATACTGCTGTTCAAATTGGATGAGATACAGGACTGGGTGAAATCTGGCCGCCGTTCTTCAATTGACGAAATCAAACAGAATGTGTAATTGGTGATTATTCTTTTCACAATACCATAGAGTTTGAATGAAGAAAGAGGTCAAGGAGGTAAAAGGCAAAAATAAGCAGGTTGTCAAATTTCATTTTGTAAAGCACCTGCTGAAGAAAAGGGCACAGAAACATGTAATCCCGGAAAGCCAATTGTGCAATAAGCTGAAATTGAAAAAGTAAACAGAATGTCAGTAGTATATATCTGCGGAGATGAAGAATCTCAGGAGGAACAATATAAGATTGTTGAAACAGAAAAGGTAAAAGCCAAGCTGAAGTCAATGAAGTTCTCGGTTATCCATCCGAACGAAATGGCATTTGCCAAGATGAGCTGGTCCGATACGCTGCAGAGCCGGATCGAACTGCTGAAGAAAAGCCAGGCAATTTATGTCCTGCCTAACTGGAGAGAAAGCATCATGGCACGGATTGAGCTGACTGTAGCTATGGATTTACGTCTGCATACCCTGTTCCATCCCATAAGCAACAAAGAGATTAAGCAAATTATAAACCACCCTTGACAATTAGCACGGTTCCGGCAGGGCTGTGCAAGGGCAGCCCTGCTTTTATGAAAATCAAAAACGAACGATTATGAAAACAAAGACAGTAGCAAAAATCAATGATGTGAACATTGTCCTTTTTGACGGAGCAGAGAAATATGTTCCGGTAAAGCCGATCTGTGAAGCACTGGGCATAGACCACAAGCGTCAGGTTGATAAGATCAAAAGCGATGAAATTCTGGGTTCAGTTGGGGGCTTGAAGCCCTCAGTCGGTTCAGACGGAAAACAGTACGATATGTACTGCATACCCTATATGTATATTTTCGGCTGGCTGTTTACCATCAATCCCAAAAATGTAAAGGAAGATGCCAAAGAAAATGTCGTCAGGTACAAACAGGAATGCTATACCTCCCTATTTAACCATTTCTCGGATCAGAGCGAATTTTTAGAACAGAAACAGATTGCTCTTGAAAAGCAGATGGAAGAAGTCGAACGGATACGCAACAATTTTGGCAATACTAAAAAAATGCTTGATGATGCCCGAAAGGCACTGAACAAAGTCAAGGAAATGACTTTTGAAGAATGGCACATCAATAAGCGACAGCTAAAAATTGAATTTTAACCACAATAACCCTTTAGTAAAACTGGCAGCCAATGGATGCAAAACGAGTAATAGAACACATTAACGATGATATATTTGAAGTTGTCTCCAATTTCATCGAATTAAAGAAGGCTGGCAGTAATTACAAGGCTTGTTGCCCGTTCCATAACGAGAAAACAGCATCATTGAGCGTAAATCCTGCAAAGGGGATTTTCAAATGTTTCGGCTGTGGCAAAGGCGGAAATGCTATAGAGTTTATAAAGGAGCATGAAGGTGTCGGTTTCAAAGAAGCTGTTGAAATCGGGTCGAAAAAACTGAACCTCGGTTTTGAATGGAAGAAAAGCACCAATTGGGATGAAGCAAAATTCAGGCATGAAGAAAGCCTGCGGATAGCATGTGCCGTTATAGAGCGGTATTTTCAGGAACAGATTAACCACAAAGAAGCTCAGAAATATATAAGCCAGCGCAAACTTGCAATGCCTGAAAACGGCAGTTTCAATATCGGCTATGCCCCCAACGGTAATGCTCTCCTTTCCCATGCACGGGACAAAGGCTTGAAAACAGAGATACTTGAAGAAATCGGGGTACTGAAAAGCAATGAGAAAGGCATTTATGATTTCTTCAGAAACCGCCTGATCTTTCCTGTTTCAAATTCGAGAGGCCAGACAATTGCATTTGCCGGGCGTGACTTGGAGGAAAACCCAAAGGTAAAATATCTCAACACTCCGGAAAGCTCTATCTACATAAAAAGCAATGAACTGTATGCACTGAACGAAGCACGGTTTACGATCAAGAATGATGACAGGGCGTATGTTGTAGAAGGATATTCCGATGTTTTAAGGATGCACTCCATCGGAATACACAACACCGTTGCCACCTGCGGAACTGCCCTTACCCCTGCACAGGTAAAGCTTCTGAGGAAATATACAAACAAGGTAACGCTGATTTTTGACGGTGATAATGCTGGGCAGAGTGCCACCGACAGGAATGCTGCAATGCTGATTAAAAACCAGTTCCATGTATCAGTAATTCCATTGCCCGAAAAGCAAGACCCAGACTCTCTTTTCACCACAAAGGAACTGTTCCTGCAATACAATGATAAGCAGACGGACTACATCATTTTTAAGACGACCGTTTATGCTGAGAAGTTTGCATCCGACCCTGTAAAGAAGTCAGAAGCAATCAAGCGGATTTCCCTGCTTATTTCAAATTACGACAGGACAAAACAGGAAGTCTATATCGACTTTGTAGCCGAGCTAATAAAGCCGAAAAAGGCGTGGCAGGATGCAATTAAAGAACTGTCCAGGGACGAACCAAAGAAAGCCTCCCGTTACACAATTCCGCAGCATGTCAGCCTGAATGATTTCAACCGATGGGGCTTCTATGTTGAGAATAACTGCTATGTGTTCCGGAATAAGAAAGGAGATGATTTTGTACAGCACTCTAATTTTGTGATGACACCGCTGTTTCATATCGAGAGTCCGATCAATGCGAAGCGGCTGTATGAAATTAAGAACCGTCACAATCTGGTTAAGATCGTTGAGCTTCCCCAGCGTGATATGGTAAGCATTACTGCATTCAAATTGCAGATAGAATCATTGGGAAACTTTCTCTGGACGGGAGGCGAAAGCGAGCTGAATAAACTGAAAGCGTGGCTCTATGAGAAAACAAAGAGCTGCAAAGAGGTTGTCCAGCTGGGCTGGCAGAGAGAGGGCTTCTTTTGCTGGGGGAACGGCATATTTAACGGAGGTGAATTTATTCAGGCTGACAAATACGGCATTGTCCAGCACTGTAACAGGTATTTCTATATCCCAGCCTGTTCTGAAATCTATGAAGGTGACGATACGCTGTTTGAGTTTGAACGCCATTTCATCCACAATGAAGGCAACATTACCCTATATGAATATGCAAAGAAGTATGCATCGGTATTTGGCAAAAACGGCATTGTTACCCTGTCTTTTTTCTTTGCCTGCCTGTACATGGATATTGTAGGGAAACGCTTCGACAAATTCCCGATCCTGAACATGTACGGGCAGAAAGGTTCGGGAAAGAACACCTGTGCAGAAAGCATACTGTATATGTTTGGCAGAAAAGGCAAAGTGCCGAACCTGCACAACTCAAGCAAGCCTTCTATTGCCGACCATGTAGCTACAAGCTGCAATGCTGTCTGTGTTCTCGATGAATACCGCAACGACCTTGAAATGGAGAAGCGTGAACTGCTCAAAGGGTTTTGGGACAAGACCGGGCGGACACGCATGAACATGGATAAGGACAAGAAAAAGGAAACATCGAAAGTTAACCAGGGGATTATTGTCTGCGGCCAGCAGATTGCTACTGCTGATATTGCTTTGTTCAGCCGGTTCATTGCGTTGGGATTCTCAAAAACAGTATTTTCGTTTGAAGAAAAAAGGCAGTTTGAGGAACTGGAACAGATAAACAAACAGGGACTGACCCAGATTACCCACCACCTGCTGAAGCACAGGGAGACATTCGCAAAAAACTACAACAAGACCGTTAATGACGTAAGCGATAGATTCCGTGAGTTGCTGGGAACAGTTGCAATTGAAACACGGATTTACAATAACTGGCTCACCATAGCCTCTGCTTATGCTACCGTGGCAAATATGGTTGAGCTTCCGTTCGATTACGCAGAAATCATACAGCTGTTCGTTGAGATGATGGTACACCAAAATAAGGAAACTGCCCGGAATGATGATCTGGGCATCTTCTGGAAAACAGTTCAGTACCTTATCAGTTCCAATATGCTCTTTGAGGATGGGGATTTCAAAGTGGTTTATACCGATAAGATTACCCGAACATTCAAGGAAAACGGGCAATGGCAGAAAAGCGATATTGTATTTCCTGAGCCGATACAGATTCTCTATCTATCAATCAGCCGTGTATTTGGACTGTATAAAACTCAGGCGTTGCGTGAAGGAGATAAACCTTTGCCAGACGCTACAGTCGAGTACTACCTGAAAAACAGCCCGTCATATATCTGTGATTCCAAGAAAGTAAGCTTCAAGAAAATTGATGCAAAATCCGGGTACCAGGAAACAGATGATAAGGGCAATAAGAAATTCACCAGCACAACCGCTTTTGTATTCTATCTCGATAAGCTTAACCTGAATATTGATAAAGAAGAATCTGAAGAAATGCCTTTTTGACCAGAAATAGATAAAGAAATTGGAGCAACGGAAGTTTTGTGGATGAACTTCTGTTTTTTTTATTCAAAACATAAAATATTCTTGCAAAATCGGTTACTTGGGTTACTTAGATTACTTAGTGAGATATAAATACTTGAATTATAAGGATATAATACTATTTTTCTATTCCGTACAGGTTACTTGGGGTTACTTAGAGTTACTTAGGAATTGGGCATTTTCAAGTGAGGTTACTTAGTTACTTAGTCAATCCTTATTTTACTAAAAACATAAACAATTGATTTTGTATTACTTAACACGGCTAAGTAACCTAAGTAACCAAAGTAAGGGGAATGTAGGTGTTGTGAGAAATTTCACAGTAATTGGCATTGTTAATAATTTACATGCATATAAACAAGAGAATCAAGCTATATTCAATATATTTGACTAAAGTGTCTAAATAAATACGGTTAGATGAAAAGCTCAAAGTTTGGAAATTATTTAAAATCAATCAGAGAGTCTAAAGGTTTGCCTCAACGCAAGGTTGCTCATGTTCTTGATATTGATACAAGTACCCTATCAAAGATGGAATTAGGAGAAAGACAAATATTAATATCAATGGTAAAACCTCTTGCAGAGATTTTAGAATTAGATTTTAAGGAATTACAGATAAAGTACATCTCAGAAAAAATTATTTCTGAATTGGGAGGACAACCTTTTTTAAAAGAAGCATTAAATATTGTAGAACAAAAACTTTAGAAATATATATATGACAGCTGAAACGCACCGCCAAATGGCGAACTTTATTTGGGATATTTGCAACCTCCTAAGAGGACCTTATAAAAGGAACGAATATAGAAAGGTTATTCTTCCACTGACAGTACTTAGAAGATTCGACTGTATTCTGCAACCTACCAAGCAAGAAGCACTAGAAGAATACTCCAAATTAAAGGGTAAACCTGAAAGCATTATAAAAGCAAGAATGGAGCAAGTTACAAATGCAAAGTTCTACAACCTTTCGAAACTTGATTTCTTTACTTTGCTTGCTGATGCTAACCAAATAGCACCTAATTTAAACAGTTATATCAATAACTTTTCTGCCAATATCAGGGATATTTTCGACCGTTTTGAGTTTGAAGACGAAATACGCAAAATGGCTGAAAAGAATATACTTTATCAAGTCATTAAAAAATTTGCAACAATTGACCTGTCTCCAACAAAAATTGACAACCTGCAAATGGGTTATATTTTTGAAGAGCTCATAAGGATTGGAGCAGAGCAATCGAACGAGGAAGCAGGAGAGCATTTTACGCCCCGTGAGGTTATTAAATTAATGGTTGATATACTGCTCTCGCCCGAAGAAGATTTGGCAGCAGGATTTAAAGTAAAGAAAATATACGATCCTGCTTGTGGTACTGGTGGGATGCTATCGGAAGCTGAACAGTATTTGAAACAGTTAAACGAAGATTCTCAACCTCATTTATATGGTCAGGACTGGAACGATGAAGCATGGGCAATCTGCCGTTCCGATATGTTGATTAAAGGGCACGATGAAGAACGTATAAAACTTGGCGATTCTTTTTCTAAAGATGCTCATTCCAGAGAGCGATTTGATTACATGTTGGCTAATCCTCCTTTCGGAGTTTCATGGAAGCAACAAGAGAGATTCATTAAAAATGAAGCGAATACACTTGGTTATAATGGTCGTTTTGGAGCTGGATTACCACGGGTTAACGATGGGGCGTTATTGTTCCTGCAACATATGATTTCTAAGATGGAGCCTGTTGAGGAAGGTGGTAGCCGAATTGGAATTGTATTTAATGGTTCCCCTTTATTTACTGGCGATGCAGGTGGCGGTGAATCAGAAATCAGACGTTGGATAATTGAGAATGACTGGTTGGATTGCATTGTAGCTTTACCTGACCAATTGTTTTATAATACAGGAATTTCCACCTATATCTGGGTTATTACAAACAAAAAAATAAAAGAGCGTAAAGGAAAAATACAACTTATTGATGCCCGTAATTACTGGATTCAAATGAAAAAAAGCCTTGGGAACAAGCGTAAACAGATTGGAGATGGTGAAGAAGGCAGACCAAACCACATTGCCGAGATAACAACTTTATACGGAAATTTTGCAAATGACACATCCCGTACTTTTAAAATTAAAGAGAATGGGAAAGGTGAAGAGAAAGAAAAGGAATTAATTGTAAGCAAGATATTTGACAATGAAGATTTTGGTTACAACAAGATTACTGTTGAACGACCATTGCGTTTAAACTTTCAGGCTACAGCCGAGCGCATTGCTTTATTAGATGCTATAACTGCTTTTCAGAACATTGCCAGTAGTAAAAAGAAAGATGAAAACGAACGAATTAAGGAAATTGAAGCTGGCGAACAACGTCAGAAAGGAATTAGGGCATTGCTTCGAGATTTAGGAAAAGCACATAATGAAAAGCTCTATAAGGATAGAAAAGCCTTTTTACGTGATTTAAGGGAAATTGACCGTGCCCAAAGTGCAAAATTGAGTGCTACTGAATTAAAAGCAATACTCGAAGCCCTAAGTGAACGTGATGAGACCGCAGAAATATGCAAAGACAAAAAAGGCACTCCTGAACCTGACCCACTTTTGCGAGATTCTGAAATAGTTCCTTTAAAAGAAAGTATAGAAGAATATTTTAAAAGAGAAGTTTTACCTCATGTTCCCGATGCGTGGATTGACCAATCAAAAACCAAGATTGGTTATGAAATACCTTTGAATAAACACTTTTATAAATACGAGCCTCCAAGAGAAATTGGAATTATAGAAAAGGAACTGAAATTATTAGAAAACGATATTTTAGAATTACTTCAAGATGTAACAAAAAGTAAGGAGAAGTAAAAAATGAAATACGCAAAATATAAAGACAGCGGTGTCGAATGGCTTGGTCAAATCCCTGAGAACTGGCAACCCAAAAGGCTTAAGTTTATTACATCTAAAATTGTAGATGGTACTCATTTTACACCTGATTATATAGAAGAAGGAATACCTTTTTTAAGAGTTACCGATATTACAAAAGGTAGAATCAATTTTGACACTACAAAAAGAATATCAGAAGATGAACATAATGAGTTAACCCTCAGGTGTAAGCCTGAAAAAGGTGATTTGTTATTATCAAAAAACGGCACAATTGGCGTCCCATATATTGTAGATTGGGAGGAACCATTCAGCATATTTGTTAGTCTTTGTTTAATTAAACCTAAAAGCATTGTAAATACTAATTTTTTAAAATTTATTTTTCTTAGTAAGGAGATAGAGGAACAGATAAGTGCAAGTGGAAAAACAAATACGATAACCAACCTTCACTTGGACAAAATAAAAGAATTTTTTCTAGCACTACCTTCAATTAAAGAACAAGAATCAATTGTAAGCTATTTAGAAACAGAAACTACTCGTATTGATGAGCTTATTGTTAAAAAGCAGGCTTTTATTGAAACTCTAAAAGAGAAAAGGATATCTATAATCTCTAAAGCTGTTACCAAAGGGCTTGATTCAGATTCAAAACTTAAAGATAGTGGTATTGATTGGTTGGGGAATATTCCAGAGAATTGGAATATGAAACGTTTAAAATTTGTTGTCCGCTTGATTAACAACAAGATTGAAATAAGTGACAATGTTGATGACGAAAAACTAAAATATATTGGACTTGAAAATATAGTTCCTTTTAAAGGTAAAATTGAACCAACTGATGAATTTTATGTGCCTGAAGGTATTTCTAATTCATTCAAGACCAACGATGTTCTGTTTGGAAAACTTCGCCCTTATTTGGCAAAGGCATTTATTGCCCAATTTAATGGTATCTGTTCTTCTGAATTATTAGTGTTAAGACCTAATAATCTGATAGATAAAGAATTTTTATTGTGTGTTATGTTATCTGACGGTTTTCTTGAAACTGTTAATTCTTCAACATACGGTTCTAAAATGCCAAGAGCAAGTTGGAATTTTATTGGTAGCATTCCAATTCCTTTACCTAAAGTTGAGGAGCAAACAAGAATTGTGAATTATCTAAAAACAGAGTTAGATTTTATAGACAAGACTGTAGATAAAACCGAATTAGCAGTTCAGAAACTTAAGGAATACAAAACAGCCTTAATATCATCCGTAGTAACTGGGAAATTAAAAGTAACAGAATAAATGAGTGCGGAATTTAACATATCATCTCTGGAAGATTTTTTATTGGTCATAAAAGACGAATTAAAAATGAAACGCCCTTATTATCGTGGGCAATCGAAAAGAACTATTGAAGGTTATCCCCTAATGCCGTCTATAGGTCGTTACAAGCATTTAGAGAAAATGAACCTTAGTGAGTTTTACGATTTTGAATGTAGCACCTTAGATACTTTCGCCAACCACGTAGTTGGGCAGGTCAGTCATTTACCTCGTAACGATTGGGAATATCTCGCACTCGCACAGCATCATGGATTACCAACCCGTTTTATGGACTGGACTACCAATCCTTTAGTTGCTTTATACTTTGCTTCACGAAATGCTAAAAAAGATATTGATAGTGCAGTTTATGTATTAACAAAGGAGGTTGCCAAATACAGCGAGATTATTCGTAATGGAGAAAACAAGCATAAAGAAATAGAACCAGTAGGCGATTTAACCACCGAATTACAAACGGAAGAAGAAGACCCGTACAATGAGTTTTCTATTGATGAAGAAAATGATGTTAATAACGATAATTCTCTGATAAATGAAGATGAAGAGAACTATATAATCACCCCAAAATCACATACTAATGGTTTATTAAAAGAGGACGTAAAATCACCATTCGATATAACGCAAAACATTATTTACGACCCAGCCCATGTTTCCCCGCGTATTCGGGCACAAGATGGGGTTCTATTGGCTTGTCACCAACCATTAAAACCAATTGATGATACAGAATATATTGAAATCGTTATTAAACACAACAATAATAACCATAAGAAGATATGCCATCAATTAGAACAATATGGGGTATTTGACAAACAGTTATTTCCCGATTTAGATGGAATGGCAAAATGGTTAAAGTATAAGGAATTTGAAACAGCAGAATAACAATTATGAAAGCAACTACCGAAAAGGCATTCGAGACATATATTGAAGATAGCTTATTGATAAAAGGAGGTTGGCAACAGGGAACCAATAAAGAATGGGATAAAAAATATGCCCTTTTCCCAGAACGGGTAATTTCCTTTATTAAAGATACACAAGAGAAGCTATACAAAAAGATGCAAGAGCTTCACGGTGCAGAATTGGATGAAAACATAATTTCAACCCTTATAAAGGAAAGAAATTTAAAAGGTACACTCTATATTCTAAGGCATGGCTTTCGCTTTTCCGGAAAAACAATTGGGCTGGCTTATTTTAAGCCAGCCCACACCCTTAATGCTGAAATAATTTCATTATACGAAAAGAACCAACTAACTGTAACAAGACAAGTTCTTTGTCATACCACCAATAACGATACGGTTGACTTAGTATTCTCAATTAATGGTTTGCCTATTGCCACCTGTGAATTAAAGAATCCTGCAACAGGTCAGAATTGGAAAAATGCAGTTGCACAATACCGTAAAGACAGGGATTGGCGAATGCCATTATTTAAGTTTAAAACTTCTGCCGTTGTACACTTCGCTGCCGACCCAGACGAAATCCATATGACAACCCATTTACGGGGCGATAAAACATTCTTTTTGCCTTTTAATAAAGGAAGTCATCCAGGAGAAATTAAATGCGGTGCAGGTAATCCTCAACATAAATCAGGGCATCGTACAGGGTATTTTTGGGAAGAAGTATTACAGCGTGATAGCTTCTTGGAGATCATCGGGCATTTCATGTTTTTGGAAACCAAGGAAGAAACAAAACTGAATGAAAACGGCGTAAAACAACGATATTCAAAAGAAACGCTTATTTTCCCTCGCTATCATCAATTAGATGCAGTTAAAAAACTAATAGAAACCAGTCGTCAGGAAAGAACAGGTCATAATTACTTAATACAACATTCAGCAGGTAGTGGTAAAACAAATAGTATAAGTTGGTTATCACACCGTTTAGCAAGTCTTCACACTTCTGACGATGAGAAAGTGTTTGATTGTGTAGTAGTTATCACAGACCGTAAAGTGCTGGATAAACAATTACAAGATGCAATTTTTCAAATCGAACATGCTCAGGGAGTAGTAAAAGCAATTGACCAAGACTCAAAGCAATTGGCAGAAGCGTTGGTTGATGGAACAAAAATAGTAATTACAACATTACAGAAATTTCCATTTGTATTAAGAGGATTACTTCATGTCGCAGGAGCAGACAATTTGGACAAACCCGATGAAGAATCGGTAAAACAGGCAGAAAACTGGAAAGATGAAATTGCTAAACGCAATTATGCAATAATTGTTGATGAAGCTCATTCGAGCCAAACAGGAGAAACGGCGAGAGAATTAAAAGAAATACTGGGTTCAGGTTCTGATATAGGTTCAGATGAAGGTGACGCAGATTGGGAAGACCGTTTAAATCAGGTCATGGAGTCCAGAGGAAAGCAGAAGAATATTAGCTTCTTTGCTTTTACGGCAACTCCCAAGGGCAAAACACTTCAATTATTTGGTAGAAACGATGAGCCTTTTCATGTGTATTCTATGCGTCAGGCTATTCAAGAAGGCTTTATTCTTAATGTATTAGAGAATTACACAACCTACAATACTTTCTATAAATTGGTAAAGGCTGTTGAAGATGACCCAGAATTACCTAAAAAGAAAGCGACCAAAGCATTAGGTAAGTTCATGAGCTTACACCCTGTAAATGTGGAACAACGTACCGAAATTATGGTAGAGCATTTCAGGAATTTGGTTAAAAAGCGAATTAACGGCAAGGCTAAAGCCATGCTTGTAACAAGTTCCCGATTACATGCAGTTAAATACATGCTTGCTTTTGAAAGGTATATTGAAAAGAAAGAGTATACTGACATAAGACCATTAGTAGCTTTTAGCGGTAAAGTATTAGACCCCGATACAGGATTAGAATATACTGAACCATCTATGAATACGGATGTTGTTACGGGCAAACCAATAAGCGAAGCTCAATTATCAGAAAAATTTGATACTCCCGATTTTCAAATTCTTTTGGTTGCCAATAAATATCAGACAGGTTTCGACCAGCCATTACTTCATACGATGTATGTAGATAAACGATTAGATGGTGTTCAGGCGGTACAAACCTTGTCAAGGTTAAATAGAATAAGTCCAGGAAAAGAAACTCCGTTTGTATTGGATTTTGTAAACAGTGCTGAAGATATTTATTTGGCATTTAAACCTTATTATGACCAAACATCTTTACAGGAAACAACCGACCCGCAATTATTAGAAACCGTTAAGCATGAGCTTAATGCAATGCAGGTTTATTTCTGGTCGGAAGTTGAAGCATTTGCACAAGTGTTTTATAAAGATGTAAACAAGCAGAATCCAACCGACCATGCACGAATGCAAAAGCATGTGCAACCTTCAGTTGATAGATATAAAACATTAGAAGAGGATAAAGCAAAGTTATTTAGAGATAAGCTAAGCTCTTTTGTCAATGCATATTCGTTCTTAAGTCAGGTAATTCCTTATAGTGATTCTGATATGGAAATGTTGTATAGTTTCAGTCGTTTCCTACTCCCTCACCTACCTCATGAACGTGATTATGAAATAGTAAAACCCGAAGATGATGTAAGTCTGCAATATTATAGAATTGAAAAAGTAACATCAGGCAGTATCGTTTTAGAAGACGGTGAGCCTTACGGAGTAAAAGGTATAACCGAATCAGGTACAGGTAAAGCGAAAGATGAAAAGAAACCATTATCGGAGATTATTGAGGTTTTAAATACAAGATTTGGTACAGAATTTTCAGACGAAGACCGTTTATTCTTTGAGCAGATAAAAGAAAAAGCAGTAAAGGATGATAAAATTATTCAAACTGCCGAAGCAAATACATTGGATAAATTCCAATTAGGTATAAAGAAAATGGTCGAATCACTAATGATTCAACGTATGGCTGAAAACGATGAAATTGTTTCCAGATATATGGAAGATTTAGACTTTCAGAAAACTGCTTATGATGTACTTGCAAAAGGTATTTACGAAAAGATATTAAATGATATTGGGCGATAACTATTAATATGAAAAAAGATAAACAACCTGACAATTCAATCTTATTTGAAAAGTATAAACTCATTGTTAATGCTCGCAATTTTCATTACGGAAATTTCAATAAATGGATGACATACTTTTATGTTGCTACAGGTGCAATTTTTATTGGTTACACACAGGTATTAGTTGCAAAGAACTTACCGAGTAAAGACGAAATCGAAGTTGTTGTTCTATTGTTAGGTTATATCACAGGTTTATTACTGTATTGGTCAAGTAAAGGGTATTACTATTGGAATATCAGTTTTATCATGCTAATTAACCATTATGAGAAGCACATTTTAAACTGGAGCAAGGAAGAGAGTATATATTCTGTATTTGCTGATAAGAGTGTGCAAAACAAATATTGGAGTCCTATATCAGGAGCTAATTTTAGCACATCAAAGATTGCTATTTTATTTGCTTATATAATTTCAATTGCATGGGGAACAGTATTAGCATATAAGCTAAGTTGTTATTGGTTCAACTATAATTGCATGCCCTTATCTTTTGCTACATCACTAGTATTAACTTATTTATTAAGTGTCTTGTTAGGGAAAAAAGAAGCGTCAAAAAATCCAGACATTCAAAATTCATTAAACCCAAAGAAGCAGCATTTTTTGTGGAGTAATACAGTGCCACTTGATGATCTCAAACTTCAACAGGATAAACCAAGAGGAACTAATACCAAAATCCAAATGGGGAATGATGAGTTTATACTTTACATTAGAAAGAAATATCCTAATTGTAATTTGAAAAATGATTTTATTGGAAAACAGATTTGGATTTGGTTGAAAAATAATGATGCCGTCAAAATTGAGAAAAATAAACCCTGTGTATGGGGTGAAGAGGCTCAGAACATAAACGAAGAGATGCTTCCAAAAACAGCAACTCAATTTGAATTTAGAAGAAGTATTCTACCCGAATTGTACATTTATATTGATGATTTAGTGAAATAACAATATATGATACTTAAAACACATGAAGATTACTTGAGATTATTTAATACAGATTCAACTCAAGGGGACAATGAAGAAATATCTGATTTGTCAATGCAAGAAAAAGCACTTGATCGTGCATGGAAGAACCGAGATTTTGAGATAGAGATGTATTGGAAAAGAGCTACATATTTTTGGGCATTTACAGCAGCTACATTTACTGGTTATATTTTGGTTCTTCGATTTCATCAAAACATAAGTGTACCTAATATTGAATTACTAATTGCAGCAATGGGTTTACTATTTTCAATTTCATGGTATTTAGTTAATAGGGGGAGTAAAAAATGGCAAGAGAACTGGGAAAAACATATTGATTTACTTGAAGATCAGATTACAGGCCCTATTTATAAAACTGTATTGAGAAGAAAAGCTCCTTCTGTATCAAGAGTAAATATGAAAGTAAGTCTGTTTGTAACTTTCGTGTGGGGATATCTTGTTTTAAACCATATATTCCCTGATAGTGAAACAGTTTTTTCGTTGAATATTGATTTTAGAAAATCATTAATCATACTTCTCTTGTTGTATTTTATTTTAGATGTCACCGGTGTAATAAAATTCATTAAAGAAAAGCTATTGGGAAAAGACAATGGTGTGATCTTCGACAAAAGAGAAATTAATTACAACCCAAATAACGTGGAATGATATGACAATGTATTCGTTAGGAAATGGAACTATTGCTCAAATAAAGGAGAAGCCATTTAAGCTTGAAAAAGATATACAAAATCTCTTTGAAGCTAACTTAAATACCATAATGGGATTGGAATTGGTTAAATCTGAATTTTCAATAAAAAATAAACGTATAGATAGTCTAGCATTCGACCCACAAAGCAAGGCATTTATTATCATCGAATATAAAAGGGAAAAGAACATAAGTGTTGTAGATCAGGGATTTACTTATCTGAGCTTAATGTTTGAAAATAAAGCTGATTTTATTGTTGAATATAACGAATCATTAAAGAAACAGTTAAAACGTGATGACATTGATTGGTCGCAGACTCGTGTTGTTTTCGTTTCAACTAGCTTCACAGAGAATCAGAGACTTGCTACAAACTTTAAAGATATTGCAATTGAGCTTTGGGAAGTTAAACGATACGAAAATGATACAGTATCAATCTCTCCAATAAAGAAGTCAAGATCAGCAGAAAGCATAAAGCCAATAACACAACAGAACAAAGAGTTAAAAGCAGTTCAAGATGAAATAAAGGTTTACACCGAAGACGATCATTTAAGTAAGCCAATAGAGGAAATAAAGGAACTCTATGAAAATGTAAGAGATAAAATGCTTGCGTTAGCAGATAATTTGGAAATACAACCACAGAAACTTTATATCGCAATTAAGAGCGATAAAAGAAATTTAGTCTATCTCCATGTTCAGAAAAAGAATCTGAAAATATGGATCAATGCGAAGTGGGGAGATATAAATGAACCCAAAGGAATCGCTAGAAATGTTTCCAATACAGGTCATTATGGATATGGTGATTATGAAATTGACATGAAAGACGACAGTCAATTGGAATATATCTTGAGTTTGGTCAAGGAGCTTTCATTAAAACAAAATTAGAAAGAATTATGAGTCAGATGCTAACCGACATTAGTCGAATTGTAAATGAGGACATAAGTAATCGTATAAGTCAATATGATGTTCTCTATGAAGCAATAATAAATTCTATTCATGCAAATTCTACTGAGATTGTTTGTGAATTAGGTTCTTTTGATAATCCACAAAAGGAGGATGGAAAAGACTTATTGACCAAAAAACTTGATACAATAAAAATAACTGATAATGGTGATGGTCTGAATGAAGAGAATTACAAATCATTTTGTGAATATAGAACTGGCTTAAAAAAGAATTTAGGATGCAAAGGAGTTGGTCGATTTGTATTTCTCAAGGTTTATAAAAATGTCAAATACCAGAGCCTTTTGAAAGGCACAAACGAAAAAAAAACGTTCTCATTCAATTTTGATTTTGATACCGAAAATATTCAAATAGACGAAGATAAAGTCGTGTCTAACGAAACAACTGTAGAGTTGTCTGTTCTTAATAGTAGCTATTTAAATATTGAAAGACATATAGATAGGCGTATTCCGTTAAAGTTGAGTGTAATTAAAGATAAGGTTTTAACAAATTTGATTCCTACATTATTCTTTTACCAAAAAAAAGGAGTTGATATAAAAATTGTCTTTAAGGATGGCGAAAAAGAGTTAGCTATATCAAAAGAAGATATTCCAAACTTTTCAGAAAAGACATTTGATGTAAAAAATTATGACGGTACAAAAAACAAATTTTCTCTCCATTATCAGATAGAAAAAGAAAAAGGGAAATTTAAAGCCTATCATTGTGCTGCTAATAGGACAGTCTGCGAGTTTTCAGATAAAGACTTTAAAATGACTTTACCCTATGGTTATTCAGGCTTTTTTTTGTTAGAATCAAAATACTTTGATAGCCATGTAAATAATGAACGTAATGATTTTGATATTTTCCCTGTAAAAACTGACATGTTCTCAACTATATCTTGGGAAATGATTAATTGTCAACTTCAAGACGAGATAACTAAATTGGTGAAAGAGGGCATTCCGGAAACTAAGAAGCTCAATTCTGCCAAAATTCAAGAGATTCAAGAGGAACGTCCATACTTAGTAAATTATATCAATGAAACTGATATTGAAATGGCTGGTTTTATTGATAAAAAGCAAATAATCGAAAAAGCAAAAAAGCGATTTGACTCCGCAAAAGAGAATGTCCTCTCTAATTCAGGGAAAGAGACATATTCTGATTATGAGTTACATGAAGCAATACAGCTTACACAAAATGAACTTGTTTCATACATATATGATAGAGTTCAAGTAATTGAACGGCTAAAAACAATGGTTAGAAATAAGGAGCAAGTTGAATCGGTAATTCATAATTTGTTTATGCAACAGCACACTGATGACGATTACTATTGTATTGGAAAAAACAACCTATGGCTTTTGGATGATAGGTTTACAAGTTATAGTTATGCTGCAAGTGATAAGAGGATTAAGGATATTGTGTCAACGTTAGAGTTAGACGGTGATGAGATTGACAATGAAGCTGATAAACCAGATTTAGCTTTGTTTTTTTCTCAGAACCCCAATAATTCAGACAGTTTGAAATCTGTTCTAGTTGAGATTAAACCATTCTCTGATAAGAATAAATCTGACAGAAAAAAGTTTCACGGGATTCAGCAATTGGTTGATTATGTTGAAGCGTTCAAAGTAAAAGAGAGAATAGATGAAATATGGGCTTTTCTAATCACCGATGTTGATGATAAATTAGCAAATAGATTGAAAAAGGACGATTACACTCCTTTATTTTCAACAAAAGCACCAATTTATCATCGTTTCTATAAAGAGTTGGGTATGTCAATATATGTTATCGGTGCTGAAACGTTAATCTCGGATGCAGAGTCAAAAAATAAGGTTTTCCTCGACATTATTAGAAAGCAAAGCAAATTGACAAAGATTTTAGATAATGCAAATGCAGAGATAGCTATGAAATCATAACCAAGTGAATTCGAGAAAGGTCGGAATGGTGCATTATTAGGGAGAAACATAATAAGTTTGATCCCAAAAATTTTATTTGAGGTATTAATATGAAAACACACATTTTCATTACTATTATAATTTTTGAATTCTCATCTATCTTGGCACAACAACCCTGTTCTCCTAGTGAAAGTTCAGGTCAAGTATATCATTATAAAGAATTCTCATTATCCTATGATGAAGATAATGAACAGCCTGAATGGGTTTCTTACGTGTTAACAGCTGAAGAATTAAATATTCCTCACAATCGATGCAACTGTTTTGAAGAAGATAAAACAATTATTACAGGCAGTGCAACACTTGAAGATTATAAAGGTTCAGGATTCGATAGAGGTCATCTTTCCCCTTCCGCCGATAACCGAGATAGTGAATCAAATCGAGAATCATATCTCTTATCAAATATGAGTCCTATGTTGAATCATTTCAATTCAGGAATTTGGAATATGCTTGAAGATAAAGCTAGAGAGCAAGCTAGAGTTCATGGTGAAATATATATAACGACTGGATCTCTTATTAAATGTAATCTTGGGAAGATAGGGGAAAATCAAGTAAGCATTCCAGATTATTTTTGGAAATGTCTTATGTATGAGGAAAGTGGGAAATTTTATTCCATAGCCTTCTTAATCCCACACATTGGAGCAGATTCAGAACTTAAAAATTATGCTATACCTGTTAACGTCATTGAAAGTCTAACAGGATTAAATATCTTCCCCTGCAGCAATGAAAAGCAAGAACATCAGTTTAGTTTGAAAAGATGGGGAATGTAACTTGCTTTTTCTAATATTACAAAATAAGCTATCTTTACTCTGCTAATTGTCAAGGGTATAATCACTTAATTATGCCCAGAATACTACAATACATCTTCCTAATAAGCCCATCTTGTTGGCTTATTGCTAGTCATTTTAGCCGACTTACTGTTTTATTCTCCCAAAGCAGTCTCCAAAATTTACAATTTTCGAAAAAGCACCTCATTTATTGTCTTGAAGTAGTCAAAAGCTGTTTCAATATTCAAAAAAGTACTCAAAAGCATGAAAAAGCACTCGTTAAGCACTGTCGAAGTCTTGTTTATTCAATATTGCAGGGGCTTTTCTCTTCTTTTTCATCTTTAAATTTTTCACTATGACGATCCGCAGAACTATTTTGAAGCAGGATTTGGTGAAAAAACTGTACCCCAATAGTATCTCAATCAAATCGGCAATGCAACAGCTTAGAAATGAAATTCAAATGAGCTCAGAATTGAAGGAACATATTGAGATGGCAGGAAATACAAGACGGCACTATTACACTAAGCAACAACTGCTTGTGATTTTAGAGCATTTTTGTATAACTCTTGAAGAATTTGAACAACTATGAATTATTCCAATGGCATAACTGATTTAGAACAAGCCAAACTACACTATCGAAAATTAGCAAAGCAACTACATCCCGACAAAGGCGGAACTGCCGTTGAGTTTCAGAAAATGCAGGATGAATATAAAACAGTACTCCAACAGTTCCAGAGACAACAAAAGGTTGTTACTTCCTCCTCAAAATCAACTTCAGCGGAAAATAAATTAATTAGCGAGCTGGGTAAATTGGCAAAAGAGCTTATCAAAAAGCAAGTGCCTCAGTGAATATGCACAGACCTACTTACGGCAAAAAATGCAAACAACTGAATCACCCCTAAAGAAAGGTCTGTTTAATGATATTGTAGATTTTTTTGGACGGTCTGTAAATTGAAGTATTGGAAAAATGATACAGTTCTGAAATGTTATGACTAAAGAAATTTCTATTTATATTGATTCGAACCCTTGTTGTTATTCTAAGATAATATAATGATTGAATCAATAGAAAAAGGTAGGAAAGAAGATGGAAACCGTTCCATTGCTGACAAAATATTAAAACGATTACATGATTTAGAGAAAACCGTCGAAACAAATCATGGCCGTTGGGCATGGGAACTTTTGCAGAATGCAAAGGATAGTGTAGCAACTGAAAATGAAAGAAAGGTTTCTGTCCAAATCAAGCTTTATAACGGCAAAATAATATTCAAGCATAACGGTAAACGGTTTTCAGAGAAAGATGTAAGAGGTATTATTAATCAAATATCTTCCAAAGAAATTGAAGAAGGTGAGGAAACCAAACAAACGGGAAGATTCGGTACAGGCTTTTTAACTACACATATTCTTTCAAAGGTTATTACAATAAGAGGAATATTGGAAACAGAAAATGGGGATTTGTATAAATTTAAGTTCCCACTGGACAGAGAAGGTAAAACAACAACTCAATTAATTCCTGAAATTGAAAAAGCTTGGAGTAGTTTTCATGAATCTGCAACTTTAATCACTAAAGATTACGACAAAGATGACTTCAATACAAGTTATACTTATGTGTTGGATTCAGAACTTCAACAAGAAATTGCAGAAAAGGGTATAGAAGAATTTTCTCAATTAATTCCTTATGTTCTCACTTTTATTCCAGCAATAAAAGATGTTACCATTATTGATAAGGTGGAGGAAACTGAAATTACCTATTGTACTAAATCGCACTCTGATTTTCTTGAACAAGTAACCTATATAGAAAGAACAAAAAATAATGAAACAGAGAATATTTACATATTATACTCTTCAAATGATAAGGTTGCTATTGCAGCGGAGCTATTGAAGGACGATGATGGATATAAGTTCAAGAATATTTCTAAAATACCAAAGTTATTTTGTGACTTCCCTTTAATTGGAACTGAAAACTTTCATTTTCCGATGGTTGTAAATAGTTTTTACTTTAATCCACTAACAGAAAGGGATGGAATCTGGTTAAAGGGTGACACAGATAAAGAAGTCCAAGAGAACAAACAGCTCCTTTTAAGTGCGGTTGATTTATATAAGTCACTTATCGAGGAAATTGCAGAGCAGAATTACTTTCATTTTTATAATGTAGTTAATACAAAACTACCATTGATTAGTGAAAAATATCTTGACGCAGATTGGTACTTAAATAACATTCAAAAAACTCTTAGAAGTTTTATCATCCAACAGAAAATAGTTGAATTAGAGGATAGAAAAGAGAAAGGGAAAATTAATGATATTTGGTTTCCTTCAAAAAATTACACAAAAGCAATACAGCAAAATATATGGCAATTTAATTATGACCTTTATCCGGATTCTGTATGTTGTAAAAAGCATTCTTATAAATGGAGTTCTCAATCCCATTCAAATTGGAACGAACTTACATATTCAGAATTAGTATCGGACTTGTCAAAAATAGGCAGTATTTCCAAATTATCTGAAACTCTAAAAAAAGATGAATATGAAACTTATAAATGGTATAATAGGCTGTGTGAGTTCCTTTATGAAGATGATTCAAATGTTGCGCTTTTTGCAAGGAACGCAATAACGCCAAACCAAAATGGCGATTTCAAGAAGAAAGGAGAATTGTTCATTGATAAAATTGATAGTAAAGAATTAATTGAAATATTACAATTATTAGGAGACGATTGGAAAGATTTATTGTTGATACCCGGGGTAGGTAAAGGCGAATACTATGTAAAAAAACGTAGTGATATTGCAGCTCAAATAACTCAACATCTGAATAACTCACGTCAAAAAGATGAAGATGCAGTTAAAGCAATCAGTTTACTTTCAGAATGGTTTGAAAATAATGCGAAAGAATCTAAAGAGATATTTGCTGATTTATATAGAAAAAGAGCAGAACTCTTTATGAATACAATTACTGATAAAGAAAGTTTATATAAAGTGATGAGAAGCAAAACTGCATTATCAAAGCTTTCAGAGATTGCAGAAACCCTTGAAACGAATCCTGCATTAATCACTGAGTTAAAGAAAAGTGAGGAACTTGATATTTTACTTTCAGACTTTAATGTAGATTCAGTATCAGAGATTCGAGACTTATTAGCAAATTCAAGAGGTAGTGACAGAGTACAAGTTGAAATCACACCTGATATATTGGTAAACTTAGCAATTACTACTCCTGAGGAATTAGAAGAACTTTTTGAAGATAAATACATGTCTGCTGCCTTTAAACACACTTCAACACCTAATGCAGAAATGTTTGTAAAGGCTCAAAGGCTTATCTCAAGAGCAAAAGCTAATGTAAAAAAACACCTAAAAACACTCCCTCAAAAGTATGATTGTTCAGAAATGGAGGATATAGCTACCACGGTAATAGGTGGAATCAAAAAAGAAGGGTTGGAAATACAAGTGGTTGTTCGCCCATCAGACAATGGAGAAGTTATCGTGTATTATTCTTCCGAAAAAGATACACTTGATTTAGCCAACACTGAGCTATGGATTGACAATGGAGTTGGTAAACCAAAGCATTTAACATTAGGTCATATTCTCAAAAAAACAGGCATCAATAAAATACCCGTATAAACATGGATATTACAAGCGAAATAGAAAATATTATTGGAAATAATGAAAGTGAAAAACTTGCTTACAAAGCTGTTTTGTTAGTATCTAAAAGCCTGGCAAGACTTGTGTGCTCTTTTGCAAATACTTCCGGGGGTCATATCATTTTGGGCGTTTCAGAAAATAAAGAAGTTAATGGTTTAAGCGAAGATTTTAGAGCAAATTCGATAACTCACAAAGCATTAGACATATTATCCCCTGTTCCTGATGTGCATTACCAATATGTAACATATCAAGGAAAAAGGTTATATGTAATAAAAATTAAAAAATCTGAGAGTGAGATACTATTTGAAGGGAATGCATATATAAGAATTGGAGATAAGACACAATTAAAAACACAACCACATCTTTTATTCAGTCCAAATGTCTATGAGAAAATTCCAGAAATTAATACCCTCATTGTGGGCTATTCTCAAACAGGTACAAACTCAAAGCAAAGAGTTAGTGAACATTTTCAAAGTATTTTAAAGTTGATTGATGATTTAGCTTCAATTCTATATCCTAATGGTGCAAATGTTCCAACCGATAACCAGGAAGGCAAGATTTTATCTCGGATATTGTTTTCTTCGTATGTTGATAGCTTTGAAGCGTATTTATCTGATTTATTGTATGAGATTTTTCTTGCAAATCCAGCATCCTTAAAGTCCCAGCAAAATGTCACTATTGAGGAAGTCTTAAACTGTTCAGACATGCAAGAATTTATTGAGTATTGGAGTAAACTGAAGATAAGTAAATTACAAAAAGGTAGCGTTAAGGGATTTATTAAAGAAAATAAGCAAATAAAAGACTTAAATGTAATTGATGAAACAGAGATGTCAGAAATAGAAAGGATATTACAAATACGTCATTTATATGCTCACAGAAATGGTATTGTTGATGAGAAGTTCTTGCAGTTTTTTTCAGGGCAATATGCTCTAAATTCTGAACACCGAATTAGTATCCAAGAGTTCTGTGTTAAACTTTTGTACTTAATAGAAATTATTGAAAAAATTGATAATTCAGCAAAGAACAAATATAATCTTGCTACGATAAGCTAATTTAACAATATCGTTCTTAAATTAAGTTAATTTAAATGCATTTCAAATAAAGTAAATATGCTATCAGCTTTAGATTTAATGGTACAGCAATCAATTGAATTACTTGTTGTAAAAGGAGAAAATCTCGAACCGATTAGTTGTGGGACTGGATGTATTGTAAAGTACAGAGATAAATTTTTTATTTTAACAGTAGCACATGTAACTGACTACGATGAAACTTCTACTTGTATCGTTTTAAATAGAAAACCTGAAAAAGGTATGACACCATTATATTGTGTTGGAACAATGAATTGTTTCGATGAGTACTCTTTAAAAGAAGAAAAACTATCACAAATAAGAAGTTTAGATGACCTTTTAAGCGACTTTAATGAAACAATTGATGTTAGCTTCTGTGAATTAAAAGAGTTTTTTGAGATAATACAGCCAGAGATAGATTTTGGAATACATAAAGTAAATAAGAGCTATAAAATGTTTATTGATTTGGAAAAGGATACAGCTAATACTTACAATGAAAAATTTTATGGTTTCTGTGGAAATATTAGGCATGATCCTACGCCAAATAGGTTAACAAGAAAAATTACCTTAAAACATGACATAAAGTATCACAGAACAAATGGACGTTTTCACATGTTTTTAGCACCACAAGTAATTAGTGATTCTGACGACTATAGAGGTTGTAGTGGAGCTCCTATTCTGGATAACAATGGTAAATTTGTAGGTTTAGCTGCTTCAGTAAAAAGAAACACTAAAATTATTTTAGGTGTAACATTTGAAGAAATTAAAAGATTATTAGATTATCATATTAATATAGAACAAATCTCAAGCACAATAGAAAAGTAAAGAATAATCCAAAGTCGGCTCACTACCGACTTTTTTTATACCCCTTTGCCAAATAATAACCAACGCAACCCAATTCTGCAAAAAAGTAACCAAACACACCCAATACCCCACCTAAAGCCTATTATATGTTTGTTTCCATTATGGAAGCAAGCACAAAGAAAATATTAGGCACAGTAGCCGCTGTCGCAGCCGTTGGCGGCGGTTTTTACCTCATTAAGAAAGGCAAAAAGCTATTGGCTGGGGCAAAGATGAACTTCGCCCTGCTGGGTTTCCGCATCCACAAGATGAACATGCAGGAAGTTCAGTTTGCCGTTAAGCTCCGCTGTTACAACCCATCAAAAGCACCCATCACCCTTGCCATAAATCAGGTAGTTGCCAATTACAAAGATTCGGCAGTTGCTTATTCCACACCCGACATTAAGGGGCTTACCATTCCGGCTGGCGGTTCAAAAGAACCTGAAATAAAGTTTGATGTCCCGTACCTGAACCTTCTGGGCAAAGGCTTGAACCTTTCGGCACTTTCCGATACTGCACAGCTGAAAAAGGACATGACTTTCACGCTTACCATTACGGTCAATGGTGAAACTCTCACAATTACGCAATCATTAACAGATGAAGATATGAACGGACTAGCACTGGGCGGATTAGGCATTGTCTCTGGCCCTAGAGATACCCAAAACGGAAAGAAGTTCAACCACCTTATCAGACGGGCTGACGGAAATGAAGTGTCTGTCAAAAACGGCAATGTCATTGAAACAGTTGAGAACTGCATTGATATTATCGCTTCACACTACAGGGAAGTCGAAGGGCTTGCCAAGATGTTGCAGGGCGGTTCTTTGAAAGAAACATGCCGCAATATCTTCAATTTCTCATACACATATCTGCAATACCAGAAAGACAGGGACGGAACTGAACAGCTCCGCACACCGGCACGGTCATGGCTTGACGGGCAGATCAAATACAAACAGAATGGAAACTCAGATGCAGGGATTGACTGTGATGATTATAGCATTTTCGTAGGGTCGATTCTGAAATGCCTCGGCATTCCCTTCAAGCTCCGCATTACCAAATATGACGGCAGAAAGAATTTTCAGCATATCTATGTGTTTGTCCCTGCTGTCGGTGACAGTGAGGACGAGATCATAATTGACCCTGTGCTTTCAAAATTCGATTATCAGAAACCGTACTCGTTTGAAAAGTCAGATTTTGACATGTCTCCGCTGCAGGTGGCAGCAGGCATACGTGGGATTAACGGCTTAACTGGTGAAACAAGCCTCGGTCTGCCGATTTCGATACTTTCCGGAATTGATTTAGCTGGCGGAGTTCAGGCTCAGGCAGGCCATGAAGAACTTATCGCAATCGTTTCGGGCGTTGATTTTGACGATGCGGTAAACGGTCTGGGCGACTCCGAAGATGCCACATTGAAATATCTGATCCGCACCCGTGATTTCCTGCTGAAAAATAAGGACAACAAGGACAAGATGGCTCATGTCCAGAACCCCGAACAATTTATCTCGATGCTGGACCAGGCAATCAAGTTCTGGAATACGCCCCAGCGCAACAGTGTATTGGACAAGCTTGCTGATATTGAAGAGAAACTGGCAGAAAACGGGCTGATAAAATATGATTCGGTTGCCATTGAAGGTCTGGCAGAATTGGATGAGCTGGACGAAATGGACGGCTTGGGAAGAAGAAAGCGAAAGAAAGGACGGTTCTTCAAAGCAGTTAAAAAGGTCGGCAAAAAAGTCGGCAGTGCTGCAAAGAAGGTAGTGAAAGCAATTGTACGGTTCAACCCTCTGTCCATTGCAATCAGGGGCGGGCTGCTTGCTGCACTCCGTTTGAATATGTTCAAAATTTCTAAAAAGCTGCAGTATGCCTATCTGCCCGATAATCTTGCCAGCAAATATAATCTTGATCCAGCCCAGCATGCAAAGCTCAAAAAGGTGCACGGCAAGGTCAAAAAGCTATTTAAGGGTCTTCAGGGCAAAGAAGAAAACCTGCGAAAGGCGATTCTGAAAGGGGCTAAACAGAACAGCTCTGATTTTTCACTTAAAGGCATTGAAGGGATTATAGGGGAACTGGGTGAACCTGCCACTGCTGCCTCAGTGACGGCAGCAAGCGGTGTCCTAGCGACTATCGGTGCATGGCTGAAACCGATAAAGAACATTTTTTCATCAGCATCAAGCATCAAAAGTTCGGCGAGCAGTATGCTTCCTAAGAAAAGCTCAGGTTCATCTTCATCAGCAAGTTCAGGCTCTGCATTTCCTTCTGCAATGCAAAGAAGTGATACAGGCAAGAACCAGAATTCTGGCGGTCTGCCAAATAAAAAGAAACTGGGCAAAGGTGCAAAAATCGGCATCGGCATCGGGGTCGCTGCCCTGATCGGCACGGGGGCTTATCTTCTGTTCCGGAAGAAAGATGACAAGCCCAAGGGCAAATCAGGAACCTCAAAAGACACTGCTCCCGGAAAGAAAGAACTTGGAAGCATTTCGCTTCAATAATCAATAATTAAAATTTAAAAACATGGCAGTTAGAAAGAATTCGTCAAGTACCCCACGGAGAAGCTCCGCAGGTACAAAGGTTGACTTTATGAAAGCTACCAGCAACATTGGCAAGCCCGTTGCTGCCGTAGCAGGGTTTGCAGTTGGTAAGTATGCACTCAAAAAACTACAGAAGAGCGAAACGGTCAGCGGTCTGCTAGGCTCTGAAATGTCGGGGTATCTGGTTCCTGCAGCCGTCACTATGGGCGGACTTATCGGCACTCAGCTGACCAAAAACCAATTTGTGCAGCTGGGATTGGTCGGTGCAGCCGGAGCAGGTGTTGAAGCCATTGTCAAGAAGGCTACAGGCAAAACTATTCTTCAGGGCTTGGAGGGCATCATCGGTGATGATGATTACACCGATTTTGAAGAAGTGGGTGCATTGCGTGCCCTCAATCCGGTAACCCAGGCTCTTCCGGCGGCTGATATTGACATCGAGCGTGAAATTCAGGCTTCCGTATCAGGTGCAGCCGGAGACTACAGCATGAGCGATGAACCCATTGGCAGTACAGCAAGCGATTATGCAATGAGCGATGAGCCTGTCGGCAGTTCAGGGTATGACGATGAAGTCGGCTCAATTAAACAGATCGACCCGGACAGCATGGACTACGATATTTTCTCGGGAGATATGATGGAATCCTGATTTTCAGTAAGCAACAGTATATCTATTTAATAATAAGGCTATTGAGCCTAAAAACAAATTATCATGGCAGAAATAAATGAGCAGAAAGATTTGTACCCTTCGATGGACGACATAGAGGGTTTGGAAGAAGCGATCCTTGACAAAGAGGAAGATTCATTAGAAAAAGAAGAAGACCAGGACGATGCCGTTGAAGGTATCGGAGAGCTTGGGCGGAGCAGACGCAGAGGAAGACGCAGGAATCGCCGAAACCTGAGAAAAAGCAATAGAAAACGTGCAGTCCGCAGGTCTTTCAATGCAGGTGCTAAAAGTACCGCTGTAAAAACAGGGCTTACAAAAGACCTTACCTCTAAAGGGCAGTTTGAACTCCGCAGGCAGCAGCTGCCTCCTGAGATTCAGAAAGCACTGAAAGATGCACGTATGCAGACCGTTGACACGGCAATCTATACCATAAAATCGGTCAAGGACAAGTCGGACATCGACCTGATGGAAGCATCGGATGACAAGAAATCAGGGATAACCAACCTGAACCGTGCCCAGCTGGATTCGGGCAAGTATTTCCTGCTCACCGATGTGGTTCTTGAATATGCCCACGGAGCTGCGGCAGATGATACCGATCCTGCAGATTTCTCATTCGGTCAGTTTGCACTGCCTCCGCAAATCCTGAACGGTACGTTCGAAATGACGTTAGGCACAAAGGTCATTATCCCGGAAATCTCATGTGCGGTATTTGACGATTCGGACACAACCAAACGGAAGTTCCTCTACAAGCTGGCAAACCCGAAATGGCTGAAGCCTTCGATGGACATAACACCGAAGCTGAATATGCCGAAAGCGATCAACAACAGCGACAAGGTATTCAACCCTGCTGTAAAGATCACGCTCTTGGGAACTATCACCGAAAAAGCATAGGTATCTGTAACGTCATAATCGTTCGGGGGGCGGCTAGCGGTATGTGAACCGTCCCCTTTTTCAATTCTGGAAAGCATGGAAAAACAAGAAAACATAAAGAAGCTGCAGGTGGTGAAGTTCGAGGTCAAGAAAGGCCAGACCTTCGAGTTCAACGGCAATACAAAAACCGAACACGACCGCATCAAGGGGATATTTCTCCGGCTGTCAAATCCGCAGGCACTGCCGGGGGCAACACTGAGAGTCTGGGTTGATGATACCGAGATAATCCCCGATGATACGGAAGTGGCTCTGCTCCATCACAACGATGATATGAGCATTAAGGATGTTGCTTTCCCGATGGATGAAAAAGCCAAGAACAGCCCTGTACGGATCATCTACAAGGATGACAGCGAGAACCTTGCAGTCAGCGACAGCTACAACGTGAGAGTGTATTTATTGGCAGAGGTTGAAAAGAAGAAATAGCACCAATATCTCCTGAAAATGAAAAGATATTTTGTAATAACGAAGCATTCGGCAGACAACAGCCATTTTAATGAACAGGACTTGCTGCCTGCATCCTGCAAGCTGATAACGGGAATTGCGGTAAATGTTACGGTTAAGCAGGAATCTGAGCTTGATGATGATTCGCAGGATCTGATTTTCCCTCAGAACCTGATTTCCGACTTATTGCTGAGTGAAGGGATAACCAGCCTGTTTTACTCTTATCTGCGGACCAGGGCAACAATGGCTGAGAGCAAGGATTTCTTTGAATCGGACATACTGCCTGAGATTGTAACTATACTGAGCCAGAACCTCAAGTACACCTGTCTTTCAGAAGCTGAACAGGCATCGCTGAATGGCAGCATTGCGGAACTGTTCAATACCCAGTTTGCGGATTATCTCTACAACGAATCTGATATTTATGAGAAAGGAAAGTCCCTTTCAAATCTTGAATTCGCAGACCTGATAGCACAAAGGACAATGATGTTTGCATACCTGCATAAATCAGATGTTTTCATCCGCCCTTTAAAGGTGTATAAGCGTCCGGAGCCCTACGAATGCGGAAACATCAGCTTATTGGTAAACGGCAACAGCTTTCTGCTCAGGGATTATATGGTAACAGCAAACCGCAAGGTTCGCAACATGAGCAAGGAGATCATCCCGTTCCATGAACCGCTGGAAGTGAACAGCAATCTCCATGCGGTTTTCAAGAGCAATAAAAACAGCGGGGACAATACACTGACCATCAGAATCTATATTGAATATGAACACGAGCGAGTTACTGCATAGCATAGCGAAAGACCGTGTTGCTGGAATGCGGACTATCGACAGCTACCAGCTGAAGCCTGTGGTTGTAAATATTACAGGTGCAGATGTTTCGCTGGACCTGAAGAACGATATGTGGATTCTCAACACTAAAGGAATCCCTGCAAGCATTGAGGAACTGGAAATGGTAAGCAGCGACAACATATTTACAGCAACACCAGAAGAATACGATTTTATGGATGAATACCGCTATCAGGTGTTCACAGACTATATCGACATCAAAACCCAGTCGGCAGATTTTAAGCCGTACAGGCTGGAATTTGTAAAGATCATTCCCCACAGGCTGCCAAGCAGCAGTTAAGTAAAGGGAAATAGCAGAAAGAAAAGCACCAAAGACTAAAAAAACGCAGTTGTCAAAACAGAGATTCAAGCCTAGCACCAAATCAAAAACAATAATGTGATGTTGGATTACAGAGAACAGGTACAGAGCATATACGAATTTATCAAGCGTTCCGAAGACGAACAGAAATATCCGTATGCTTACGAGATACACCTTGTATCAGGGGTCGATGAGACTGCCCTGACATCAAGGACTGCCGGAACTGAAAAGTTTAACCGTGATATTGAAAGTGCCATTGAAAAGGCAAAGCAGGCACACGGAATTTTAAGGGTTGATGTTTTCGGCGGCAAAAGCCCGAATGCCAGAAGCCTGAACAGCTACACAATTAATGTGAGCAAGCTTCTGAATCCGCCCAAAGAGCCAATGGAGAGAGCCGAGATACAGACAATTATCCAGGAGGAAATGAAACAGCACCAGATACAGAACAGCACAAACGGATTAGGGGAACTCGATACGCTTGTGGGATTATTTTCAGGCGAGAACGAGCAGGCAAAATCAAAACTTGAAGGTCTGTTCGGGGTGTTCAATGCCCTTTCCGGCAACAATAAAGAAGTTGAGCGGATAAGCTACCAGAAACAGCTTGACGATTTCAAATTCGAGACACGGTACGGTACGCTTGAAGAGAAGTACGAACGCCTGCGCAATGAAAATGCAGAACTCCGTGCCGAAAAAGACCGCTATTACAGTGAAAACAGGGAACTGAAAAGTGACAAGGCTGAACTGGAAAACCGCCTTGCAGGGTATGCACCAAATGAATTGATGAAGCGTGTCGCAGTCGGTGTCATTTCAGGCATCGGGGGGCGTTTGCTGAGCAACAGCCCGAAGACGGCAGAACTGCTTGGGCTTTCTCCCGATGAGCTGAAAGGTGCATTGGGGATTGTGGATGATGAACCGCAGGATACAGCCCTTATTCCGCAGACAAATGTGGAAATTACTGAAATGGGGACACCTCAGTCTCCGGAGGATAAACAGAAGGCTGCAATAATCAAAAACCTTTCGGAAGCCCTTTCAACATGGGAACTGCAGGATGTAGCCAAAATTGCCAATATCGTAGGTCTGTGCCTTGACAAGGCAGAACTCATTAATAAAACGCTGATGTTCCTGAATCAGTCCATTCAAGGTGTAGTGGAAGCCGAAAGTAACAACCTTGAAATTGAAGATTTAGAGGATTAATCAATACAAATTAACAGCAGTCTTGGTTCTTGAATCTTGGCTCTAAAATCTATTATCATGAAAAAATTCAAAGTAGGGATTACCATCGAAGCAGATACCGCAGACACCGTTCAGCAGGTAGGAAACCTTTTGCAGAATGCGGTGAACAAGGTTGAACAGCAGGATATGATCAAGCTGCTGACCAAGGTGGTCAAGAACCCCAAAATTGTAAAAACAGCATTGAGATACATCTAACCCTTCTATCCAAAAACTGATACCGTGCAACAGCTACCGCCAGTAAATAAAGCCTCCTTGATAATTAATGGAATCAAATACGGTCTTCCCGTTCTGGGCGTAGGCATTGGTGTATATGCTATCAAGAAGCTGCTTTTCAAAAGGAATCCTGACGGCACTTCCTCAAAAGAAGCACCGTCAATGAAAGATACTGTCATTGACAGGCAGAACCTTACAATCAGCGTGTCTGATGCGGCTCTGTATGCCAATACGCTGTACGGTGCGATGCTTGATTTTGGAACAGATGAGAAGACCATATTCAGCATCATTGATAAAATCCAGTCCAAAGACGATATGCTCCTGGTGATAAAAGCATTCGGCATGAAGCAGTACCTATGGGGGACGAGAGCCTCATTCTTAGGGCAGGACTACAACCTTATCGGATGGTTCAGGGCTGAATTAGGCGATGATGATATCAATAAAATCAAACCCAAGTTTGACAGCTGGGGAATCCCTTTATAAATAGACACCGCAGGCATGGACAAGAAAAAGAAAATACTATTTGTTTCGGGAGGGGTGCTTACCGCAGGCTTATTGGCAGGCTCATTTTTTCTGATACGCAGAAGGAACAGAAAGAAAGGAGGTTCAAATTATCTGACCACCAACAGCAATGAGCTTCCGTCCAATTTTCAAAACTGGAACGGGGGGAATACTTACCTGACCGATGCTCCGAGGGGAATCCGGAACAACAATCCGGGAAACCTGATCTATACCAGCATCAAGTGGAACGGCAAGCTGCCAAAGGAACAGAATAAGGACAGGCGTTTTGAAATGTTTATTTCCCCTGTTTACGGTGTCCGTGCCATGATTAAAGACCTGAAAAATGATATTGAGAAAGGCAAAAGCACCGTACCGCAGCTGATTGAGGAATATGCCCCACGGTTTGAGAATAATACGGACAGCTATATCAGTACGGTATGTGCCGACCTGAAAGTCAGCAGGACGGCAAAGCTCCTGCCTACAAAGAATACGCTCCGCCTGCTGGTTTTCTCCATTTCCAAGGTTGAGAACGGTGCTAATTATATCAGCAATGAACTGTTTGAACAGGCATATTCAATGGCTTACCCTCAATGAGGGCGATAATAAAAAACACAACGAACTAAAAATATTTTTGCAATGGGTACAATAAAGATGTTCCGGGGGAATACTCCGCCGTTATTGAAGAAAGGAGAATGGGCCAGTGACGGCCATTACGCTTATCTGGGGATGGAACACGGGGAATACAAAGTGTTTCAGGGGGTGTTTGACCTGAGTGACGACCAGTTTATTTCGGGGTTTAAGTACGACCTGCACCTGAAAGCAATACTTATCCCTTCTGGCACTCCGTTCTCAAAATTGCAGATGCTGTTTGACACGCTCCCAAAGGCTCTGAAATATACGTCCGATTCAAAAGCAAGCATTGATATTATGTTTGAGGACGGGACGTATATCAACGATTTGGGAACGTTCCTGGTACTCCGTGACTTTTCTTATCAGATAAACATCAAGTCCCTGAGCAATACTACAGAAGGTGAAGTCGGGACGTATGTGAAACCTGTGGTATTCCAGAGCGACAGGGCTATTGAGATTTATAACAGTGCCGTGAACTTCGAGGACATCCGCTTTGAATACAGCGATGAAAGCACGGGGGCAATAGCCTTCCTGAACAGCACAACTTACATAAACGACTGCTGCTTTGATGCAAAAGTTCCGCAGGCTTGCGTATCTGACAGGGGCTACAACAATATTGTCTTTTCCGAGGCATACTTCAAGCTGAACAGGGATATTGAAGATACTATTCTGGATAAGGGTTCTGTCGGTTCTTTCATCAACATTGCCCGTTCAAAATCAGCACCCGATTTCCGACCGAAATCTATCGTCAAGTCGCTGAGCGGTGCATTGATAATTGCAGGAAATGTTGAAGACCTCCATATTGCTGAGAAAAGCCCGATTTACCTGCCAAACGGAGGCATAGAGGTTCACGGAGGCTTTATCGCAGATGCTGACGGGGGAATGGGGATTGCCGTGCCGACAAAGATTTCTCAGCTCGAAAATGACCTGCATTTCACTTCAGATTATCAGGAGCTTGAAAATACACCAGCGACAATTACACCCGAACAGGCTACGGCAATTGAAAACAACAACCTTAAAAACACCTATCCGCAGGCTGATTCTGAGAAGCTTGCTGGTATTGAAGAGGGTGCAACTGCCGGAGCTGACTGGAATACCAATGTGGCAAATAAGCCTGTGACCATAACTGCTGAACAGGCAACAGCCATTGAAGCAAATTCGTTAAAGAACAGCTATCCCCAAGTAGATGCAGAAAAGCTGGCAGGTATCGAGGAAGGTGCGACAGCTGGTGCCGATTGGAACACAAACGTTGCAAACAAGCCAGTTACCATCTCGACACAGCAGGCAAATGATATTCAGGCGAACAACCAGAAACAGAGCTATCCGCAGGAAGATGCTGATAAGCTTGCTAATATTGAAGAAGGTGCAACTGTCGGGGCTGACTGGGAAACGAACGTGCAGAACAGACCGGTAACAATCACTGCAGAGCAGTCGGCAGCCATTGAGGCGAATACGCAAAAGGTCAGCTATCCGCAGGCTGATTCTGACAAACTTGCAAGCATTGAGGACGGTGCAACTGCCGGAGCAGATTGGGAGACAAATGTGCAGAACAAGCCCCTAACTATAACCCCGGAACAGGCATTGGCAATTGAGGCAAATACTGCAAAAAACAGCTATCCCCAAGTTGATGCAGACAAGCTTGCTGGTATGGAAGACGGGGCAACTGCTGGGGGCGACTGGGAAACCAATATCCAAAACAGACCTGTAACTATTACCGCAGAACAGTCACTCGCAATTGAGGCGAACACCCAAAAGGTGAGCTACCCACAGGCAGATGCAGACAAGCTTGCAGGTATTGAGAACGGTGCGACAGCTGGTGCAGACTGGAACACAAATATCCAGAATAAGCCCGTGACTATTTCTTCGGAACAGGCAACGGCAATTGAAACGAACAGCCAGAAGAACAGCTATCCGCAGGCTGATTCAGACAAGCTTGCAGGGATTGAAGATGGTGCAACTGTAGGTGCAGATTGGGAGACAAACGTGCAGAACAAGCCCCTAACTATAACCCCAGAGCAGGCATTGGCTATCGAGGCAAACACTGCAAAGCGGAGCTACCCCGAAGAGGACGAAGCTTTTGTACAGGCTATGAAAGATGGCGGAGGATCAGCCGGAGCAGATTGGAATACGAATTTGCAGAATATACCGCAGATACTTGTTGAATTTATCACGGTACTGACTAATTCAGGCATTACACATTTTGATATTACAGCGGACGGCACAGTTCTAAGAATCGGGCAGGCAAACATTTAGAGAGTATGAAAATAATCGTAACAGTATCACTATTAGTCGGGTTTATTGCTCTGTGCCTGTACCTTCAAGTAATTGTCTCTGAATTTGGAATCCGCAAGTCGATTTCAGACAGCAATTATTTCCTGAAAAAGCCATTCAAGCTGATGTTTGAGCTGGTTATGTGGATTTGCGGTCTTTCAATAATTACCACAGGGATATTTCTAAAGGATACTCCGCAATGGTGGATAATCGGCGGAGGAATCGGCATCTTCGGTGTCGGTATATTTTCAGATTTCAAGCGGAATCTCTTTTTAAGAATCTCGCATTACACCTCTGCAATTAGCGGATTTGCAATGCTTGGATTAAGCTTCTGGCTCAACCTGAACAGTTTCCGATACTCTGCAATTATTGCGGTGTCTGCACTGCTTGCTGGCCTGCTTGGCAGAAAGCGTATCTGGTGCCTTGAGCTTACCATGTCAATCGAAGTATTTATTGGGCTGTTCTATTTTGCCCTGACATTGCAATAGCAACCGAGGCATGAATAAGAAGGGGTACATATCAAGAATACGTGAGGATTTACGCAATGGCAATAAGCACTCAAAAACAACTATTGAAAGTGTTGCGGAAGGCTTTGGCATTACCAATAAAAATCTGGTCAAGGAATTTACTGAACTGGCAATAGTACTGAATGCCCGTAAAATTGCAGATGACAGATCACTTACAGCACACCAGAAGTATCTTGAAATTGTAGCTCTGTACCAGTCACAGGTAAACCTGTCGATGCGGACCAGCATGAGCGTACTCATGCAGCAGTATTCTACGCCAGCACCTATTTCGTTTCTGGCTTCGAGCTACATAAAAGGCGATCATGGTTTAGCTGGTCAGTCAAAATTTGAGTATAAAACCAAAGCAGATACAAAGCAGAAAATTATTGATTCAAAACATGGACAGTCGAATTTCCCTCTGTATTTAGAACCATCGGCAGGCAACGGGCTTTTAACAATCGCATTACCGTACCATTTCACCTATGTAAATGAACTTGATGATATACGACTTGCCAATCTGAAGATGCAGCCATTTGCAAAGGTTAGCAGCTGGGATGCTCTTAAACCTCCTTATGCACTCAAAAAGAAATTTGACGGTATTGTGACCAATCCTCCATTTGGGAGATTGTCGCAACCTGAGGTGTTCGGGAAGTTTAAAATTACCCGGTTAGAACACGCTATGAGCCTAAAGGCACTGCAATGCATGAAAGATAATGGCCGCGCTGCAATTGTCATTGGAGGGCATACCACTTGGGACGAACACGGTCGGGTAACGGCTGGCACCAACCGTATTTTTCTGAACTATCTCTATCACTTTTACAATGTTGAAGATATAATCCCTATCAACGGGAAAAAGCTTTACTCAAGGCAAGGTACTTCAATCAATACACGGTTAATCCTGATTGACGGGGCAAAGGCAGTTCCCGATGGAGCGGCTCCGCTGAAGAATAAGCTTCACAGCACTGTGGTGAACAGCCATGATGAGCTTTGGGAGCGTGTCGGACTGGAATATCCAAGTTTAAGGAGCAAACAGCTTTTGAAGCTAAAAGTTCAGGCAATTCTAATCAAACAAAAGCAGATATGAGGGTTCTCAACTTATATAGCGGTCTTGGCGGAAACAGGAAATTATGGAAAGGTGCAGATGTAACGGCAGTAGAATTGAATCGGTATGCAGCCTCGATTTACAGACAGATGTATTCCCGTGATAAAATTATTGTCGGAGATGCCCATGAATATCTGCTTAGGAACCATGAACGGTTCGACTTTGTATGGAGCAGCCCTCCCTGCCAGAGCCACAGCAAGATGGTAAAGGCGACACGGCACGATATCCGCAAATTTCCCGACATGAAGCTGTACGAGGAAATTATCTGGCTCCAGCATTTTTTCAAAGGTAAATGGGTGGTCGAGAATGTGAAACCATACTATAAACCGCTGGTTGAACCTACTGCTGTACTAGGCAGGCACTGTTTCTGGTCGAATTTCAGTATCGGCAATTATGAGCCGCCGGCAATGGGCAATTTCATTCAGGCCCACGAAGATGATATTAAGAAATGGCTCGGGCTAGAGTTTTCGGCAGAACGGAAACGTGCAGAAGGCTTCCGCCTTGACCAGGCAATACGGAACTGTGTCCACCCTGAGCTGGGAAGGCATGTTTACAGTGAGATGAAAAAAGCAGTATCGTTTGGAGGCATGAATGGCACTTCTGCAAAAGATAGAACTGCTATGAAAGCGAAAGCAATACGGTTAAAACAGAAACAGCATGAAACTGGCACGGCCAGAGCGAATTATCAGAACTCTAATTTCTAGGTATTGGAGCAAAAACGATTTCTCATGAAACAGACAATAAAATTTAGCAAGAACAGCATTTCAATACAATTTCCTTCTCAGCCTCCAAAGCATAAATCGGCAAGGCTGATTGAGCTGGGATTCAAGACAGCAGACAGTAAAAGCTTTGTCCGTACTCAAAAGCTGGCTCAGAACGAACATGAATACCTGCAAGGGATGTTCGGACATAAAGGTCTGGGCATGGCATATATTCCTGCTGCCGAAAAAGGTTTTATCCTGGATACGACCGTGCCTGAATCAATGGGGCATGAAATGCACATCGCTATCCGGAAAGTTAAGAAAAGTATCGGGATGCCACTGTTTGACTATGTTGCGGAGAAACTCGATTACAGCAATGATGAGCTTGTAAAATCGCTTTCATGCGAACAGATTGATGCTGTATCTCTGGCAATTTACAATATCGAGAAGCGTCGGCAGGGAATCATTGTCGGCGACCAGACGGGTATCGGCAAAGGACGAACCGCAGCCGCACTGATACGCTACGGGGTGAAAAGCGGATTGCAGCCGGTGTTCTTGTCAGAGAAACCGAACCTGTTTACCGACCTCTACCGTGATTTGTCAGATATTGGAAGCTCCGCACTGGTTCCGTTTATCGTAAATTCCAAGGAAAGCAAGACAAACATAAAGGACAAGAACGGAGAGATAGTTTATACAGCCCCTGAAAAACCGACACAGGAACGGATTATCAAAAGCAGGGAAATACCCAGCAGTTACAATTTCGTCTGTGCCACCTATTCGCAGTTCAACCAGCCGAAGAAGCCTGCAAAGCAGGTGTTCTTGAGTTCTGCATCCAATGGCAATATCATAATCATGGACGAAGCCCATAACGCTTCGGGAAGCTCAAACACTGGCGAGTTCATGCAGGGAGTCCTGCGCCAGACAAAGGGCGTATGCTTTCTTTCGGCAACTTTTGCAAAACGCCCTGACAATATGCCGATTTACGCTCAGAAAACATCAATGAGCGATGCCAATATGAGCAAGGAGGATTTGGTTGAAGCAATTACGAAAGGCGGTGTTGCATTGCAGGAAGTTTTGGCGGCACAGCTGGTGTCTGAGGGGCAGATGATACGGCGTGAGCGTTCATTTGAAGGTGTCGAAGTAAACTATATCGAGCTGAAAGAAAAAGCAAAAGAGCAGGCTGATATTGCCGATAAGATAACCGCCATAATCCGTGACATTATCGGATTTCAGGAGAAGCACATTAACAAACAGGTTGAACAGCTGGACAAGATTGCGGCTGGGGAAAGCAAGGAGGTTGAAACCCGAAAAGGAACAGAGAAAGCAGGGGTTGACAATATCCCTTACTTTTCCAAGGTCTTCAATGTCATAAACCAACTGCTGTTCAGCCTGAATGCTTCTGATGTTGCCGACCATGCGATAAACAGGCTGAAAGAGGGAAAGAAACCGATTATCGCCTTTGCCTCTACAATGGGGAGCTTTTTAGAGGGAATGGCAAAACCCGATGATGTGATAAACGGTGATTTCTCAACGGTATTGGAAAAGGGGCTTGATTCAGTCCTCCGCTATACGGAAAAGGATATTGACGGGGAATCGCAGGGCAAGCAGTTTAATATTGCTGATCTGTCAGAGGAAGCCCAGCTCGCATACCGTGATATTCTGCGAAGAATAGAACAGGCTTCCACAGGCATTACAATCAGCCCGCTTGATCTGATAATTCAGAAGATAAAGGATGCTGGCTACTCTTGCGGCGAAGTTACGGGGAGAAAGCTCTGTGTTCAGTATAAGTCAACCAGCTCCAAGAATACCGCGGCACTGGTGATGAGCCGTAAAAAGGAAAATACTGCTGACCTGTTCCGCCAGTTCAATGACAACGAAATTGACTGTCTGCTGATTAACCAGAGCGGTTCAACAGGTGCATCGGCACATGCGGTTGTCACTGATAAGGTGCCAGCTGAAAAGGTAAAGCAGAGAGTGATGGTTATACTGCAGCCTGAACTTAACATCAACACCGAAATTCAGAAGCGTGGGCGTATCAATAGGACTGGCCAGATAATGAAACCGATTTACGACTACATTATCTCATCCATCCCTGCACAGAAGCGGTTTATGATGATGCTCAAAAAGAAGCTGAAATCACTGGATGCAAATACCACTTCCAACCAGAAGAACAGCAAGAGCCAGCTTGAATCGGATGACTTCCTGAATAAGTACGGAGACAAGGTTGTCCGCCAGTATATGCTTGAAAATCCTGAGCTGAACAAATTACTGGACAACCCTCTCAAATTTGAAGGGAAAGACAGTGATGAAACAGCATCGGAAGGCGATGCTTCAAAAGTGACAGGACGGGTTGCTGTGCTTTCGGTCAAGGAACAGGAAAAGTTCTATTCTGAAGTTATTGAGCGGTACAATGACTATGTGGAATACCTGAAGCAGGCAGATGAGTACGATCTTGAAGTCGAGATTCTGGATTTGAAAGCAGAATCGCTTGATAAGCGTGTCGTGATTGCTGGCAAAGGAGGGCGTTCGGTGTTCGGCAACGATACCTATTTGGAAAAATGCGAATGCAACGTACTCAAAAAACCGTATGGCAAAAGCGAATTATTAAAACTCGTAGAAAAATCCCTTGATAAAAAACAGCCTGAATCCATTTCTGAAGAAATTATCTCAGCTCACGAAAAGTATGTGCAGGACAAGCTTTCAGCCGATTTAAAAACATTGGAGGTGAAATATAAGGAGCTTCTGGACGGAATCACCGATGAAAAGGGCTATCAGAAAATACCTGTTTACGACAAGGCTGGGCAGAAAGACTATGTTGCTGAACGCACAGAAGAAATTCAGGAAGCAAAAACAGCGGATATTGCAAAGACCAGGACGCAGAGCGAAAACAGGAAAAACTATCTGAACGGTTTCTTCAAATTCTTCAAGATCGGTCACGGATATTTCTATCCTGCACTGAGCTTTGAAACTGACAGTTCCAGCAATTCATACTGCATCTTCTTGGGATTCGACATAAACCCGAAACGGAGAAACCCTTATGCGCCATCGGCTGTGAAGCTCCGCTTTGCAATAGCTGACAGCAGAAAATACATTGTCCTTCCAGCTTCGGGAGATACGGCAAAGGAAATTGAACGCATTCAGGCACGGAGCTTTCAGCTTACAGCATCACAGAAAGAGAGCCTGATTGACCGCTGGGATGAAGCGATAAAGGATTTCACTCTTGACAGGCAGGTTCGCTATATAGTTACAGGGAATATCTTGCAGGGATCGGCTGATTTCCCCGGTAAGCTGGTGAGCTTCACAACCAAGGGCAAAGGAGTCAAGAAAGGTATCTTGATGAGCGAGGCATGGTCGCCTGATAGCAGTGGCAATAAGGCTGATAATTATGTCGTTGCCCCGATTGCAAAACTGCAAAAACATATTATGAGCCTGCGTTCTGGTTCCTCCATTGCCACAGAAAACGGAATCAGCATCGGCCGCCATTTTGATGATACGTTCCGTGTCATCATGCCAAAGAAGAAACAGCATATCCCCATATATACCGATAAGGACGTGATTTCCCTCTGCATGAACAGCCGTGACGGGTTTGAAATGGTTTCGGGCAACATGAGGGCTTCTGTTGCTGAAACGAAAATGCCGAAGGTCATCCAGCTGCTTGGCGACCGATTCAGCCTGTCGGTGAAAATTCCTCGGAACTATTTCAATGAATATGTTGAGAAAGGGACGGACAGAAGTTCATCTGCCGACAGCCTTACTCAGGAAGCTATGAAAATGTTTGAGGCTGATAAACGTGATTTTCCGAAACGTCTGGCACAGCAGAAGCAGTCCGTTCCCAAAGGCAAAGCGGTAAATCTTGACAAGGCAAAGCATCTGAAACTTGTGAAGCTCCGTGCAAAGGCAATCCTCATTAAGCAGAAACAGCTCAAAGCAGTAGCAGGGTTGTAATTCCAACTGATAACTATAAAATACAATATGATGAAACTGACAGTAAAAAACTACAGGGAGGCAACGAAGGATATTGATTTCAAGGAACTGCCCGATGCAGCGCAGGAAGCTCACAAGGAATTTGATTCATTTGCCGATTTCTATAACGAAGACAAGGATATAAAGGAGATGCTTGATAACCATTTCAAGATTGTCGAGCCATATCTCAATTCAAAGCGTTTCCCCGAACTGCCGGACAGGCATCCGCTGAATATTCTGGATAAGGAATCGGGCCAGTACAAAGCTGCATTGAAAGAATACCGGGAGAGCAAAAAGCAGAAAGAAAAGCCCTCTGCCAAGTCAAAACAAGCTCCGAAAAAGAAGCCAGAACCAGCTAAAGCATCTGCTAAAACACCAGCAAAGAAAACGGCAAAACGAAAGCCCCATGAAGTTGACCTTATGCCGTTAGAAATTAAGATTATTAAACGCTATCTCAATTTTCATGGCAAGAAAGTTTCAGAGCGTCAAGTGTCGCTTCTGTATAAGGTTATCCAGAAAGCTGCAACGGAAAAGACCATCCGAAAAACGAGCAGATATGCAGGTGAAATCAAAACCATCAGCAATGACCTGATAAAAACCTACAGGGAAATGAATGGCACTTGCACATTTGAAGTGCCTGATTCGACATTCAGCAAATTGAAAGAAATTGTTGACAGCTACGGGGTTACACCAGCTGTGGGATTGATTAAGCGTTTCATAAATCTGTACGGGAATATTACAAAAACCAAAGCACAGAGGCTCTTGACAAGCATTACCAATTCCTTGAAAAACGGAAAGGTGGTAGCATCGGATAAGGAATATGAACAGGTCAAGAACGTTCAGAAACATCTGAATGATTATCTGGAAAGCGATAAGCTGCTTGTTACCAATGTCCAGTTAAAGGGGCTGCAAGGCATTACAGGACTGGGAAAGTAAATGCCGCTGCTCAAAAGCCCATTAGCAGTGGCTCTGATATGAGGGCTAGAAATTCAATAATGACAAAAACAGCAACGGTTGACCCGAACCAGGTTGTGTCTGCAAATGAACTGGCGAAGATGAAATTTTCTACGCTTACTCTGCGTGGTAAATTCGCAAAGCTGCTCGGCAAACCATATATCCCTTTTTACCTGATGATCTACGGTCAGCGGTTTCACGGTAAGAGTTCTGTGGCAATGCTGCTTGCTGACCTTCTGGTAAAATGCGGTCTGAAAGTGCTGTATGTATCCAATGAAGAAGGTATAAAAGGTTCGCTTCAGGAAAAGCTATTGCGGTTGCAGATAAATAGCCCAATTGACTTTGTGGAAAACTATGACCCTGCACAGTTTAAGGGTTATAATGCAGTGTTTCTGGACAGCACGCAGACTGTTGGCATGAAACCAGAAGAGTTTAAAGTTCTCAAAAGACAGTTTCCCGACACATCTTTCATTCTCGTCTTCAAGGCAAACCGTGACGGGACATCGAAAGGCGGAACGGACTGGGAACATGATGTCGATGCTATCATGCATATCGAGAACAGGTGTGCGACAATGGAAAAAAACCGCTTTCCGGGAGGAAGCTCAGAAACGGTTAAAATTTTCTAACGGACTAAATGTATTAATTGAACATGGAAGAGACGATGTTAAAATTATTCTGGATCGCAGTAGGCTCAACCGGATCGCTGGCAGTTGGGATTCTGCTCGTTATCATCCGAAACGCTATTTCTAAAAATGCTACGAAGGAAACAGTTGATGCAAAAACCGACCTGCTTGAAAAGGACATTCAGCATCTGACTAAGGAGCTGGATTCATGTGAGAATAAATTCGCAGTTCTGCACAAACGGATTTCCGATTTACGGGACAGCTCCAAAGAGATATATGTGAGCAAGGAACTGTTCCACCAGACCATAAAACAGCTCAATGAAAAGCTTGATACGATATTGAAATTTGTAACAGGTAATGCCTGAGATAACGATAAAATACGATGAGAATATTTAAGAAATTATTCAATGCAGGTTCAGCCGAAACTCTGAAAGAAGGGACAAAGCTCATTGATGAAATATTCACTACACAGGAAGAAAAGCTCCAGGGGAAAATGGAGCTTTTCAAAATGGCTGTTGCGGACAGAGGTTCTGCACGGGAAATGTATCAGCAGGACAGCTGGCTGCAAAAAACATTTGCCATGTTCTTTTTGGTTGCGTGGTGCGGATTGACATACATAATGCTGAACTATTTCATTTTCGAGAAGATTCAGCTTGAAGACTGGCAGATTGCATTTGTGAGCAGTATCAATGGCGGCATATCCACCAAACTAAGCACAATCATAGACTTCCTTTTTGGCGGTGCAATTTCAGGGGTAAACAGTGTAAATCTAAAACGAAAGAAAAATGCAAAAGACATTTGATGAATTATTTGAAGGAGTGATAAAGCATGAAGGTTTTTATGCCAATGTTGAAGGAGACAGGGGAGGCGAAATGTATATGGGTGTAGCCAGAAACCTGCATCCAACATGGAGAGGATGGAAAATTATAGATGCTTACAAAGCTGAACATGGCAAAATACGCCATAACCAAAACTTGAACATTGTAGAATTATATGAGCTGGTCAAAGTCTTTTACAGACATACATTTTACCATACGAACCGCATAGAATCCATAAGCCACGGGGCGTTGCAGGAAATTATATTTGACTGGTGCGTAAACAGCGGTCGGTATGGAAGCAAACGAGTTCAAAGAGTGCTAAATCAATTCTATAGTGCAGGTTTAATAACGGACGGTATTATTGGCTATAAAACCCTGTCTGCAATTAATTCATGTGAACCTGAAGAACTATTTGATGAGATTAAGAATGCAAGAATCCGCTATTACCATCAAATTGCCAAGAAGGGGAAGAACTATTTGTTTTTGGAAGGGTGGCTGAAAAGGATTGGGGAGATAGTATTTGAAGATATGTAGTGTCGCTTGCATCGTAAGTAAACAGCCTTAATTTGTTATATTGCATATAAAATAACTCAAACAAATAAACATGAATAAATCAGAATTAGTAAGTGCAATTGCATCCGAAAGTGGATTATCTAAAACAGATTCAGAAAAAGCATTGCAAGCAACAACAGAAGCTATTAAAAATGCTTTAGCGAAAGGTGAAAGTATTCAATTGATCGGATTCGGAACTTTTTCTATAAGCGAACGTGCAGCTCGTACAGGTCGAAATCCTCAAACAGGAAAAGAGATTCAAATTGCAGCAAAGAAAGTTGCCAAATTTAAACCGGGCAAAGCTTTGGACGAAGCAATTAACTAAAAGAATATGGGAGGAGGTTTGTGCCTCCTTTTTTATTGCCTGTAAATTTGATGTGTTAAAATCAAATAAAAAGAATGAGCGAATTGAAAAAGTTTGCTTTTATTTTTTACCTGTTTAGTATATGTATTTTGCCTGTAAATGTATGGCAATTTGTATGGCAAATAAATATTTACACCTTCTTAAATTTAGCTTTATTTAGCTTATTATCAGTTAAATAAAGCATAAATAGAAATCTTTAGTTACATTCCTTATACAAAATGTTAGCGGGTCGTTTTTTATTATTTTTTTGTTCTTTAATCTGCAATAGTTATATTTGTAACCATTATTTATATAACTAAATTCCTGCAATATTAATGAATAAAAATATATCAACGGAAATAAATAGTCTAAATTTAATAAAGTATGCACTCTATAAAGACTATTATATTCCAGAAGAATTATCTTATTTAAATCTAACACAAGAACGAATTTTAATAACTGTAAAAAACTCAACAAATTCTACAATGGTTTCGATTGCGAGGGAGATTGGATTAGAAAAAGGACCTTTCTCTCAAACTATCGACAAGCTTGAAAAAATAGAACTTATTGAAAGAATTCGCTCTCCTGAAGACAAACGAAATATCAAGCTGAAATTAACAAAAAAAGGTGATGATATTTCCAGTAAAATTCTCTTTGCAATGGAAGACCATTTTAAATCAATAGTAGGGAACTTGTCAGAAAAAGAATTAAATGATTTGTTCAAAGCTTTTAATATAATTAAATCAATAGCAAATAAATTATTACAAAAATGAAAATGCCAATAAACAGAAAAGAACAACTTGTGTATACCTTTTTAATGGTCATATTTATGGTTATAACTATGACACTTTATAATAATTTTTTAAATAATGGTTTCTCAATAAATAGTATTAAAAATTCCTGGCTTTCCTTTCCATTTACTTTCATAGTTGCTTTCATATGTGAATGGTTTGTTGTTTCAAGAATTGGCATGTCATTGCTTTTCAAGATACTTAAGGACAATGATTCGAATATGAAGAAAATGTTAATCACGCCACTTATTATAGTCTTTGGTATGGCAACATTAATGTCCCTTTATGGTACGATACTTTCCGTCGGATTTACAAATCAAATTCCGATAATTTGGTTGCGAAACTTTTCTATCAACTTCATTTTTGCATATCCACTACAAATATTAATTGCACGTCCATTAATAACATTTGTTTTTAGAAAAGTTTTTCCAGTCGGAACTATTATTGCCAAATAAATCAGACTTTTGAATACCAAATAATCATCCCATTCATTTTTGTTTGGGATGTTTTTTTGAATTATTATCAATACGGCTTGATGTTGCTTTAAATGCCCGCTAACGGTTCGCATAAGAATAGTAGCCGACTGCGTGGTAATTTCCTGTCAAATTACAAGAAAGCTCAAACGGGCTGCAAGCCTTAAAATTACTGGTAATTCGGCTATTATTTTTATGCATTGTTGTGTGCAGTTATTAATATATCTTTTCTACTTTCTTACCTAACCATTCAAATAAAGTCATCTTTCCATTCAAATATTCTTCAATTTCAGGTCTTCCGATAAGTACAATGTGATAATTCTCTCTACCTATTCGCTTTAAATGATTTATTGCTTCTCTTGTAAATCCATTAATTGAGACAAAAAAACCAAGGTGAGTAACATTGTTATGATTCCTTAGTTTTGTTTCAAAATCTCTCATTTCTTTCGAACCAATTTTCTTATTCCAATTTTTACATTCAACGAAAAACATAGAACCAAATGCTGTCCAAAAGGCAGTTGTCATATTATTTACAATAACTAAATCAATTTCTTCATCCCCTGTTTTCACTCTACTACTTGAAACTTTAAGACTCTTATTAGAAGTAAATATTAACTCTGTAAGAGTTTCAAGCATCTGCACTTTTGTGTATGAATTCTTTTCTACTAAGCATGCATTAAATAATTCTAATCCTCGAGACTTAATATACTTCTCCTTAAGGAAATCTTCTTTCGTTATTAGCGGATTAAAGAACTTATTATACAAATTGATTTTATCAACCAACCTAGTTGCTAATTCCGAATGTAACTCTTTTACTTCTTGTTCTTCATCAACAATATCATTTAAGTCTAATCTTAAAATGGCTTCTTTAGGCATAGATTCAAGAAACAATCTAAAATAAAACATTGATAGGATCTCAAAGAACTCACGTAACATCTCCCAATCTAGCAATTCACAAATAATAAGAGTCCATGGCGAATATTCTAATTCCTTCCCAATCACCCCCATATGTATCTCTTCAAAATCGATTATAAAATGCTTAGAGTCAATTTTTCCGTGAGTAGAGTCTAATATACTTGGTAGATTTTTGCAAAAATCTCTTAATTCTTCCTCTCTTGATAGTTTTGGAAATGTGTCTAAATGTAGTTGCAGTTTTCTCTCTAGCTCTTTTTCTGACATTGTTCTATCTGCAGAAGATATTACTTCAATCAACCGCTCTTTAACAACTTGATAAAATTCACTATAAAAGAAACCGTATACATCTACAATTTTATCGAAATCATAACCATAGTTATCTAATATTTCTATTGACTGTTTTACAGAGCATTTATATCCTATTTCCTCAAAAACAACGTTGTCGTCATCTTCACCTTCACTGTCTTGGATTTCTTTATAAAACATATTCTCTTTGAAGAAAAATGAAAGAAAAGAAGGAATATCATATTTCCAAGAAAAATAGTATTTGTCTAGATATAGTTGAGTGTAACGCCCCATTTATTATTCTGTTAGTTTTTTTAATTGCACACAACTTCTAACTAGGCGCTGAAATGGAAACTGCTATTATATGTGAATATAATAGCCGGTTTCTGTTTTTGCGTTTAGTGAGTGTTATGGGCTGTTATTAAAAAAAAATAACAGCGAACCCGTTGTCGGTATTGTCCTTTGCTAGGCTATTTATCCCGTTTTTTGGTTTCACCCTGTTTCGGCTACACGTATTCTCTATTATATTTTATATGGAGTGTCCGTGTGCCAGGTCTAAAAGTAGTCATTCTTAAAAGGTCCGTTTTGTTTGAGAAGGTTTAAATCAAACTTGACTTTTTGATTTAAATCGAATAACTTCTCTAACAGTAAATGCTTGATAACCTAAATTGCCTAAATAATTAAGCTTGCGCGATGGCCGTGGGCTGCGCAAATTCATCTTTCGCCCGACTTTCGTAAAAAATCCTCCCAATAGTCATTGTTGTTCGTCGGTTAGCGCATAACGTTTGCTGGATGAAGTCGTGGCGCGTTAGTCGTGGTGTCGTGTCACCCGATAGGGGGACAAAGACGGTAGACTAAGGTGTCAGGACGAGCAAAGCGCGCCATGCTTTATTCCAGCGTGTTATAATTTGTTGTTTATTGCTCCAAATGAAGCAAATGTGTTTTTTATATTATCTCTTAAAGAAATCTCAAGAGTTATTTGTCCCAATACGATTTGTCAATCAAACTCCTAATAAAAAATGCTTGTCGGAGTTTCAAATCTATTTGTCGGTCAGAATAAGTGAAAGTCTCGATTTGAGCGCCTTGTAAATCCTATATTTTGTTCACGTTTGAAAATCAATTCTAAAAGGTACACAAGCTGATCAAGTTAAAAGTTTCAAGTTCCGTGGACTTTTCAAAAACCAATATCTAAACATCCAAATTAAGCTAATCTTCGTAAACCCGCCACAATAAATTATAACGTTGGCTGGATGAAGTCGTGGCGCATTAGTCGTGGTGTCGTGTCACCCGTTAGGGGGACTAAGACAGTAGACAAAGGCGTCAGGACGAGCAAAGCGCGCCATGCTTTATTTCCAGCGTGTTGTAACACGTTTTTTTTAATTCTCTATAACAATTGTATTGTCATAGGTTTCCATACTCAAAAGATCTATTGTCCCACAATTTGGTTTATGATATTTTTTAGTATCGGGGATTCCTCGATTGTCTCTTTCCAAACTCTCATTAAATTTGAATTTTAGCGTATCCAATTTATTGTCTAGAACTTTTGATTGGTGATTTACAATTTCCCAATCGTAATTGTCGTTTTTCCAACAAATACTGATTTCATCGCCAATTGGATCTATTCCACTTATGTCAAGTTTTACGTAATTTGTTTTTGGAATGGAATTATGTTGTCCATTAATAATGTACCTCGTTTCTCCGTGCGTTATAATTGTCACGCATTGCTTTCTGTCAACAGAGTAAATTCGAAAATTTGATCTATTTGGAAAGTCACAAGAAGAAGTCAGAATAATTAAAATTCCAAGGATAAAAAAACTAATGTGTCTATTATTAAATCTCAATTTTCGTAAGCTTGTTAAATGTGTTACAACGTTTGCTGGATGAAGTCGTGGCGCATTAGTCGTGGTGTCGTGTAACCCGTTAGGGGGACTAAGACAGTAGACAAAGGCGTCAGGACGAGCAAATCTAGCCATGCTTTATTCCAGCGTGTTGCACTAAACCTAAAGGTAGCTAAAGTCCGTTGCCCTTGCTACCTTTATATGTGTTAATAAAATATTGTACCATGAAAAAAAAGCTTTACCAGAATCGATGAAGCTCGTTCTTCATTATCCAAATTTAACGAATTATACGTTAAACTGGAAAGACATATTGCTATTACCGGCAAAAGCCTGAGTACCCTGCATAATTATGGCCGTTGTCTGGCTACCATGGCTTTGCATTTCAACTGTTGTCCCACCCAACTGGAAGAAGACCAGGTTCTGGATTATCTTCATTTCCTACAACAACAGAGTCGAAAACCATCCTCCTCTTATTTGAAACATACCGTTTACGGTCTTCGTTTGGCGTACAAGGTAACCGGTGTTCCTTCTAAACAAGTCTTTTTACCAAAAATGAAGTTACCCAAAAAACTTCCGGTTGTATTAAGTCAAACAGAGGTGAGACGTTTGATCAAAGCCGCTCCATTACTAAAACATCAGTTGATTATCGGACTTATTTATGGCTGCGGACTGCGACGTTTCGAATTAATCAACCTACAGATAAAAGATGCCGATCTGGATCGTTGTATGCTCTACATTCGTGAAGGAAAAGGGCGCAAAGACCGTTATGTCCCCCTTGGATGGCTATTGGTTAAAGGACTGAAAAAATACCTTGCTGCAGAAAAACCCTATCGCTGGCTTTTCAACGGAAGAGGACCCGACGGAAACCTACAACAGTATTCACCCACCGGTGTACAATGGGCCATTCGTCAAGCAGCTAAAAAAGCCGGTATTCAAAAACAAGTTACCTCCCATGTTTTACGCCATACCTACGCCACTCATCTGCTGGAAATGGGGTTGGATATTATGACGCTGAAAGATCTGCTGGGGCATGTCGATATTAAAACAACCTTAGTTTACCTGCACGTGGCGCAACTGAATAAAGAACGAGCCTTTTCGCCTTTGGATTGGCTATATAAGAAACCTCGATTATGAAGCCCCGGTATGAAGTGGCCGATGTGCTTCAGTTGCAACACGACCTCATTGACAGCCTGTGTTTCAACAGCTGGCAGGCACGTACTTTATATGCTTTGTCGGTTTGTCGAACCGCTCAATTAGGTGGTCATATCGATCGTTGTGACCATCCCGATTGTCATGCCCTTCATTTAAGTTACAATAGTTGTCGTAATCGTCATTGCCCCAAATGCCAGGGACACAAACGGGAACAATGGATTCGTAAGCGTGAAGCTGACCTGTTAAATACCACTTACTTTCATCTGGTGTTTACCTTGCCTGATACACTGAATCAATTGGCACTATACCAACCTGCTTTGCTCTACGGACAACTTTTTAGGGTGGTCTGGAGTGTGATTCAGACCTTTGCTTCCGATCGTAAATGGATGGGTGCCAAAACCGGTATGGTGGCCATCCTGCATACCTGGGGACAAAACCTGAGCCTGCATCCTCATCTGCATTGCATTGTGCCGGGTGGAGGAATCTCTAACCAACAAAAATGGAAATCGGTACAACGAACCAATAAGTTTCTGTTCCCGGTTAAAGCCTTAAGCAAAGTATTCAGAGCTCGTATGATGAAGGCCTTACGGCAAAAAACAAAGCTAAATCAACAAGAAGCTAAGCTGTTGATGAGTCAGCCTTGGGTGGTGTATTGCAAACAACCTTTCTTTGGTCCCTCACAGGTAATCGAATACCTTGGTCGTTACACCCATAAAACGGCTATCAGTAATCATCGAATCAAGACGATTGATGAAAATACCATCACTTTTTCTGCTAAAGATTATCGAAAAGGTGGTAAGCAATATCCGCTTACCCTTACTCATGCTGAATTTATCCGTCGTTTTGCCCTGCATATCCTACCCAAAGCTTTTGTGCGGATACGACATTATGGAATACTGGCTTCATCCATTAAGCAAAAAGTGCGCGAAGCTGTTGAACAGCAAATTGGAAAAGCTCTTATCCCTGTTCGTCCTCCTGTGAAACACCGACTTTGCTATACCTGTGGTAAGGGACAACTGATTACCATCTTAACCTTCGATGCTCGTGGGCCTCCACCTATCGAAATCCTTCAACACCTCACACAAAACTAACACCGGAAGGTGAATGAGATTGCTATGCTTGAATCAAATGTGAGTAACCAAAACTTGACTTAAAAAGTAAGAATGTGAATTTAAAAACTTGAATTTAATGGCTTAATAACTCTAAAATAGCGAAGCAACTTCTTTTTATCACCTGATCCATTATCTATCAATCCCCATAACACCTATTAGCGATTTCTATCCGGTTGTCGGCAACACACGCGCTCAGCCTTTGGTTTGCAACCAGGCAGAACGCTTAGTTATTGTGCCCTGTGCTTATTCATTTATTATCAATCTATCACCCAATCTAACTAACAAAAAATCAATCAGTTTTTTACGCTCAATGTCATCTGAAATATCATATTCAATATTATCATTCTTTGTCGTAATTACTAATCTATTTTCATCGAACATTACTTCTTTAATCTTTTTATATTGAACCTCAGGATTAAATCCAAAGTTCCTGTATTTTAAATATTTATCGCGTAAAAGAATTTCATAATTTTCATTTATTGTCAATCCCATTGCAATAAACAAGAGTCCAAGATATGAAGTGCCATTAATCCCCCAATATGCAAATTCATTGTAATTCAAACGAAATCCAAGCACAAAGAAAACAAGTCCTCCCACTACTCCAAGAACCTTACTCCATTTTGCAGAATTATTAGTTCCTAATTTTATAGCTCTCCCATTATTAAGCTTAATCCTTAACAAAAAGAAATCATATACAAACATTGATATTATTATTAAGGTAGTTAAAGGAATCATTATATAACTATCAAATCGCCTATATACGATATAAACTAAGAAATAGAGTATAAATAAAATAGAGAGTCTAACTATTGTCTTCATTTATTATGGTTTTAGTCAATGCAAGGTTTTTTCATTCCGTTTAAATTTATATGTACTATCTCTGTCATGGCATTGGGCACAACGTTTGCTGGATGAAGTCGTGGCGCATTAGTCGTGGTGTCGTGTCACCCGTTAGGGGGACTAAGACAGTAGACTAAGGTGTCAGGACGAGCAAAGCGCGCCATGCTTTATTTCCAGCGTGTTAGCGGCTGGCCATTTATATTTATTAATGTCTTATAGTTCAAAGTTCAAGAACAGTTATAATTATTAAAAGTCAGGAAATCTTTCAAGTCATATTGATAATTAATAGTCATGAAGTTTGATGTTTATTTAGTCACAATTAAAAATCGGATAAGTTGTCTGTAACTTTAATCTTATAGTATAAGTGTCAAAAAAATTCTTTTAAGATATTTTGTCTTGATGAAATGAAAATTCCTCCTTGATAGAAAAAAATTTCTCCTTGATGAAAAAATATTTTCTTCTTGATGGAAATCTCACCGCGTCTAAATGTTAAAAGCAATGCTTAGTTTTCGATTGCTCAACGGCTTGCCGCTAACGGTGGCTGGATGAAGTCGTGGCGCATTAGTCGTGGTGTCGTGTCACCCGTTAGGGGGACTAAGACAGTAGACAAAGGCGTCAGGACGAGCAAAGCGCGCCATGCTTTATGCCAGCGTGTTGGGTAGCGTACATTTTACTATTAATTTCACTTATTATCCTTTTGGCTTGGTCTGTGTTGATTTGTTTTCCAATCATTCTTTTCTTTTTTCTTAGGTTCACAACAACTTTTATAGTTGATAAACCAAAAAAATCAAGTCCAATTGATCCAAATCCTTTAGATGAATCACCAATTCCAATATTAATTATTTCTTTTTTTAGATACTTTTTTGATTGTCTAAATAGCCAAACGACTTTTGTGTGTTTTATATAATTTGAATGTATTTCAATATTTTCAGTCCCAATGAGGAGATAAAAAATGTTGAAAAAATTATAATACGTAGCCCAAAGGAAAATTGCTATTATTGTCAATAAAATAGGATTGACTTCTGCATAAATCAATTCGAATCCTATTCTAGAAATGATATAAACAAATCCTAAAAATAAAAAAGAAACAAAAGCAACAAGTCCTATTATAACCTTGTCCCTTTTAATATTAATAGTGGTGAATTCTGTATTCTTTTTTATTTCGAAATTCATGTTTTTTACTAGATGTTCTTGTTAGGAAGGTATGCTACCCAACGTTTGCTGGATGAAGTCGTGGCGCGTTAGTCGTGGTGTCGTGTCACCCGATAGGGGGACAAAGACAGTAGACAAAGGCGTCAGGACGAGGCGAACGAGCCATGCTTTATTCCAGTGTGTTACGCCCTGTTGGTTTTTTGTTTCAAGTTAGTTTAATTTCCCAATTGGACATAATTCTCCCACTTAGGTTCCTTGTAATTATTCGATCAAATTATTGTCCGAATATACAAGTTAGTCCGTGTTTATTGAGCTGGTCTCGCTCTTATATATCAAATCTATTTTATTCGTTTTGCTCTACGATCTAAATTTTGTTTTTCAGAACGTTTTTGTCTGAAGTCCTCTAATTTGATTTTCGAACAAAGCTTATTAAACTGGATTTCTTTGTCTAATTCAGTCTGTATTATTTTTCGAGTTTTTTCGAGTCCTGCTGGTTGTCCTGTTGATGTATTAATTTCAATTTTATATGCTGGTTTTCTCCGTCCGTCCGACTTTTGAGAATTCATTCACGTCTGTTTTTATTTGTTAATGATTCTTATGCACTGAGTTTTATAATAGGGCGTAACGGTGGTTGCATGGCGTCGTAAGGGGATTTAGCCTCACAAACTTTCATAATTGCGCTAAGCCAAAGGGCATATTTGTTTTACATTTCTTTTTTAAAGCCAAATTTGCAATTTGGCGCTGGTCGACTTTGCAGAGGCCTACCCAAATTCAGCGAATCCCTTATGCGCTATTGCAACGTGTTGGGTGTTGTGCTTTTCTGTTTATTTATTTCTTCCAATATAGTTTTAAAACAGTATAAAAATTGATTTTTAGATCCAATTCTGTTAAAGATCCGAAATGAGTCGTCTTTCAAAACTACTGTAATTGTGTCTGGTTTAGAATAAGTATTATATCCAGAGTTTCCTATAAATACAAAGTCGTCAATAACTATTGATTTTAGAACCGATTTAAATATATCTGTATAACTTTCACTAAACTCAATTTTCTTTATGTCCGAATAGTTAAAAGTTTCTTTGCTATTAAAAATTGGTAAAATACTTTTACCATTAAGTTCAAATCTGTCCTTAAATATTTGAATACACCTGTCTTTTATTAAAAAACTCATTAAGATTAAATATAATCCGACTAATATTACCAATGTATTAATCCATATAACAGTAATGATTGTCGCGATTCCAAGAAGAATTAAAACTATTCTTAGAATTACTTTAGTCGTATTATTCTCTTTGTATTCTTTAATCATGAATTTAAATTATTGAGAGAACGGAATAATTGATTTACGTGCATTCCAGCATTACACCCAACGTTTGCTGGATGAAGTCGTGGCGCGTTAGTCGTGGTGTCGTGTCACCCCCTAGGGGGACTAAGACGGTAGACTAAGGTGTCAGGACGAGCCGAACGAGCCATGATTTATTTCCAGCGTGTTAGCTTGCGTTTTTTAAATTTTATATTCGACCTTATATAACTTAATAACATCTTGCCAATGTTTAAAGATAGGTGTAAGATTTTCAAAGTCTTTTAAACTAAAGATTTCAATTTCAAAATCATATTTTAGATTCTGAATACAAAATATTATTTGAGTAGCAACTTCAGTTTCATATCGCTCATCACCCTCGTAAGGCAAATCTTTAATTACTTTCAGTTCTTCAATTAACCGTATTTCAAAAGATTGGTTTATTTTCTTACTAATAACTTCGATTTTTTCTTTGCTTAAATATATTTGGCCATTTCTAAATGGCACAAGTCTTGGAATAGAAATAAAAACAACAAAAGAAATTAGAAATCCAATCCAGCCAACAACTCTCCAAATTTCATTTATTCCAAATAGCCATTCAAAAACAGTTATGTCTTTTTCGCCATATTCTATATAAATCCATTGAAAAAGGAAGAAGAATATAAATGTTAATACAAGCGATGTCACTTGCAACAACCTTGCTGTCAATCTTCTCTTTCTATCTATATAGTTAAATTTATACTTCATAAAAATAGTACTTTCTCGTATCTTGTTTGCTACTTATATGCTTGACTGGACCTTTTTTAAGGAATAAAATGGATATTTATGTATTATGTGGTAAATGCAAGCTAACGTTTGGCATAAGACCAGTGGTGGATTTTGCGCAGATTTCGTGTCCGCCAGGACTAAGAAATCAAACAACAATCCGCCCGACCAAAACTATACCGAACCACCATTGGGTTTATGCTTTGTTAGTTGCTGTTATTTTTCAACTTATGCCTTAAAATTTTCGATAATAATTTATAATAAAGTTCCCATAAGACAATTGTCGTCCAAATGCTGTATAAAAAATAATTCCATAGTCTTGAGCTCTCTGCAATTTTAGTAAAACAACTACTATGATAATTAATAGTCTCATTCACATAAATTTTGAAAGTCAATAATAAAATTGAAATAATGAATATTGGAGTAAGAAGCTTCCATCTTAAAATGCCAAAATGACTTGTTAAACTTTTACATATGTCATAATGAAGTTTAACAAATACTACTGGGAGTGTAAAAACTATCAATAGTAATCCATAATTCTTTTGTACGATTCCAAATAAGAAACCTATTCCCAATAAAATAAAAACACCAAAAATATAATTGATCACAGATCTGGTATATAACCTAAGTCTACTTATTAGTTCCATTATTTTCCATACTCTATTTGTCAACTGTTAATATTAGTCGTAATCATTCTCAATATACTTCTTGAAAGATTATTCTCAATAACGTCAGCAATAGCAACTAACTTCTAACTAGGCGCTGAAATGGAAACTGCTATTATATGTGAATATAATAGCCGGTTTCTGTTTTTGCGTTTAGTGAGTGTTATGGGCTGTTATTAAAAAAAAATAACAGCGAACCCGTTGTCGGTATTGTCCTTTGCTAGGCTATTTATCCCGTTTTTTGGTTTCACCCTGTTTCGGCTACACGTATTCTCTATTATATTTTATATGGAGTGTCCGTGTGCCAGGTCTAAAAGTAGTCATTCTTAAAAGGTCCGTTTTGTTTGAGAAGGTTTAAATCAAACTTGACTTTTTGATTTAAATCGAATAACTTCTCTCTCCAAAGTTGATTGGACGGCTTCTCGTCCGAAAAGGCGACTTTTCAACGGTATCACCGTATCAACTTTGATCCTTCTTTCAAATCAAAACTTTCCATATACTATATGACTACTTTTAGTCAAACAGGGTAAAGCTTAAGTTTCAATACTCGACTATGGGCCATAACGTTTGCTGGATGAAGTCGTGGCGCGTTAGTCGTGGTGTCGTGTCACCCGATAGGGGGACTAAGACAGTTGACTAAAGTGTCAGGACGAGCCGACCGAGCCATGCTTTATTTCCAGCGTGTTAGCCCTTGTTGTTTTATTAATAATCTAAAAATGTTGCAACACGAATAATGTCTGCATAATTGTCAAGTAGACTTATTTCTGAAATAAATTCAGATTCCGTCATTAATTTCAAATTCGTAATGGGATACAGATGCTTGGTCTTAGAAATAATTTTTCTTTTTAATTCATCCAATGAAATCTGAATACCACTATTTGTCGTACTGAAAATAACTTGTAACCTTGATTGTCCAAAAAATTTAAATAAAGGCCCTGTCTTACTTAAAATTTTATGGGTAATTATTTTGATATAATACCCATTGCTGTCAATTAAGATTCTTTTGTAATGCTTGTCAAGATCATTTTCATTAATATGATGAATTGCATCTTTTTCTTCTTCTAAAATCTCTACAAATCCTTTTTCCCCATTGAAAACCCAATCTGTAAGTTCGATCAATGGATATTTTATTTCACTAGTCAATTATTTTCAATATTTATGAAATGAACGTTTGGTTATTCAATAAGGGCTAACGTTTGCTGGATGAAGTCGTGGCGCGTTAGTCGTGGTGTCGTGTCACCCGTTAGGGGGACTAAGACAGTAGACAAAGGCGTCAGGACGAGCAAAGCGCGCCATGCTTTATTCCAGCGTGTTACAGGCCGTGTGTTATTCTTGTTTTGTTTTTCTGTCATATATTTTTCATTTTCCGACACATCTATTTGATTTACTGTCTCAAGAAAATGATTCTCCGTCATATATTTATTGCTTATCATCTACTACAAATCATGTTCAGTCATGTGTTTTTCATTTTCAGTCACCTATAAATCATTTTCTGCCACTAACTTTTCATAAACCGATGCCAGAAAATCAAATTTTCATGACCGGGAATCATAATTTCATCGTCGTGAATGAAAATTTAAATAATTCACAAAAAAATGTAGAGTTGAAGTCAAAATAAAGTTAATGTCTTTAAAACGTACAACATGGTCACAGAAATTGAAATAATTGTCAGTCTTAATGTTTGAGTGTTTTACTAAAATACAGATACAAGGACGAGAAGTACCCGACATGGCCTGTAACGTTTGCTGGATGAAGTCGTGGCGCGTTAGTCGTGGTGTCGTGTCACCCGATAGGGGGACAAAGACAGTAGACAAAGGCGTCAGGACGAGGCGAACGAGCCATGCTTTATTCCAGTGTGTTACGCCCTGTTGGTTTTTTGTTTCAAGTTAGTTTAATTTCCCAATTGGACATAATTCTCCCACTTAGGTTCCTTGTAATTATTCGATCAAATTATTGTCCGAATATACAAGTTAGTCCGTGTTTATTGAGCTGGTCTCGCTCTTATATATCAAATCTATTTTATTCGTTTTGCTCTACGATCTAAATTTTGTTTTTCAGAACGTTTTTGTCTGAAGTCCTCTAATTTGATTTTCGAACAAAGCTTATTAAACTGGATTTCTTTGTCTAATTCAGTCTGTATTATTTTTCGAGTTTTTTCGAGTCCTGCTGGTTGTCCTGTTGATGTATTAATTTCAATTTTATATGCTGGTTTTCTCCGTCCGTCCGACTTTTGAGAATTCATTCACGTCTGTTTTTATTTGTTAATGATTCTTATGCACTGAGTTTTATAATAGGGCGTAACGTTTGTTGCAAGAAGCGTAGCAGAATCACGATGATTGCCGTCCGCAGGACGATTAAGCAATCTGGGTGATTCTGTGGTGTTTCACGACCATGCACACTGCTATGATTTTTGCAACGTGTTATGCGCTGCCGGTTTTGTTATTTAAATTATTAATCGTTCTTAAAATCTGGTTAAACCTATTGAAACCCCGACACACTTCCCAAAATAGCCAACTATTAAAGCACCTCACCATTTTTGGCCAAATTTATGCAAAAGATCAGAGGCCCAACTAAACTTCCAAACTAAGCAATTTGCAAGTCAGAAGGAGCGGGGCGGCCTTTTGTTAAACCGAGTGTGCTGACAATTTATACAACAGCTTAAACAGCCCGTAAATGTTGATGAGCACACTTTCAAAATTATGCGAAATCCTAACAAAGATGTTTAGCCGAGAGCGTTTCAAAAATAGGAAATGCTTGATAACCTAAATTGCCAAAATAATTAAGCTTGCGCGATGGCCGTGGGCTGCGCAAATTCATCTTTCGCCCGACTTTCGTAAAAAATCCTCCCAATAGTCATTGCTGTTCGTCGGTTAGCGCATAACGTTTGCTGGATGAAGTCGTGGCCCATTAGTCGTGGTGTCGTGTCACCCGATAGGGGGACTAAGACGGTAGACTAAAGTGTCAGGACGAGCAACCCGCGCCATGCTTTATTTCCGGCGTGTTAGGCACTGGCTGTTTATTTTTCATATATAATAATTACATCTAAAGTCGAATCGGTATAGTTCACTTGCTCTATTTGAGTTATTGGTTCTAATTCATGTGAATACGAAATTTTCAATGTGTCGAATGAAACCCACTCAGTCTTTACAGTTGTTCCTGATATATGTTCTGTTGAAAACACTATTTTTGTTTTAAGGTCTTCAGTTTTGTTCTTGTTTCCTAAATCAATTGACACATGAATAGAAGAATTTGTTACAGCATTTCCTCCAAATTCAAATATAGTTGCTTGTCTTAAACCTTCATTGTCGTAAACAGTTTCTATAATTTGTTTCTCAGGCTCTCCAAACATGTCAAATGAACTAATGAAAATTACAAAGCTAATTACTAATCCAACTAATAAAATCAATGTAGTCAGAAGTCCATATTTTACGATTTTATTCATTTTTTCAGCTTGTGCCTAACGGCTCGAATATGCGTAGTGCGGGATTTCAAGGCAATTCACTATCAAACCGCTCCTTTGTTTATTAAATGCTTTAAAGCTCAAATTTACCACATTGCCCCGCATTACGTATATTTATTGTTGTGTGGCGTTATTTCATTTTCAAATCATCTAACTCTTTTTTAATCTGAGATAGGTGATTGTTTATTAAATTATAAATTTTCTTCCCTTGATTAATGATTTCATCAGCGTCTTTTGCATTAGCTAATTTCTGAACAGGTGTCTTAAGTTTATTACAAAGAGAATCAACTTCATTTTGCTGATTAAAAATACTTTTATGCTCATTCAAAAGTGACGAATACTCTAAAACTCTACTAGCAATTTCATTATTATCAACTCCCTTAATCTTCGTTGCTGTTGCTGTAGGTCCAACTTTTCTTAATTCTTTAATAATGTTTTTTGTTTCTGAATATACTTTTGAAATTTCTTCTGTATTTTTTATGTCTAAAATTTCATTCTTTGCAGAAGTCGCTATCTCAGCACTATTCTTGGCTTTTCTTGCTTCGCTGATTGCTATAATCGCACCTATAATAGAAGCTAAACCTGTTATTATTGTAAAAGCATCCATTTATAAGTTATTTTTCAAATTCATCAAGGTCGAAATTCTTGCATTCTATTGGAGAATGTTGCGAATTCATTTTATCTATAAGTTCTACAAACTGATGATTTGCTTTTAAATAAGTAAGAATAGGAATAGCTTTTCCTCTACCAATTCCTCGTTGTTGTAGTTTATGCTCAATATCATAAAATCCTTTAAATTCTTGTCTTTTTTCCAAATCACGCCAATATTCATCAAGGACGTCCATTACTGCATATAGTTCTTCTCTTGATACAGCACCAATACGTTCAATTTCTTCATCTATAACGTTCTCGAATCCATTTAACAATCCAAAAATCTGTGAAGGTTCTGCAGGGCATGCCATATCTTCAGAATTGTTTTGTATTCTATATATCTCGCCTAGTATTTTTCCAAAAAATAATTTTGATTCGTTATCCATATTTTATTATATCAGTTATTAAAATTATTATCTATTGTTTGAGATGTTAATGCCACACAACTTTTCTGTAACCGTCGGTGTATGACGGTTACATTGCCTTTATCTATTGTCCCGAAGCTAATTTAGCTTCTTTTTTTATGATAATATCATCTAATGGACTCTTAATTCGTTCTAGATATTTATTACTAACATAGGTGTAAATATCCGTTGTGGTCGATGAACTATGGCCCAATAGCTCTTGTATATACCTTATGTCGGTGCCCGATTCTAATAAGTGGGTGGCAAAGCTATGACGTAACGAGTGTAAACCCCCTCGTTTGGGTACACCACTTTTTTTAATTGCCTGTGCTAATATTCTTCCGGCACTTGTGCTCGAATATTTACCTCCAAACTGCCCTTCAAATAAATAGTTAGTTGGTTTGTATTCCTTATAATATACTCTTAAAGCCTCTAAAATCGATTGCCCAATAATGCTATATCTGTCCTTTCTTCCTTTCCCTGCAAGTATTCTAATGCGCATCCGCTTGGAGTCAATGTCATTAAGTTTAATGTTTAGGGCTTCACCAATTCTTAATCCACTACCATATATTAATGCAATTAGTGCCTTATGCTTCGAATTCTCCAGGCTCTGTAGTATCAGACTCATCTCTTCCTTACTCCATACTTTGGGTAGTTGCTTGCCTACTCTGGGGCGAATCACTTCTTTTACCTCTAACTCTTTTTGCAGATAGCCTTTGTAATAGAGCTTAATGGCATTGATTGACTGATTTAAGGTGGCAAATGAGTAATCTTTCTCTCCTTGCATCAGTTCATGATATCTGTTTATTATTTCCGAACCAAAATCATTGATCTCATTCAAATTATTTTGTTTGTAGCAATTAATAAATCGCAAAACAAAATAGTAATAGGTATTAATGGTGTTTGCACTATAGCCTTTTAATTGCATGTATTTTAAAAAATCAAGCGGAACACTTTTAAAAAAATGGTCTTTTACATACTCTTGTTCAAATAGTTTTTGAATAATGGAATGATCTTTAATTTTTAGTTCGTTATGTAGCCTTATTTTTACATCGCCCGATACTGTATCAATAAATTTCGATAATATTATAAGCTTTGGCTCTAAAGTGAAATCACTTATGCTACTATTCCAATGTGCATAGGTGTTTTTGACCAATATCTGATGTATACTCTTCTTAAATTTATATTTGATAATGATCAATCGTTCGTCATTGTTATGGTAGGGAACCAACATTATTGACCCATACTTCTCTTTTGCCTCAAGTATGCCATTAAAGTATACTGTGTCACCAATAACAGTTTTTTCGACATTACTTTTTAATTCGGCATGGTAATATTTAGTGCTTATGTCAGCAATGTCTTCAAAAATGTCTTTAATTAATCCAATTGTATTTGATTTTAGAGGGGCGGTGTATGCTTTTAATTCAACATTCCATGTTATCCAACTATTCAGTGCAATACGTTCCAATAAAACAGAATTGTTTTTGAAAAGCAATGCGCATACAGCTCTGCTTTCAAGCGTTCTTTTATTAAGATATATAATTGGCTTTGGTACCATAGTTTTTTGTTGACCAACATATGGAAAAACCTTACCTTAAAAGATTATTAATCGTATATAAACGAAAATAAACGTCTAATAATATTGGTATGAGCTCAGAAATTCAATTAACTTGTTTGTACTGTCATGAACCGATGGTCGGAAGAAGTGATAAAAAATTTTGTAACATTCAGTGCAAAAGTGCCTTTCATAATCAGTCTCAAAATTCGGTCGAATTATATATTCGATCCGTTAATAAGCAGCTTCGAACAAACAGAAGTGCCATGCGAAAAGCATGTCCTCAGGGTAAAGCTACTGTTCGGAAAGAGTTTGTTAAAAAACTCGGTATGGATTTCAAACATCTTACACATACCTGGAAAAGTAAAGGAGGTAATTTATATTATTTTTGTTACGATTATGGGTATACTCCTTCAACCGATTTAACTAAAATAGTAATCATTCAACAACAGGATTATATGGGATGATAGTAATGCTTCGCCATCTCACCCACAAATGTTTTATGAGTAAGGTGCTTGAAATATTAAAAGTATCTATTCTTTATAGGTCTTCATCACTTTTCACGCTACTCAAAAATCAATAATCTAAAAGGTATAGGTAAAAAATAGATATCATAAAAAAACATATTTATTTTCAATTTAACAAATCATAAGATAGTTGATTTTGTTCTTTGCAAAAAAAGAATGATAAAGGTTAATTGAAAATCCTTGAATCTTAGTTATGAATGCTGAGAAAGGTATTATTGATGTGGTTTTCTTTAGGTTTTGATATTTCGATACCTGTATGGGTAACTAATTGCATAAAAAAAGGATACAACTTAAATCTTAAAGATCTTTGTTGTATCCTATATTTTATCCTGTTGCCAGGAAATAAATGCCTTTAGTAGGGCTTAGCTTAGTTAATAGCTTCGTCTAGTGCTTTACCAGGTTTGAATTTAGCTACTTTTTTAGCTGCAATCTGAATTTCTTTTCCAGTTTGTGGGTTTCTACCTGTGCGAGCAGCGCGTTCACTTACCGAAAATGTTCCAAAACCTATTAATTGGATGCTATCACCACCAGCTAAAGCTTTTTTAATTGTTTCTGTTGTTGCATTTAATGCTTTTTCAGCATCAGCTTTTGATAAGCCACTTTCAGCAGCTATTGCGCTTACGAATTCTGCTTTATTCATTCTTCGAATTTTTTAAAATTGAGATTTATTATCAATGCAATTTAAAAATTTTATTCATCTAATTGACAAGTAAAATTCAAATAATACTTTGTTGTTTGGGCTAAGTGGTAGAACGTCAGTATTATGAGTGGTAAAACATTATTAATACTTTTTATGAAATAGATACTTTTTTAATAAAAATAGACCTAAAAAAACCTGTTTGAAAGTATGAAGCAGGGCTGATAAGTGAGGATTTTGGGCTTGTGTGAAGAGTTTTTTGTGAAAGTTAATATCAGTTACTTTGGGTATAATGTAGGTTAAGTGGTGGTGGTGATATTTTAGTAAAAACAAATGCAAGGTTGATATATGTAACATGAAGTAATGTCAACTTCTTGTTAACTTTTAAACTAAGGTTTGTTGCGTCCGTTTAGTGCCCGTTTTTTAATCACTGTACTTTGGTTATCTGAAGCAACTCCAAAATATTCAACTATTCTGGAGTTGTTTTTACTGAAAAAAATCAGATCTACAGATGATTTTTGTCTTTGAGGATAGTCATCAGAGAATCTAATCTCAATAGTATAAAAAAGATAAGCCCCTAAATAGAATATCATACGAGAGCTATATGAACAATGGAGGACCATGTAAAAATAATCATTAATCGAATGCCAATGTGTTTTAGGTTTTTATATAGTGTTGTCTTATATGTAATCAGATAAGAGAATAGATGTTCTGTGTTCTTATTAACCTGAGTTCGACGTAAAATTTTGAACTCAGAACGCTTACAAATAGTTAGTTTCAAGTGTATATTGACGAAAGAATAGCGGGCTATTTTGAGTCGATTGCACGAAGAAAATTGCTGTTTGTAAGTGAAAATTAGCAAGCTTTGAATAAATAACTGATTAACTGCTTCAAATTTCATCGCAATAGTTCACTATTACTCTAAAATTATTCATTGTAAATCACTTCTTTATTTTAATCTGAGTTTTAAAATTTAAATCGAACTCAGGTTACCAGTTTTTTTATGTGTTATATAGTAGTTGTATAGTAGTTATATAGTGCTTTAATACAAACTAAATTCATATTAAATTCGAACTAAACTCAATGTTTATTCAATTAATATCGAAAAAAGATTGAGTAATATATAAATGAAAAAAAAGTTGACTGTGATTGTAAAGCGTATAAATGTACTGTCTGTTCCGTCGGAAGGTTGATGTTTTATTGGTGGTTCTGGCTAAGGTGGAGTTGTATTTAATTGATTTTTTTTAGAGGTGTTTTTGAATCTATATTTCATCCTTTTTAAGATTGGTTTAATGGATGTTGATAGTGTTGTGGAAAACTTATTGTTTAATTCCACTTCTAAAATCTTTATATTTGCGCCCCTTAAAAATTCAAATCTATTGTTTTAAGAATGTCCTGAAATCGGCCTTGGAGAAGGGATGTATTTTGTTTGCAGGAATGCCCAAAGTAGTAGCTAACTAAAAAGTTATCAACAAAGTGGATTAAAGTGGAGTGAAGTGGTTGTAAGTGGTTTCTTTTTTATTTACTTTTACCATACTAATTTCATTTTGTTAATGATCACATTTATAGGCGATTTTGTTTGTAAGCCCGATGCAAAAGGGCGCATTGTATTGCCCTCGTTGTTTAAAAAAACAATGAGTGAGGGGGATCAACAGTGTTTTGTGGTTAGTAAAGATTTGTTTGAGAACTGTTTGGTTTTGGTGCCTTACCAGCAATGGATGAGTGTGGTGGCAGAGTTGGAGGAGAAGCTTAGTTCTTATCGACAGCAGGATCGAAGGTTGAAACGAGCTTTGTATCGTTCGGCAGCCGAAGTTACACTCGATGGTAATGGGCGTTTTTTGGTGCCAAAGCGGTTGATGGATATGGTTGGTGTAGAAGGAGAAGTTGTGTTGTTAGGTGTTGGTAGTAGTATCGAATTGTGGAGTAAACAGCGGTTTGAGGCTGAAGACTTGTCGGGAGATGAGCTGGGTGTATTGGCTGAGGAATTGCTGGGCAAAGATTCTCCTGTAGTTGACTAGAGTAAACTTTTTAGTATGGAACAGGAATATCATATACCGGTGTTGTTGAAAGAGTCGGTTGATGGATTGAACATCAAGCCGAATGGAATATATGTTGACTTAACATTTGGAGGTGGTGGTCATAGCCGTGAAATTTTGAGCCGCTTGGGCGATGGGAAATTGATTGTGTTTGATCAGGATGCCGATGCTTATGAAAATCGCCCCGATGATGATCGATTGATTTTTGTTCGTCATAACTTTCGCTATTTAGCTCATTTTCTTAAATATATAGGTGTTGATAAAGTGGATGGGATCTTGGGTGACCTGGGAGTTTCGTCGCATCATTTTAACGAGGCCGAACGAGGCTTTTCTTTTCGTTTTGATGCCAAGCTCGATATGAGAATGAGTCAGCAGTTGCAACGAACAGCGGCCGATGTTGTAAATACTTATAATGAGCAAGATTTAAAACGCTTGTTTTGGCAATATGGCGAAATAAAGCAATCGGGAAAGTTGGCCGGAAACATTATAAAACACCGCTCGGGTAAGCCATTCGAAACAACTACAGATTTAAAAGAAGTGGCCGAGAAGTGTGGGCCTAAAAAAGAACAATCAAAATTTTTAGCACAGGTTTTTCAAGCTCTTCGCATTGAGGTTAATCAAGAGATGGAGGTGTTGAAAGCTGTTTTACATGCCTCTACCGATGCTATTGCGGTTGGTGGTCGATTGAGTGTTATTTCTTATCATAGTCTTGAAGATCGGTTGGTTAAGAACTTTATTCGATCAGGTAGTTGTGATAAGGCAAATGCCGAGCAGGATTTGTATGGTCAAACACATGTGCCGTTCAAAGCAGTAAATCGCAAAATTATTATTCCAAGCGATGAGGAAATAGAGCGTAATGGTCGGGCTCGAAGTGCGAAACTTAGAATAGCAGAACGAGTATGAATTGGCGTAAAAATAAATTCACAGATTTTATCCAATCTACAGAAGAGTTTAGTGAGATAAAAAGTATATCGTTTCGCGATATAATAAACGGGCGAATTTTTACTCGCGCATTGGTAACCAAGCAAGGGCCATTTTTTGTCTATCTGGCTTTTATGGGATTCCTCTATATTGGTAATCATTATAAAATGGAGGAGTTAATGCGTAAGGTTGCCGGATTAAATAAAGAATTAAAGGAGTTGCGTTACGAGGCTATTACTACATCATCAGAATTGATGTTTATGAGTAAGCAAAGCGAAGTGTTGAAAAAAGTAAGAGCAAATAATTTGGAATTGGAGGAATTAACTGAACCTCCTCGAAAATTAAAAGTGCGAAAATAACAGATGCAGATTAAGAAAGGTATCATATTACGATTTGGAGTAGTCTACATTGGAGTCGGACTTCTGGCGGTGTGGATTATCTTTACTGCACTATTTTTGCAAGTAGTTGAGGGAGATAAGTGGGCCGAAGAAGAGAAGAAATTGAGTAATAAAGATATTATTATTGATGCAAATAGAGGTGATATACTGGCTTCAGATCAACGCAAATTAGCCTGTTCGGTACCTACTTATCGTATTTATATGGATATGAAGGCCAATGGTTTGACTGATGAGGTATTTGATGCCAATATTGATAGTCTGGCTATTTGTTTATCGTCTTTTTATAATGATCACTCTGTTAATTATTATCGCAATAACCTTAAAAGAGCTCGTGCTAAGGGGAAACGTTATTATCAGGTTCATCCCCGAAGAATATCGTTTACCGATTTAAGAATAGTAAAGCAATTTCCTTTATTCAGGTTAGGGCCTAATAAAGGAGGTTATATCGAAAAGAAATACGAAAATCGCAGGTTGCCTTTTGGAGATTTGGCATCGCGTACTATTGGTAGTTTATATGCCGAAAAGGATTTGGGTGGGCGATTTGGTTTAGAGATGGCTTATAATAATACCTTAAAAGGTGTAAGTGGTATCAGTAATCGTACCCGGGTATCGGGTAACTGGGTGGTGGAAGAAGAAATTGAGCCAACCGACGGAAACGATGTAATTACAACTATTGATATAGGTTTGCAGGATGTTGCAGAGCATGCTTTACTGGAACAGTTAAAAGATCACCGGGCCGATCATGGTTGTGCTGTGGTAATGGAAGTGAGTACCGGAAAAATAAGGGCAATAGCAAATCTGGGGCTGAATTCGGCGGGCGATTACGATGAACAATATAATTATGCTATTGGCGAGGCCACAGAACCTGGTTCTACCTTTAAGCTAGCTTCTATGATTGTAGCTCTTGAAGATGGAGTGGTTAAATTGAATGATAGTATTGAAACTGGTAGGGGCGTCTGTAAATTTTACGATCGAAGAATGACCGATAGTCATCATGGTGGATTCGGTACAATTACTGTTCGTCAGGCATTTGAGAAATCGTCGAATGTGGGAATTTCAAAAATTATATTTAATAATTATAAAGATAATCCTCGTCAATATGTCGATCGTATTTATTCAATGGGATTAAAAGATCCATTGGGCATAGAAATAAAAGGAGAGGGAATACCTCGTATAAAATATCCCGGTGAAAAAGATTGGTGGGGTACAACTTTGCCTTGGATGTCGATAGGTTACGAAACGCAGCTAACGCCTTTACAGGTGTTAACTTTTTATAATGCTGTGGCCAATAACGGAAAGATGGTTAAGCCTCAGTTTGTAGAAGCCATTGCTCATCATGGCGATATTATTGAACGCAGAAAAACCGAAGTACTTAATCCATCTATCTGTTCATTAAGTACTATTGAAAAGGTGCACGAATTGTTGGTGGGTGTGGTTGAGCATGGTACGGCTCAAAATATAAAAAATAACCGATATAAAATAGCCGGTAAAACCGGTACAGCTCAAATAGCAAAGGGTAATAAAGGATATAAGGGGCAAGGTGGGGTTCAATACCAAGCTTCGTTTGCTGGATATTTCCCGGCAGATCGACCTCTTTATAGCTGTATTGTAGTGGTTAATGGACCATCAAATGAAGTGTCTTATTATGGTAATATTGTGGCAGGTTCGGTTTTTGGCGAAATTGCTGACCGGGTTTATGCTCAAAACTATGATCACCCCGATGTAAAAGAAAATTACGAAATACCGGTTGGCGAATATCTTCCTTATGCAAAAGGGGGTATGAAAGACGATTTAGTTGAAGTGTTTAATGAGGTTGGTATTAGTGTTAAAGGTCAGGAAATAAGTTCGGAATGGGCATCTACTAAAGCTCGCGAGCACGATATAAGTATGACTTCTAAAAGTTTTCCTGAAGGATTGGTGCCAAATGTATTAGGCATGGGGGCTAAGGATGCGGTTGCTATTCTAGAAAATCACGGGCTTAAAGTTGTTTTGAAAGGTGTAGGTCGTGTGCGGCAGCAATCACTAACAGCGGGTCAGAACTTTAGAAAAGGATCGGTTATTTATTTACAAATGGGTTAACCTAAATCAGTGAAGTGAAAAAACTATTTGAAATATTACAGGAAGTTGAGGTTGATCAAATCATCCCCCAAATGGATGTTGAGATTGCTGAAGTTTGTTTCGATTCGAGAAAAGCAAAAGAAAACTCCGTATTTGTTGCCGTAAATGGTACTGTGGTTGATGGGCATCAGTTTATTCCCCAAGTAATCGCTAATGGTTGCAAGTGTGTGGTATGCGAGGAGCTTCCCGAAGTTTGCCCCGACGAAGTAACTTTTGTGCTTGTTAAAAACAGTTCAAAGGCATTAGGAATAATGGCTTCTGCTTTTTATGATTACCCTTCGCGTAAATTTAAATTAGTTGGTGTTACCGGAACCAATGGAAAGACCACTATTGCTACTTTGTTGTATAAATTGGTGTCGGCATTGGGATATAAAACCGGACTGTTTTCAACAGTGGCAAATTATATAGGTACAGAACAAATGGATGCAACACATACCACTCCTGATGCTGTAACCTTAAACAGATTGATGGCCGAGATGGTAGAGCAAGGCTGCGATTACTGCTTTATGGAGGTAAGTTCGCATGCACTGGATCAAAATCGAGTTGCTGGTCTTCAGTTTGATGGAGCTTTGTTTACTAATATTACTCACGACCATCTCGATTATCATAAAACGTTTAAAGCCTATATCGAAGCTAAGAAATCTTTCTTCGATAATTTAGATAAAGAAGCCTTTTGTCTTGTCAATGCTGATGATAAAAATGGCATGGTTATGATGCAAAACACCAAGGCCGATAAAAATACCTATTCGATAAAAGGCATGGGTACTTTCAGAGCAAAAATTATTGAAAGTATGTTTGAGGGTATGCAACTGGAGATTGATGGACATGAAACATGGACTCAGTTTGTAGGTCATTTTAATGCTCAAAACCTGTTGGCTGTATATGGTGCAGCTGTTTTAATGGGCTTTGATAAAATGGAGGTGCTGGTGGCATTAAGCCAGTTAAAATCGGTTGATGGCCGGTTTGAAACTATTCGGTCTAAAGATGGCAAAACGGCCATTGTTGATTATGCACATACCCCAGATGCCTTAAAGAATGTAATTGAAACAATTAATATGGTTCGCCAGGGAAATCAACAACTTATTTCGGTTGTAGGGGCCGGTGGCGATCGCGATCCAATGAAACGTCCCGAGATGGCCAAAGAGGCTGTTCAGGGTAGTTCCAGAGTTATCTTAACATCAGATAATCCGCGTAGCGAAGATCCATCTGTAATTATTGAGCAAATGATGAAGGGTGTTACTTTTAAAGAAAGAATAAAAGTTTTATCCATTGTCGATCGTAAAGAGGCCATTCGAACAGCCTGCATGGTTGCTCAGCCTGGTGATATTATTTTGGTTGCCGGTAAAGGTCACGAAACCTATCAGGAGATCAATGGAGTGAGAAATCACTTTGATGATCGTGAAATATTAAACGAAATTTTTAACGCAGAAGAATAAGAGGAGATGTTGTATTATTTGTTTAAGTATCTCGAAACTGTGAATTTTCCTGGAGCCGGAGTGTTTCAGTATATTACGTTTCGTGCCGGTTTAGCTGTTATCATAGCTTTATTGTTTGCAGCCATTTTTGGTAAGTTGGTAATTAAAATGCTACAGCGTCAGCAAATTGGTGAAGTGGTTCGCGATTTGGGACTCGAAGGGCAATATGCGAAAAAAGGTACGCCTACTATGGGAGGTGTTATTATTATTTCTGCCATATTAATACCGGTTCTTTTGTTAAGTAAGCTGGATAATGTTTATATTATTCTAATGGTTATATCTACTCTTTGGTTGGGTGTAATTGGTTTTATTGATGATTATATTAAGGTATTCAAAAAAGATAAAGAAGGATTGGCTGGCAGGTTTAAAATTGCTGGTCAGGTGGGTTTAGGTCTGATTGTTGGATTAACCTTATTTGCTAGCGATGATGTGTATGTTAGGGAAACTATTCCGGGTGAAACCATAACTATTCAGGCTGAAGACGGAACTATGGTTGAACGACCTGCAACAAAGGATACCAAATCAACAGTTACCAACATTCCGTTTTTGAAACATAATCGCTTTAACTACTCAAAGGTGGTTTGGTTTTTAGGAGATCAGGCCCAAAAATGGGGATGGCTTGTTTTTGTCGTAGCGGTAATTTTTATTATCACAGCCGTTTCAAATGGTGCCAATATAACAGATGGACTCGATGGATTGGCCACTGGTACGTCGGCCATAATAGGTACAACTCTCGGGGTGTTTGCTTATCTGTCGAGTAATATCATTTACGCCGATTATTTGAATATCATGTATATACCTAACTCCGAAGAGCTGGTAGTGTTTATTGCTGCTTTTATCGGTGCTACTGTTGGGTTTTTATGGTATAACTCGTTTCCAGCCCAGGTTTTTATGGGCGATACAGGTAGTTTAACCTTGGGTGGAATTATAGCTGTATTTGCCATTCTATTGCGTATCGAATTGCTGATACCAATTTTATGCGGAATCTTCCTGGTCGAGAATGTTTCGGTTATGATGCAGGTAAGCTGGTTTAAATATACCAAGAAAAAATATGGTGAAGGAAGGCGAATTTTTAAGATGGCTCCTTTGCATCATCATTATCAAAAAAAGGGATATACCGAGTCTAAAATTGTTACCCGTTTCTGGATTATCGGAATCATTTTAGCAGTATTAACTATCGTAACTTTAAAAGTAAGATAACATGAAGAAGCTGGTTGTTCTGGGTTCTGGCGAAAGTGGTGTGGGTACAGCTTTATTAGCTGTGCAAAGGGGTTGGAGCGTTTTTGTTTCAGACAAGGCAAGCATCACGCAAAAGAATAAAACGGAATTAAGGAATGCCGGTATCGAATTTGAAGATAATAAGCATACCGAAGAAAGAATTCTGGAAGCTGACGAAATTATGAAGAGTCCCGGTATACCTGATTCGGCTCCCATAATAGTGAAGGCTAAGGAAAAAGGCATACCTGTTATTTCAGAAATTGAATTTGCAGGGCGATATATGGAGGCTAAAAGTATTTGTATTACTGGAAGTAATGGCAAAACAACCACAACATTGTTGACCTACGAATTACTCAAGAATGCAGGAGTTAAGGTTGAGTTGGCAGGTAACGTTGGAACTAGTTTGGCCCGACAAATTGCTGAAGGTAAGAGGCCTGATTGGTATGTGATTGAATTAAGTAGTTTTCAGCTCGATGGTATGTTTGATTTTAAAGCCGATGTAGCTGTGTTGCTTAATATTACTCCTGATCATCTGGACAGGTATAGCTATAAAATGCAAAATTATATCGATAGTAAATTTCGCATTGCTCAGAATCAAACCGAAAAAGATGTTTTTATCTATTGTGAGGATGATGAGAACATAACAACAGAATTAACCAAGCATATTTTTAAATCAGATATAATACCCTTTACACAAAAGGATTTATTAAAGCGAGGGGCTTACGTCACAAACGACGAAGTCATTATTAACTACAACCAGGACACCATGAGTATTTTATCACAGGAACTGTCATTGCAGGGGAAACATAATCTTTATAATTCGATGGCTGCCGGAATTGTGGCATCGGTTTTAAAGATTAAAAAGAAATTTATTCGCGAAAGTCTTACTTCGTTTAAAGGAGTTGAACATCGGCTTGAAAAAGTATGTTCGGTAAGAGGGATAGAGTTTATAAACGACTCGAAGGCTACTAATGTAAATTCTACATGGTATGCCTTAGAGTGTATGGACAAACCTGTGGTATGGATTGCCGGTGGGGTGGATAAAGGAAATGATTATACCGATCTTTTTCCGTTGGCTCACGAAAAGGTGAAGGCGTTGGTTTGTCTTGGACTTGATAACAAAAAGCTTTTTAAATCTTTTAATGGCGTAATACCTGTTATTAAAGAAGCTAAATCGATGAAAGAAGCAGTTGAGGTTGCTTATCATCTGGGTAAAAAGGGTGATGTAGTGCTTTTATCTCCTGCATGTGCAAGTTTTGATTTGTTCAGTAGCTATATCGATCGAGGTATTCAGTTTAAGGATTGTGTGAGAGAATTGTAAAAATTGAAGATGAACGAAACGATACGTAAATATATTCAAGGCGATCGGATAATATGGTTTGTGATTATTGCATTGTCAATATTTTCGAGCCTGGTGGTGTATAGTGCTACGGGTAACCTTGCATACAAGCATCATGATGGTAATGCCATCTATTATCTGTTCAGGCATGCCAAATTTTTAATGGTGGGTATTGGTATTATAGTGGCTGTTCATCATTTACATTATAAGTGGTTTGCGCGCTTTGCATCCGTTTTTCTTTATTTTTCTGAAGCATTACTGTTGATAACTCTTTTAACGGGAGTGAGTCTTAATCAGGCTAGTCGTTGGTTAACGGTGCCAGTAGTAGGTATTTCGTTTCAGCCTTCGGAGTTGGCAAAGTTGGCTTTGATGATATTTATTGCAAAAGTATTAGCTCAGCATCAACAGGACGATACTAATGCTGATAGTGCCTTTAAACCCATAATGATTCATGTTGGAATTGTATGTGGGTTAATATTTAAAGAAGACTTTTCAACGGCCGGTTTGATAGGTGCAACTGCTTTATTGGTTATGTTTATTGGTCGTGTATCGTTAAAATATATATTGGGAACAGTTGGCGCTGTTCTGATCTTTGTTACGTTTATTATCTTTTCATCGGAGTATGTTCCTTTTTTGCATAGAGCCAGTACCTGGAAGGCACGTATTATGCGACATATGGAAGAAGATAACGAACCAGGTGGAGGAACTGCCGATTATCAGGCTGAGCGTTCGAAAATGGCAATCGCCACAGGTGGATTCTTTGGTAAAGGTCCGGGTAACAGTCATCAACGCTATTTTTTACCTCACCCATACAGTGATTTTGTATATGCTATTATCACTGAAGAATTTGGAATTTTTGGAGCTTTGCTTGTGATGCTGGCTTATTTGATATTGCTATTTAGGTCAGGTGTGATTGTACGTGCCAGTACGCGGACCTTTCCGGCTTTTCTAGTGATAGGTCTTGCGACCCTCTTGTCGGTTCAGGCGTTTATTAATATGGGTGTTGCTGTTGGAGTTTTTCCTGTTACTGGTCAGCCCTTACCGTTGGTTAGTATGGGGGGTACATCAACCCTGTTTACCTGTTTGGCTTTGGGTGCTATATTAAGTGTGAGCAGATATAATATGAAAGAACGTTCAGCTTTGGTTGCTGAAGAAAATACTGAAGAAAAATGAGCGAATTAAGAGTTATTATTAGCGGAGGTGGTACTGGTGGTCATATTTTTCCGGCCATTTCGATTGCCAATGCAGTAAAAGAACAACTTCCTGATGCCAAAATACTTTTTGTAGGAGCTCAGGGTAAGATGGAAATGGAAAAGGTTCCGGAAGCAGGATACGATATTGTAGGTCTGCCGGTAGCTGGTTTACAACGTAAAATTACCTTAAAGAATTTATCGTTTCCATTTAAGTTGATTAATAGCCTTAATAGAGCTCGCAAAGTTGTTGCTGAATTTAATCCCGATGTAGCGGTTGGCGTAGGAGGCTATGCCAGTGGTCCGGTTTTAAGGGTGTCGTCACAAAAAAAAGTACCTTGTTTATTGCAAGAGCAAAACTCATTTCCAGGTATCACTAATCGTATTTTGGCTAAAAAAGCAGCTAAAATTTGCGTTGCCTACGACAATATGGATCGTTTTTTCGATGGAAAAAAAATCATTTTAACAGGTAATCCGGTTCGTAGCAATCTTATAGCCACGGTTGAAAAGAGTGAGGCCGCAAAATTCTGGAAATTAGATCCGGCTAAGAAAACCATTTTGGTGATTGGTGGAAGCCTAGGCGCGCGCTCGGTTAATAATGGAATATTACATGGAATAAAAGAACTACCAGAAGGATGCCAGATGATTTGGCAAACGGGTAAATACTATTTCGAAGAGATGAGGGCTGGTTTGCCATTAGAGTTGAAAGATAGAGTGGTGGTTACTGATTTTATCAGTCGTATGGATATGGCATTTTCAATGGCCGATGTGGTGGTTTCGAGAGCTGGTGCTGGCACTATTTCAGAATTGGCCATATTAGGTAAACCAACCATTTTTGTGCCTTCTCCAAATGTGTCAGAAGATCATCAGACCAAAAATGCAATGGCTCTGGTTGAGAAGAATGCAGCCATGTTGGTGAAAGATTCTCAAGTGAACGGCATAATAGCCGAAGCTTCGCAATTGGCTTTAGATGAGCATTTGATAAAAACACTTAGTAAAAATATTACAAAACTGGCAAAGCCTGATGCGGCACGCGATATTGCAAATCAGGTTATTGAACTGGCAAAAAGTAAGAAGTAGATGTTGAAGTTAAATGAAATAAAAAGTGTTTATTTTATCGGTATCGGTGGAATAGGGATGAGTGCTCTGGCTCGTTTTTTTAAGCAGCAGGGTAAGATTGTGGCTGGATACGATCGCACTTCAACAGTGCTAACCAATACCTTGGTAAATGAAGGTATTGAGGTTAGTTTAATAGATGATGTTAACGGTATTTCGCCAGAGTTTAAAGATAAAACATCTTGTTTGGTGGTTTATACACCTGCCATTCCCGCTAATCATACCGAATTAAAATATTTTAATGAGAATGGTTTTGAGGTTAAAAAGCGCGCCGAAGTTTTAGGATTACTCACTCGCGACATGGAAGGGGTTTGTGTGGCAGGTACGCACGGGAAAACAACCATTTCGAGTATGACTGCGCATTTGATGAAACAGTCTAATGTTGGTTGTAATGCTTTTTTAGGTGGAATTACGCGTAACTATGCAACCAATTATTTGCACAACGATCAGTCTTCTTATGTTGTGATGGAGGCGGATGAATTTGATCGTTCATTTTTACAATTAACACCTTATTTAGCGCTGGTTTCTGCAATGGATGCCGATCATTTGGATATATATGGCGATGCGTCGAAGGTAACAGAGGCATTTAATCAGTTTGTGCAATTGATAAGCCCAGGAGGAGCATTGTTGCATAAAGAAGGGCTTCCGGTTGTATTACCCGATGAAGATGTGGAGGTTTTTACCTATTCAGCTAAAGAAGAGGGCGATTTTTATCCGTATAATCTCAAGTTGGTTGATGGATTTTATCAATTCAATTTAAAAACTCCTTTTGGCAAGATAATGAAGCTGCAAATGGGTGTGCCTGGATTGGTGAATGTCGAAAATGCTGTTGGTGCAATCGGTTTGGCACTCTTGGCGGGTGTTGAAGAAGATGAAATTCGAAATGCCTTGCCTGAATTTCAAGGGATAAAACGACGATTCGAATATCGTATTCGTGAAGATAATCTGGTTTATATTGATGATTATGCACATCATCCCGAAGAGATTAATGCAACAGTTGCTTCTGTTAGAGCTATCTATCCGGATAAAAAGTTAACGGTTGTATTTCAGCCTCATCTGTTTACTCGTACCCGCGATTTTGTAATGGGTTTTGCTGAAGCTTTGGATAAATGTGACAGGGTTTATTTACTGGATATTTATCCGGCACGCGAAGAGCCTATTGAAGGAGTAACCTCGAACATAATTGCAGATAAAATGAAATCCGAAAGAGTAAAAGTATGTGCATTTGAGGATATAGTTGTGGGTCTGAAATTAAATAATCCAGAAGTGATTTTGACTCTTGGAGCAGGTGATATAGATAAGCTGACAGATGAATTAGAAAGTCAGTTGAAACAGTTCATCCTTCATAAATAGATGTTGAACAAATTGTTAATAACTATTGACTCTATTAAGGCAATAGAAATGCTGAAAAAGTTATATTTAAACGATTTAATGGGCTTTTTAAGATAATGAAGAAGTGGAAAAACATAGTTTTGGTAGTGATAGTGGTCATTTATTTCCCTGTCATCTTCTCATTTGTATCAGTTGAGAAAAGTCAGATGGTTTGCGGAAAAATACTGCCAACCATTTCAGATAGTGTAAAAAACAAGTTTATTAATCGTGAAGAAATAACGGATCTTGCCTTGGCTAAATACCCGGGAATACTGGGTAGAAAGATGTCAGAGGTGAATACCGAAGAGATGGAAGGGTTCTTTACTAAACATCCGGCCATTGAGGCATGTGAAGTGTATTTTACTTATGGTGGTGTGCTTCATGTTGATATTTCGCAGCGCGAACCTATATTGCGTGTTTTTGATGGTAATTCATCCTACTATTTAGATAGCAAGGGGGTGAAAATGCCCTTGTTTAAAAGTTATACGGCACACACATTGGTTGCCAATGGAAATATCAGTAAGTTAAAATCAACTGATAACTTACTTTTATTGGCCAGAACCATTGTTAACGATGAATTTTTTAAAGCGCAGATAGAACAGGTGTATGTTAACGAAAAGGGAGAATTTGTTTTGGTTCCTCGTGTAGGCGATCATTTGATCGAGTTTGGTGGCATTGATCGTATGGAGGATAAACTGCGCAACTTAAAAGCACTATATAAAACGGGATGGGATGCCCGGGAATGGAATTTGTATAAAAAAGTCAACCTAAAATATAAAGGACAAGTCGTTTGCACAAAAGCATAGTTGTATGAATCAAGAACCTAACATTATTGCAGCCATCGATATTGGTACCACAAAGATTGTTGCCATTGTTGGACGTAGAACAGCAGAAGGAAAGCTTCGTTTGTTGGGCATGGAGCAAGTGCCATCAATTGGAGTAAAGAGGGGAGTCGTATTAAATATTGATGAAACCGTTGCGTCGATCAAAAGCGTTATTGCCAAAATTGAACACAAACTAAACATCACTCTAACCGAAGTGTTTGTGGGTATTGCTGGTCAGCATATCAAGAGCATGCGTAACCGAGCATATCGTTTTATCGAAAATGGTTTTGAGATTAATCAGAGAGATGTAGATCAGCTGTTTGACGATAATTTCAAAATTCCTGTTGAAGCAGGAGAAAAAATCATGCATGTAATACCTCAGGATTATATTGTGGATAACGAAACGGGTGTTAAAAACCCGGTTGGTATGTCCGGACGACGTTTGGAAGGGAATTTCCATATTGTATTGGGGCGCATAGCATCGGTTAAAAATATTGAGAAATGTATTCACAGGGTGGCTTTACAACTTAACGACTTGATTCTTGAGCCACTTGCATCTTCAAAAAGTGTTTTAACCGAAGAAGAAAAAGAAGCGGGTGTGGTATTAGTCGATATTGGTGGTGGTACAACCGATGTTGCTGTATTTTACGATGGTATCATTCGTCATACTGCAGTTATTCCTTTTGGGGGTAATGTAGTTACATCAGATATTAAAGAAGGATGTTCGGTGCTTTATAAGCAAGCTGAATCGTTGAAGGTGCAGTTTGGTACAGCCATTGGTGATAATGCACGCGAAGATATGGTGGTTACTATTCCGGGTGTTGCAGGATGGGAACCCAAAGAAATTTCGTTTAAAAGTCTGGCTTATATTATTCAGGCTCGTATGGAAGAAATTATCGATTACATCCTTTTCCAGATAGAAAGTTCAGGTTGTTACGATAAATTAGGTGCTGGTATTGTACTTACTGGTGGAGGATCGTTATTAAAAGATTTACCTCAATTGATGAAATATCGTACCGGTTTGGATGTTCGTATGGGATTACCAGATCGCTTTATAGTAGGTGATGTACCCGAAATGGCACATCTACCTAACTTTTCTACAAGTATTGGTTTGGTATTAAGTGCTATGGAGCGACCTAAACGAAAAATTATTGAACCTGAATTATTTGGTGAAGTAGAGCCTAAAGCAGAATCGCAACAGGCAAAAGCTACACAAAAACGTGAAAAACCTAAAAAGGAAAAGCATAACTATTCAACCGGCAATCTTTTTAGTGGATTTACTAAGCGATTGGAAAATATCTTCGATGAGAAAGATGTTGAAATGTAGTGTTGATTAAAAGCGGACGGAAATGAGTGAAGATTTGATGAATTTCGATATGCCTCAGAATAACTCTTCGATTATTAAAGTAATTGGTGTTGGAGGTGGAGGAAGCAATGCCGTCAACTACATGTACGGTTTAGGCATTAAAGATGTAAGTTTTGTGGTATGTAATACCGATGAACAGGCTTTGGAAAATAGTCCAGTACCGGTAAAAATACAATTGGGCGAATCACTTACCGAAGGTCGTGGTGCAGGTAACCGCCCCGATAAAGGACGTGAAGCTGCTATTGAAAACCTTGAAGACGTTGTAAGTGTATTGGAAAACAATACAAAAATGGTTTTTGTAACAGCCGGAATGGGTGGTGGTACTGGAACGGGAGCCGCTCCTATTATTGCTCAGAAAGCCAAAGAAATGGGAATTCTTACGGTAGGTATCGTAACGATTCCATTCCGTTTCGAGGGTAAATTACGTATTAATCAAGCCTTAGATGGTATAGCAGAGATGGAGAAGAATGTCGACTCTTTGTTGATCATCAATAATGAACGATTGCGAGAGATGTTTGGCGATTTAAAACTGTCAAATGCCTTCTCACGTGCCGATGATGTATTGGCAACTGCTGCCAAAGGAATTGCTGAAATTATTACCGTTCATGGATATATAAATGTTGACTTTGCCGATGTTGAAACGGTAATGAAAAATAGTGGTGTGGCTATTATGGGCTCGGCCTATGCCGAAGGTGAAAAACGTGCCATTGATGCTATTCAGGCTTCATTAGAGTCACCGTTGTTGAATAACAACGATATTAAAGGAGCAAAAAATATTCTATTAAATATTACATCAGGTAGCGATGAAGTTACCATGGACGAAGTAGGTGAAATTACCGATTACGTTCAGGATATGGTAGGAGAAACGGCTTCTATTATATGGGGTACGGGAACCGATGATGCTCTAGCAGGGCAGGTATGTGTAACCATTATTGCTACAGGCTTTGTGTCAGGTCAGCTTATTGAGCATCAGGCCAAAAAGAAAGAAGATGCAATTACTCGTTTTTCGCTTGATGAAAACGGGGAGGTTGTAAAATCGAGAAATGAGGATGAGCCTGCTTTTGAAATAGGTGATGACGAGAATGGCCGAGTAGTTGATTTTGAACAGGTGGAACGTAATAAACAAGAAAGGATAGAAAAATACTATAAACCGATTGTTCCTCAAACTAAAAAAGCTCCTGAAGTTGAGCGTTTTCAGTTAGATGATACTCCATATGATAACGGCACTTCACTTGAGCAAAACAATGCTTACGGATATCAAAGAGTACAGCTTACTCAGGAGGAAATGGAAGATGAACGGATGATTGAGCAATTAGAGAATGTTCCAGCTTATAAGCGTAAGCAAATGGCCATGGGCAGATCAAAACCAGTTGCCGGTCAACAACAATCGCAAATAAGTCGTTTTTCATTATCTGATGATTCAAAGAATGGACCTAGAATCAGTCGGGATAATCCATACTTACACGATAATGTTGATTAAAACAAAATAAAATGAGTTTAGAAGTAACGCTTAATAACGATATTAAAGAAGCCATGAAGGCTAAAGATCGTATTAGATTGGAAGCTTTGCGTGGTATTAAAAAAGAAGTAATTGAAGCAAAAACAGCTAAAGGAGGAAGTGATTCTTCAGATGATGCTGCTATTGTTAAGATTGTACAAAAAATGGTGAAGCAGCGCAAGGATGCTGCTCAGTTATATAAAGAGCAAAATCGCGAAGATTTAGCAGAAAAGGAATTAGCCGAAATTGAAGCTATTTCAGGCTATTTGCCGGCCCAAATGAGCAAAGACGAGTTGGTGGTTGCAGTAAAAGCAATTATTGAAAAAGTAGGAGCTACATCCATGAAAGAAATGGGTGCTGTAATGGGAGTTGCCTCAAAAGAATTAGCCGGTAAAGCTGATGGTAAAGATATTTCGGCTGTGGTAAAAGAATTATTGGGATAATCTCAGATATCTTATTGAGAAGCCGGGTTCAGTATTGAATCCGGCTTTTTTTTGATCACTTTAAAAAGTTGTGGACAATCTGAAAATTAATTTTAAACTTATTTATATTCGAATAATTTTAAGAACCAGAATCACCCCACTCGAAACAAAGTTTCGAACTTCGGATTGTCAGCGATAGTTGCGAACATGGCTTCCACTTTTTGCCTTCAGCTCAAAATGCCTGCCTGCGGCTGGCAGGTTGACAAAATCCCGAAGCATCGGGACCGATGACAGCACTCACCTACCCACTAGAGCAACGCTTCGGGAAAAATTTAAAGATTTACAGGATGTATCTGAAATTTTCCCATCCTCTGCTTTTGCTAGTGGGTCCCTCCCAAGCTGCGTTGCTGAGGTCGGAGTGACGAGATAACAATATTTATTGGAAGTTTTTTACAGCATTCTATATCCCTTTTTTATGCCTTATATTCATAGGATGCACTTGTTTGATGACCAACTTTTGTTGACTTAAATAAGGTGCTTATTTAAGTAATTTGATAATTATTGGGCATAAAAAAAGCAGAGCGTTTTGCCCTGCTTTTAATATATTGGTTAATAAAATTCTAGTAGAATTTAATTCTTTCGTCAACAATGCTGGCTTTGTCTTTAATAACTTGGAAAGCCTGATATGTTTTGTATGAATTCATTTGTTGTAACTGAGCTTTAGCTGCTTCTGTTGAAGCTTCTTCACTGCTAACATTAGTTACTTTAACAACAAATACCCCATTGTTACCTGCAACAGGAGAGCTTACTTCACCTTGTTTTGAAGAAACAGCCAAACCAACCAATGCTGGTTCAACTCCTGCGCCTGGAACCTGGTATGAAGCAAAAGTAATGTTATTAGCTGATTGAACTTCGGTATTTGTGGCAGAAGCCAATGCATTTAGGTCGTTACCTTGTTTTTTGCTTTTGATGTTAGCAATGATGATGTCAGCTTTTTTCTTGTTGCGTAACTGGCGCTCAATAGCAGCTTTTACAGACGTTAAAGATTGATATCCTTCTTCTTTAATTCCTGTTAAGAATGCAATTACATATTCATCACCAAATTCGAAAATGTCAGACATGTCTTGAGCTTCTGCTTTAAATGCCCAACGAACCATTTCTCTTGAATTTTTAAGATTAGAAACGTTGCGATCTGCTTTATGAATGTTACGTCCGTATCTCTTAATTAAATTCTCGCTTTGAATGCTTTCGTTGAATTTGTCGTATGACTTGTTTTGTGATGCAAACTTTGCAGCCTTAGCATATACTTGTTGATTCGTTTTTGAGCTGTAAGTAATCTGACGATCAAGAGTTGCAATGTTGTATTTTGTAACAGGTTTACCTTTGTCCTGAATGTTGATAATGTGTGTACCAAACTGAGTTTGAACTTTAACAATATCACCTACTTTGCCATTGAAACAAGCATCGTTGAATTCAGGAACCATCGTACCTTCGTTGAACCAACCTAAATCACCACCATTAATAGCTGAGCCTGGATCTTGTGAATTTTTACGTGCAATTTCAGCAAAATTAGCACCTCCTTTAACCAAGTTGTATAAGCTATCAGCAACGGCAGGATCTTTAACTAATATATGGCGTGCTTTAACTGAGTCTGGTAATTGTTTTACATCAACCAAACGAGTTAATTTATAAGTTTCGCCTTCTAAATAGGGTCCGTAAACTTCACCAATTTGTGCAGCACTAACAAAATCTTGAATTTTAGCACTTAACTGCTCCATTTTCCAGTTGCGATCAACATATTCAGTTTCTGAATTCATTTTTACGTACTGTATAGGATCAGTTGCAGGATCAGCAAATTCAGTTCTTGCTTTTTTGATCCAGTCTAAAGTTGCAGCTCTGTCTTCATCAGAAGGTTTTACTTCAAAAGAAACATATTCTACATCCCGAGAAGCCTCTTGTTTGTAGTTTTCAATGTTTTTATTGTAGTAATCTTTAATCTCGCTTTCAGAAACAGCAACAGTTGAATCTGGTATAGTAGCATAACGTTGTACGATGAAATCAAAATCAACAGCTGATTTTTTAGCTTCAGCTTCAACTTTTGCTTGTGCTGTTGTTATAAACATACCTTTCTGCATAAGATCAGTATATTTTTTCATCAAACGCTCTTTCTTGATTTGTTTTTCAAGAAATTGCCAGTAGAACTGAGCATTCGGATCTGAATCTTTTTGTCTAAGGAAATTAATTACTTGTTGTTTGTCGAACATTCCCGTTTGAGGGTTTGTAAACATTTGACGAATTTGAGGGTGTACATTTTTACCTGTAGCCATTTCAAAAATTTCGTCTGCAGTTACCTGAATGCCTAGTTGATCGTACTTTTCGTCCATTATAACGTCCTGTACCATTTGATTCCACGCTTGTTCTCTAAGCTGGTATGATGTATTCTCATCCATAGCAGACGAACGTGAATTCAATTTGTAATAATCTTCCCATTCAGTTAAATAAGCCTGAAATTCAGGTAATGATACTGAAGTTCCGTTAATTTTAGCAATTTCCATTTGACTGCTTCTAAACATAGAACCTCCAGAGTTCATTAAGTCTCCCAACAAAAAGGCAGCCATACCGACTCCGATCACAACGATCACTAAACCGGCTTTGCTCCTAATTTTCTCTAATGTTGCCATTCCTTATTACTTATAATTATTGTCTTTTTTCAAAATAGGTTACGAATATACAAAAAACATAGTATTATGCATTCTTAGTATGAGTCTTTATCCAAGAAAGTTGTAAACAGGTTATTGCGATGAAATAGAAATTTTGACCAATTCAATTCTTGCATTGGTAGCCTCAATGATTTGAAAGGTGAAATTTCCAATGGTTATTATGTCATTAACTTCAGGAATTGATTTATTATGAGTTAATATCAAACCTGCTATGGTTTCGTATTCTTCCGATTGAGGCAGATGTATATCATATTTCTCGTTTAGATAGTCAATCTCAAGTCGCGCAGAAAAGATATACTCGTTCTCTCTTATTTGTTGTTCAATGTGTTCCGATACATCATGTTCATCATCAATTTCTCCAAAAATTTCTTCTAAAATATCTTCTAGGGTCACTACCCCGGCAGTACCGCCAAACTCATCAACCACTAATGCAATACTTTTATGCTCTTTGGTAAAAAGTTCTAAAACTTTATTGGCAGTCATTGTTTCGGGTACAATGGATATAGGACTTACGCAATTACGTAGCTTTTTCGGATTTTTGAATAACGATGATACATGCACATATCCAATAATATTATCGATACTATCTTTGTATACTAAAATTTTGGAAAGTCCAGTTTCGATAAATTTTTGGCGTAATGGCATTATCTCTTCCTGTACTTCAATGGCCTGTAAATCGGTACGGGGTACTATACAATCTCTGATTTTTAACTTTGAAAAATCCAGCGCATTCTTCAATAATTTGATTTCGTGCGATGGTTCATCTTTGTGATCGTTTTTTTCGTTATGTTCGGTAAGTAAGTTATCGAGATCAACCTTTCCAAGCATCCATTGAGCCTGAGGTTGCATTTGTCTTTTGCGCATTAATACCTTTATCACAATGTCAGAGAGTAGCATAGTTAATCTACTAATTGGATAAAGCATTACGTAAAAAAATAAAAGTGGTATTGCAAAAATGTTTAATAACATGGTAGGATGAATCCTAAATACCGTTTTGGGCAGAAATTCGGCAGTTATTAAAATGATAAGTGTTGATAATGATGTTTGTAAAAGTAAGATGCCACTATCGGATTGAGTAATAAATTCTCTGATAAATGGATCTAGTATATCGGCCATTTGTAAGCCATAAATAACTAAAGCTACATTATTACCAACTAAAATAGTTGACAGAAATACTCCTGGATTTCGCACAAAACGATCAATAATCCGGGCGGGGAAGGGGTACTTTTTTTTGTTTAACTCAAGTAGTAGTTTGTTTGAACTAAAAAAAGCCATCTCGCAGCCCGAAAAGAAGGCTGAGAAAATTAAGGTAAGTAAAATTATTGTGTAATGATTCATTTAAGCAATGCAACTAATAGATGAGAAAGATAGGAAAAATTAATTGGATCCATCATCTTCAATTTCCATTTCTCCGCTAAGATCGAGTATATGCCAGTTTTCCATATTTTGGTCCGATTCAAAACCTGTTCCCATCCACACTTCATCCTCCCTTGTTATCTTAACAAATTTATCGGAGTAGATAAGTTCTTTTTTTGTATCCCAAAATAGTTGCTCGGTGTTTAAAACTTCGTTTTTCTCACTAACCGCTTCAACATCATTGTTTAGCTCCCAGAGTTCATCTTTTTCGTAGTATATAGCATGGCGGCATTTAATCTGCCCTCTAATAGTACCGTCTGTATTATAGGTGATTACATTTAACCCTTGAGGAAATTCTATACGGGCCTCTTCTTTAGAGTAAGTATAGTGTTCCATTTCAGGTGTTATTACTCGTCTTTCAACTCTACCCGAGTCAGTAAAAACACTTTCTAAATCATGAAAGGTTAAAGAGGGTACCTCTTCTCTATTACTAATAGCTTGAATTTCTTCAGGCTTATTGGGTGCACATGAACTCATAAATACACAAACAGCAAGCAGTATAAAACTGCTTGCTGAGAATATGTAGTTAATTCTATTTCTTAAATAAGTTGTCAAGTTCTTATTTTTTAGCTCTAACTGTTGTTTGAACATTAATCCATCCTCCCAATTTATAGGCAGCACCATCTTTTAGGTTACGGAAGAAAATTTCTTCTGTGCCTGGGAAGTATTGTGAGTACATCACAATTAAGTCGTGTGCTTTAGCGGCTGATTCAGGATCAACAGATTTTGCTTTTGCGAATTGATCAACAGCAGCCCAATATGCTGTTTTGTGTTCAAATTCATCAGCACCAAAACTGTTAGCTGCAGCGGCATAAGCTTTACCAATCATCATGTATGGCTCACCCCAGTTTGGTCGTAATGCAATTGCCTTGTTAGCTTCTGCTCGTACAGATGAATATTGCTTTTGTGACAAATAAATGATAGAAAGGTAATTGTGATATTTAGCTTTTGTATCATTGTCTTCTTCTAATTCAATAGCTTGTTTACCGTATTCAATAGCTTTGTCAAGATCATTTGTCTTCAAATACATCTGCATTAAACCGAATGCTGAAGATGATGAAGGCTCGATGTTATGTAAGTGCTCCGATGTTTTATAGAATAGATCAGAATCGGTACAATCACTTTTTGCTAACAAACGGTTCACTCTTTTTAACCAGTCTAAATCTTCAGAATACTCAGATAATTGTGGACCAAAAATGTTAGCTAATGTTTCACAATCAGCTGCACCACTTTGAGCAAAAATTGCTTCAACTCTGTTTTTAAGATCAGTTAAAGTGTTTTTTGCATCAGCTTTGGATGTTGCGTCAATTTGCTTTTGAAAAATGTTTGAAACCTCAATGTAGGTATCAACTAAATCTTCAGCTGAAGTTACATCCATTTTATAAGTGGCAACAGTACTTACCATATATGATAATAATACAGCAGGTTGAGTACGTGTTTTGCGTTCACTAACAGAAGTTTTTAACAATGCCTGAGCTTCTTTTAATACTTCAGGGTCATCTTTTTTAAAAGTAAGCATTGAAACAGCTTTCTTACCATTGATGTACGAAGCAGGGTATCTTTTATGATCTCCAAAATATTGAATTCTTTGGTCATAAATTTTCATTAAAAGCTGATACAACTCTTCCTGTTTAGTAGCGTCTTTTTCTTTCTTCAACATGGTAGAAACCATTATTTCACCATTCGAATAGATGTTCATAGTTGAAGAAGGACATTCGTTAAATGCAATTTGCCAGTATGGAAAAGCTTCTTTAAAATTCTTTTGCTTGTAATATTCCGAATAAAGCGAAAGGTTTTCTAAGCAGCGTGTGCTGTCCTCACCGTGTCCATACTTGGACCCATCTTCAACTCCCTTTTGTGCAAATACTGCTGTACTTAAAAGTAAAGCAGTAATTAGTAATGTAGTAATTTTCATTGGCATGGTATTGCGGTTTATCTTAATTTATTCAAATTTACGTTTCATGAACCAGTACTCGTGAAGAGTAAGGTTTAAAGTTACTCTAGAATAGTTTTCTTTAACTAGATTATAATCTGTTGTTCCTCTTTGACCCCATTCATATGCAATATTGAAAGAGGTTTTACTTCTTTTTAATGGTAAACCTACACCAAAACTTATGCCAAAGTCGGTTAATTGGTGATCGTTTAAAATTAAATAGTCTTTTTTATAAAATGTACCCATTCTGTATCGGATACGTGCTAAGTATGAATTGGCGCTGCGTTCATTAGGAATATACTCACCTCCAAAAGCCCATTTTTGCAAATCGGTAGTTTCAGTAAGATCGTCAGGAAATTTAGCGTCACCCCATTTTTCTAACGTATATTCTGCAGAAAGTGTTAATGTTTCGCGGATATTATAAGAAATACCAATACCCATAATTTCAGGCATTTCAAAAGCATTGTGATTTAGCGAATTTTGTTCATAATGAAGTGTGTCGGTTGGAATAACCATTGAACCATCCGATTCTAATGTGGTACCCTGAGCAACCAGTTTGGTTACTTTAGCATTAATTCCAACTTTAGGACGATATGTTGCTCCTAATATTACATTGTGCTTTTCGTTAATGTTTATTAGGTACTGTACACCAAAATCTAAATAAATATCATTAATACGTAATACCTCTTGTGACCCAAGATATGAAGCGTATGGGTCGTTTTGAAAACGGCTTACGTTTGAGTTTCGTGTTTTACCAAACAAATAAGTCGCATGTGCACCTAACGATAGGTTTTTAATGGGGCTAAGTGCTAAACCTACATATGTTCGTGTAGTATTACCACTTCCAACAGAAGATGAAATAGAATGATTTCCTGTGTTTTCAGAATTAGTATTTTCATCATAAAAATCATAGCCAACAGCGGATGCTGGCTGCAATCCAATTGACATAAATCCCCATTTTGCTATAGGAAATCCAACCGCAAAATAATCAAAATGCATATCAGAAAAACGGGATGTTAAGTCGTTAGTTGTCAGTTTTTGATTGTAATTCATTAATCCACCCTCGAAATAAAACGACATTGAATCTAGCCCCATGTAAGAAGCCGGGTTCATATTGTTAAGGTTGAATGAGTTTTGAAGAGCAATACCGGTTCGCCCCATTGCAGCATTTCGGCCGAAACCTCCATCTTGCAATTCACCAATGCCATACCTTGAATAAGGTGAATAGGTACGTTTTTGAGCACTGGCCGAAAACGTTAGTAAAGCAATAAAAATAAGGGCTAAGCCACTCTTATATGTTTTGTACATTGTAATCTAGAATTCTATTAAGTCCAATAAGTACCAAGTTAGGAGCTACAAAGATGGGATTTTTTAATTTCCTTGCAAAAAATTCTGCATCACCACCGGTAATTATAGGGGTAAGATCTTGGTAACTACCTTTAAAATGTTCTATAAGTCCATCAATTTCTAAACAAATACTGTTTTGAACACCTGCTTCAATAGCAGATTGAGTTGAATTGCCCAGAAATGGAGCTGAATTATTTTTTTCAACAAGAGGTAAACGACTTGTGAAATTATTTAAGGCCTTGAATCGCATTTGTAAACCTGGTGATATATTTCCTCCCAAAAACTCGTTGAATTTATTTATCAATTCGTAAGTTAAAGCGGTTCCTGCATCAAAAACAAGCAGATCTCTGTTTGGATACAATTCAATAGCACCTGCTATAGCAGCAAGTCTATCTTTGCCCATTGAATCTTTTGTTCGATAATTCCAACTAAAAGGAAGGTTAGTGGAGTGAGATAATTCAATAAAAGAGTTTACTTCATTTTTTAAATTATTAGCAAGTTCAATATTTCGCTCTTCAACCACTGATGATAAGATGACGTTTGAAATTGGATACTTTCTAAGCAGTTTTGCTATTTCACTTTTGTCAAGAAAATTGATTGAATCAGAAGCTATGAACTTCCGCTGGTCAAAAATACCGTATTTTAGATGGGTATTTCCTCTGTCAATAACTAAATTCACGCTACGTTTTATGTTGATTATTGATTTGGTTGTTTTTTTAATAGGTACAAAGATAAGATATATTACTGCGAAACCTGTGCTAACTGAGAAAATTTGTTTATGAGAAAAGTTGTTGTAGTAGAGGACGATAAGTTTATTGCGGCTATCTTTACCATGTTCCTTCGCGAATTAGGTCATGAACTGGTGGGCAGATGTTCAACTGGGGCTGAAGCTCTAGATTTGTGTCATCGTCTTCGACCTGATGTTGTGTTAATGGATATTCATCTGGACGGTGAATTGGATGGTATTCAAACATCTGAACAGCTTCGACGTGAATTAGATATTCCAGTTATTTATGTATCATCAGATACAAGTAGTCAGGTTATTAAGCGCGCAATAGTCTCTAATTCGTATGGATATCTGGTTAAACCCGTAAATAAAAAGGAACTAGGAATAAGCATTGATTTAGCGTTTTATAAACATCGGGTGGATCAGGAGCAAAGGGAAAGAGAACGTGGTTATCGTCAGTTTATTAGTGATGCTCCCATGCCATTAATGATTTTACAAGAGGGTAAAATACAGTATCTTAATCATTTAGCACTTGATTTGTTTAAAACACATTATATGGAAGATGTGATCATGCTTCCGTATCTGAACTTCGTAGAACCTGAGTTTAAAGAGATGGTACAGTCAATACTATCTGAATTTAAAAATAAAGGACAAGGGTTTCAGAATGAACTTTTGGCTATGCAAGATGTGCATGGCCAGGTTTTTTATGCAAAAATTTCTGGATCTCCAATTGTTTTTAATAAGAAGAAGTCGTTACAAGTTACTATGGTTGAAGCTTCAGATATGGAATATAGTAATAAGACATCTTTGGCTTATAAAACGATGATTGATTCTTTTGGACTTCCGTATTTTATAACTAATAGTAAACTCGAAATAAAAGAGCTAAGCTATAGTACTTTATTTAATGGTTTGGAGTTAAACGGAGTTAATCTCGACGAAAAGCCCGAATACTTTGAAAAGGTAGATGATGTTACTAGCATGGTATATAAGTTAAAAGCAGAAGGCCGTCAGGCAACTTTATTTAAAAGCCATATTATTAAGGATGCCTCTGGGGGAATTTATGAAATCTTCTTTTATCCGGGTAAATAGCTAAATAGCTTGATGCATTTGCTCTATAATTTTTTTAGCGTCTTCTATTGTCTCAATATTTTTCATCATAAGATAAAGTTTTGTTTTACCTTCTTTCATTGTTGCCTTTTGGGGATTTTGTTGCAGCCACATTAAAATACCACTAAATACTTGCGACTGAAAGAATATCGATTCTTGATTTGATACAAAATATAAATACAAAAGATTATTTTTCAACATTATCTTTTCAATTCCCAATTTTTGAGCTGTTCGTCTGATTCTAACAATTTCGAATAAGCGTTTACCTGAATCTGGAATAGGGCCAAAGCGGTCGATTAGGTTATTTTCGAAAGTAGCTAAATCCTCTTCGTTATCGATGTTATCTAGATCGCGATAAAGCTGCATACGTTCTGCAATGTTTTCAATATACGATTCGGGCAGGCGAAGTTCGCTATCGGTTTCAACAATGCAATCTTTAACAAACTCAGCATTCTCGATGTTCTTTTCTTGCTCTTCTTTATACAGATCCTGATATTCTGTTTCTTTTAATTCGAGTAAGGCTTCGTTAAGTATTCGTTGATAGGTTTCGTAACCAATATCAGAAATGAAGCCGCTTTGTTCGCCCCCTAATAAATCACCAGCTCCACGAATATCCAAATCTTGCATGGCAATATTAAAGCCACTGCCTAAATCAGAAAATTCTTCAATGATTTTTAGGCGTCTTCGGGCTTCCTGGGTAAGAGTAGATAAGGGTTGAGCCAATAAATAGCAGAAAGCTTTTTTGTTCGACCGACCAACACGTCCTCTTAATTGATGTAATTCGCTTAAGCCAAAGTTGTGAGCATTGTTAATAATAATGGTATTGGCATTAGGTATGTCAAGTCCCGATTCAATGATAGTTGTGGCAATTAATACATCATATTCACCGGAAATAAAATCAAGCATAATTTTTTCCAAAGTAGGCCCATCCATTTGGCCGTGAGCAACCACTGTTTTTGTATCAGGTAGAATGCGGTTAACCATCTCCTGTACTTCTAATATATTTTGAACTCTGTTGTGAATAAAGAAAACTTGTCCACCACGTTCTACTTCATAAGAGATGGCTTCTTTGATAATTTCTTCATTCAAAACATGTAACTCTGTAATGATGGGGTGACGGTTCGGAGGAGCTGTATTAAGTATAGATAAATCTCGAGCACCCATTAACGAGAATTGCAATGTACGAGGTATTGGCGTTGCTGTAAGCGTAAGCGTATCAACATTCACTTTAAGCTGTTTTAATTTCTCTTTAACAGATACACCAAAACGCTGTTCTTCATCTATAATTAATAAACCTAAATCTTTAAATTCAACATCTTTACCAATTAAACGGTGAGTTCCAATTAATATGTCGAGTTTACCTTCTTTAAGCTTTTTAATGGCTTCGCGTATATCTTTGGGTTTACGTAAACGACTGATGTAATCAATTGAAACCGGAAAATCTTTTAATCGATCTTTAAATGTTTGAAAATGCTGTAGTGCTAAAATCGTAGTGGGTACCAAAACAGCTACTTGTTTATTATCGGTTACTGCTTTGAAAGCTGCTCTAATAGCTAATTCAGTTTTTCCAAATCCAACGTCGCCACAAACCAAGCGGTCCATGGGAGTTGATGACTCCATATCTTCTTTTATCGATACGGTTGATTTGTATTGATCGGGAGTATCTTCGTAGATAAATGAAGCTTCTAATTCGGTTTGTAAATAGGTATCAGGAGCAAAAGCAAAACCCGGATTGGCTTTTCGTTTGGCATAGAGCGCAATTAGTTCACGAGCTATGTCTTTAACCTTTTTCTTGGTCTTGTCTTTTAGTTTTTGCCAGGCCGGAGTTCCTAATTTGTTGATTTTGGGTGGGGTTCCATCTTTGCCTTTGAATTTACTAATGCGGTGTAATGAGTGAATATTCACCAATAACACATCGTTGTCGCGATAAATAAGGCGGATTGCTTCCTGTGGTTTGCCATTGACTTGAGTGGTTACCAAACCTCCAAAACGTCCAACACCATGATCGATATGAACAACATAATCACCCGGATTAAGACGGTTGATTTCTTTTAATGAAATAGCCTGTTGCGCTGCTTTTGCTTTTTCGGTACGAAGCGAAAATTTATGGTAGCGTTCAAAGATCTGATGATCGGTATAAAATGCTAAAAAGTTATCATTGTCGATAAAACCTTCGTGCAGACTATGGTTAATTTCGTTGTATTTGACTTGAATACCCCTGTCGTTAAAAATAGCTTTAAGGCGTTCGAACTGTTTGGGATTTTCGGAGAGTATATGATTTTCAAATTTTTTTTGACTTTTTTCCTGTAAATCATTTTCGAGAAGGTCGAAGTTTTTATGAAAAACAGGTTGTGGCGACATGTCAAAATTGACAATGGCTTTACTGTTTAACGTGTTTTTGCTGCCAAAAACTAACACTGTTTTATTGTTAAAGCCTTCCTGAAAATCAGAATAACTACAAATTTGGTTGCTTTGCAGGTATTGATTAAGATCCTCTTCCTCATCGTCAATATCAACAGCTGGCATTTCCTGGATTTTCACTTCAATCTCGTTCATTCTGTCCTGAATAAACTGTGGATCATTCATCCAGATTCGCGTGCTTGCGGGTAAGTAATCGGAGAGCGTGCTAAGTAATTGTTTATCTTGGTTTTCTGTGAGATTTGGTACGATCACTACGTTGTCAATCATCTCTTTAGATAATTGATTTTCGAGATTGAATTTACGGATGCTATCCACTTCATCACCAAAGAAATCGATTCGGTAAGGATCTTCATCCGAAAATGAATATACATCAATAATACTACCTCTAACAGAATATTGTCCGGGTTCAAATACAAAATCAACTCTTTGGAAATTATACTCAGTTAGTACTTCGGTAATAAACGAAATATCGAGTTGATCACCTTTTTTTATTAACAAACGATTGTTGTCAAGCTCATCAGACGAAATGACTTTCTCAATTAAAGCTTCGGGATAAGTCAATACAAATAAATTGTTTTTATCGGAATGAAGATGACTTAAAGCTTCGGTACGGAGCAGTACATTTTGCGAATCTTTTTGACCATATTCCGGCGATCGTTTAAAAGATGAAGGTAGAAACGAAACCAGTTTTTGAGAAGTTAACTGAACAATATCGCTATAAGCATAGGCAGCTTCCTCTCTGTCATTCATAATAATTAGGTGAGGACCTTCGTTTAAAAAGCTTGCCATCAAAACCGATTTGGCACTTCCAGCCAAACCATTAAGGTATATTGATGTATTGTTTTCTTTAATTAAGGCTTTTACCTGGTTGATTCGTTCGTCGCTTTCGTAGTGTGATAGTATTTGACTTAGCTCCACTTTCTTCAAATTTTGTGCAAATGTAATTGAAATAATCCATACAGAAGTAAAGCAACTAAATTGTTAAAACGTTGAACTAATAAGTATGCAAAGCTATCTCAGGTATTGATTTATTCTTTAATTAATCATTTTAGGTAGTTCAAAGATTAAGTATAGTTTTTTTTGTTTAGATAAGAGAATAATAAATCTATTCCTTTAATTTTACTTATCAAATTCAAGTTAAACATGAAGGTTTTTAAGTTTGGAGGAGCATCTGTAAAAGATGCTGATGGAGTCAGAAATCTGGCATCGATTGTTAATAACTATAACGATAAAATGGTTGTGGTTATTTCGGCTATGGGTAAAATGACCAATGCTTTTGAAGAGTTGGTTTATGCCTATTTTAATGAAAATGGCGTTGATCAACATTATCAAAAAATAAAGGAATATCATCTTAGTATTATTACTGATTTATTTGAGACTGAAGAACAAGGTGTAATAGATGAATGGTTGGAAGCCTTGCAGCTTAAGCTGGATACAGAACCGTCGCTTAATTACGATTTTGAGTATGACCAAATAGTTCCGTTTGGAGAGTTAATGAGTACTTATATTGTTAGTTGCTACCTAAACAAAACAGGCTGGAAGAATCAATGGATGGATGTACGAAAAGTTTTGCGAACTGATGATTTATATCGAAGTGCTGGAGTTAACTGGGAGCTCACCACAGAACTGATGAAAGAGGCTTTTATATTTGATGATGCTAATAGATATATTACCCAAGGATTTATTGGATCAACTGAAACAAATCTTACAACTACATTAGGGCGCGAAGGTTCAGACTATACAGGTGCTATTATAGCACATGCTCTAGATGCTGAGAGTTTATCAATATGGAAAGATGTGCCCGGAGTGTTAAATGCCGATCCGCGTTGGTATCCTAAGGCGAAGATGTTAGATGAATTATCATATTGGGAGGCAATTGAACTAACCTATTATGGAGCGCAAGTTATTCATCCAAAAACAATCAAGCCATTACAAAATAAACAGATTCCTCTTCTGGTAAAATCATTTATTCAACCTCAGAATACAGGAACGGCTATACAGGCAACAGAGCAAAACTTGCAATTACCTCCTATATATGTATTGAAACGAAATCAGACTTTGTTGAGTATTTCTCCAAAGGATTTTTCTTTTATTCTGGAGGAGAATCTGAGTGAGATTTTTCAGGTTGTTAGTAAAAATAGAATCAAAATAAACCTGATGCAGAGTTCGGCTCTTAACTTTTCGCTTTGTGTCGATCATCATAAAAATATACAGGCTGTTATAAGTGAGTTAAGCGAGCATTATGGTGTTTTATATAACGAAGATATGGAGTTGGTTACTGTCCGTCATTATAATCAAGTTGCTATTGATGAAATAACCGCAGATAAGGAAGTGGTCGATTCGCAGGTAAGTAGAAAAACAGCTCGTTATGTGATGAAAACGAGCGATTGGCATTTTGAATAAAATTGATTAGTTGGCCTTCTGCAATGCAGAAGGCTTATTTTAATTACTCAAATTATACTTTTCGGTTTGGTAAGGTTTGAGCTCTTTATAAGGAAGGATAGACCATGACTCAGTATCCATTTTCGTAGTAATAGATGGAGATTTACATTTAAGATAAAGTCCTTTTGTTGTTAAGTACCATTCGGGGAATTGCCACAATTTAACATTGTTGTAGTTCAATTTAGCTCCGTTGTGCTCCATTTCTTTCGGATAGAGATTGTTTAATATTTCCAGAACCTTTGGGCCAAAATCATTGTAACGATACTGAAACCATTTGTATTCCCCCTGGGTTAAGTTTGGCTGAGGTTTATCTCCAAACCAATATAATTCCTCAAGCTGAATGGGTGCTGCATTGGCCAATTTTAAGGTTAGATACATTTTCTTAGGTGCTTCTTCAACACCATAACATGATGATTGAGTATTGACACTATAACTTATTAAGTGTTGATTTAGAAAATGAACATTGAAGGAAGTTGAGTAATTTCCTTTTTTATCTGTGTTCATGCAACTATACTTCATGTTGATCGCATCCAACTGTTGAGCTTCGAGCCATGTGTTTATGGAATCAACTTGCTGAATTCCCTTGTTGTTTTTCTTAATTCTAAACCAGGTTATATCACTTTGAGGGTCTTTTAAATAAGCGATGTAAATATGTTTGCTTATTTTCTCAGTTTTAATCTCTTTAAATTGGATATGTCGTGTTTTGTATGCCAGATAAGGAGTAATTCGGTATTTTTTAATGGCACTAATACATGGGTGGTTGAGGTCTTCCACCTCAAGACGTTTAAGTTTAAAATCAGATATATTTCCATTCTTATCTTTCCAGCTACCTTCCCATTGATCGGTTTTAACTTCTTGCAATGAAACAGAATCAGTGACTACTTTTTGCTTACTTTTTGCATCAAAATAAGATGCGGTTAGAACAAAATGACCATTCCGGAGTATGGTGCCTTCCATGCTTTTATCATACATATTCTCCTCGGTAATATACCGCGCCATACATACGTCGCCGTACTCTTCTAATTGAATAACTATCTCTTTATTGTGCAAGGTTCCAATTATATAATACGTCTCTTCGCGATGAGCAAATGCATTGATTCCACTTATAATAAATAAAACCAAAAGTAGATACGACTTCATATTATCAAGGTTTATGGACAATTATCCAGTTTAGATATTTCTAAAAATGTTAATTTGGTGCAACTTATTAAAATTACCCGATATTAGAATGGATCAATTTCTTTTTTATTTAAGACAAGGTGTCGATCATATAACCGATTTGCAGGGTGTCGATCATTTGGTTTTTATTGTGACGCTTTGTGCTGTTTACCAGTTAAGCCAATGGCGACAGATTTTAATACTAATAACTGCTTTTACCATTGGTCATACGGTTACTCTGGCGTTGGCAGGCTTAAACATTATACCGGTTAATCAACAGTTGGTAGAAACTTTAATACCTATTACTATTTTGCTCACCAGTATTTACAATATTGGCAATAAAACAGCACAAAAAAGAAAAGTGCATCTCAATTATTTTTTAGCCTTGGCATTTGGATTGATTCATGGGATGGGATTTTCTAATTTTTTTCGTTCGATGATGATGGGTATTTCTGACGAATCAATTGTGTTTCCATTATTTTCTTTCAATTTAGGTATAGAACTGGGTCAGGTATTTATAGTGAGTATATTTTTGGTGATTAATTGGCTGCTAACACGAATATTCGCAATTCAACATCGAGATTGGAATTTGGTATTATCAGGTGCCGGTGGTGGAATTGCATTGACAATGATTATAAATGCACTTTATTAATGTTGAAAGGTATCAATTATAAAAAGCAGGTTGCTCTTTTAATCGTTTTTGTGTTGCCAATAGTTGGTTATGGTCATCCCATAAAAATTACTACAGGACGTTTGGATATAGATTCGAAAGAGAAAAAATGTAGGTTAGCTTTAAATTTTTTCGCTGATGATTTTGAATCTGTCTTGATAAAAGTATATCCTCAGCAAGAGTTTGATTACAAACAGCCATCTGTAGAAATGAAGCAATCAATAGAACATTATGTTTTGAATGCTTTTTATTTAATGATCAATAAGAAGAATGTAGAATTTAGTTTGGATTTCATTACTATCATTGAAGATAATGTTTGTCAGGTTAATTTTATTGCAGACTTAAAAAGTATGGATGATTTTGAAAAAATAACCATAAAAAATATTCTTTTATTTGAAGCGTATAGTAAGCAATCAAATATTATACATCTTTTTATTGATAAAAAAAGAGTAGGTATTATGCAATTTTACCCAGCTATACCAGTTAGGTCGTTGAGTTTATAATGAATTATGGTATCAGTAAATATTTATTCTTCGATGATTTCCATAACAATTCTGCAGCCAACACGCGGATCTGGTAATTGATAGGATTGGGATTGATTAATAACACTTTCATCAATTGTATTATCCCAACTTCCTCCCTTAATAATATTATCAGAAGTTATTTCTGCGGCATTACCAATTATATCATATAATCCAAGTTTATTTGCTTTGTAGCTAGCAACCGATGACGTTAAGCTTGCCCCATCAGGTACATAATCATATTTTCGATTGTTATTTGTTTTTGCTTCAAACTTCACGTTTGCACAAAATTTAGTGCTTTGAGGTTCATAGGCAAAGTTTCCATACCATGGTAGGTTGTGCCCAGGTAAAGCAGCTGCCATCTTCATCCATTCGTCTTCGGTGGGCAAGCGAAATAGTACCTTTTTATATTTTCTTTCAGGATTATCGTTGTATTTGGTCGTAAGCCATTGGCAATATTGTTCGGCTGCTTCTTTTGTAATATTTACAACCGGATAGTTATTAAAACCCGGATGCCAAAAATAGTTATCAACAAAGGGTTGATTAAAAGCTCTCGGAAATTTCTTTTGCCATAAAGTAGTATCTGGATAGTACTTCTCGTAATCTTCGGTGTGATTATTCTTTTTAAGATCTTTCAGAAAAAGACGAAATTCAAGATTGGTTAATTCATGTTGAGCTGCATATAACTCCTTGGAAATGGGCTTAAACTGTTTGTTTGTTTGATCTTTCTTATTTTTTGCAAAACTACTGCTTGCTACAAACAAAATTACAATGAGAATGAATCGTATTGGTGTTTTCAATTGATTAGGTTTTTTGAAGACATACGTTGTGTATGTAAAATAGTTCTCTTTAAAGTTATTTTTTTAACATATTAAACAAAATTGTCGATTAAAAATATCATGTTTTTCTAAAAAAAAGAGTTGGTAGGAGTATTTAATTCACCATTTATAATGAACGGATGCTCGAAAATAGGGATTAGATTGGTGTCGATAATAAGTGTTGCGCTATCTTATCCTGTTTGTAATTATGATTGCATTGTAGGAAGATGCTATTCCTTCGTGATTGTTTAATATAGTGGATATGTGTAAGTTGTTGCAATAAAGTGTTGGTGTTTTATATTTAGATATACAATACCCCTCCTTTTATTGGGAAGATATATAAGTAAAATACCTATTTGTGGTGATTGATTCGAGTTTGATAAGCCTATACTTTTGCTTCAAATAAAATAATTAGCGATTCAGGAAATATTACTGGCTACTCTGTAATTAAGCAGATTAGCCTTACTGGCGTAGCTACGTCAAAAAATTACTAATAAGCTTAACATATCATGAAAAAAATGACAAAACCCTTCTTTATGAAGAGCACATTTATTTGGTTAATCTGCATACTATTTCTATTTCCCTTGCAGGTAAATGCCCAAACATTAATAGGAACTTTAACCGGAGTTGTAGTTTCTGATACAGGTGAAAAGCTAATGTATGCCACTGCAGGTATAAAAGAAACGCAATGGGGTGCAACAACTGATACGAATGGCGAATTTGAACTGGAACTTCCATCTGGCTCATATACGTTACAGGTTTCGTTTACAGGTTATGATTCAGAGCAGCGTGTTGTGTTGATTGAGGCTGGTAAAACAACAAATGTGGGAGAGGTGGAACTGCAGCCATCCAGCGAAATGATTGGTGAAGTGGTTGTTGACGGTATGATTAACAAGTTCTCTAAGAAGAAATCGGAGAATGTAGCTCGTATGCCTTTAACAAATCTTGAAAACCCACAAGTGTATACTGTTGTACCCAAAGAGTTATTTGAGGAGCAGGTAGCGGTAAACTTCCGAAGTGCATTGATGTCTTCGCCGGGTGTAGCAAATGTTACTTTGGGTGTAGGTTCCGGTGGAACTGGATTGAATATGTTCTTGCGTGGATTTGCTGTTTCGACAGGTGCAGGTGCAATCCGAAATGGAATGGCAACCAACTGGGTGGCTTTATCCGATCCGGCTAACCTCGAAAGCCTTGAAGTGATAAAAGGCCCTTCTGCTACTTTGTTTGGTTCAACATTAGTATCGTACGGTGGTTTAGTAAACCGTGTAACTAAAAAAGCCTATAATGGTACTGGTGGTGAAATTGGTATTTCAACTGGTAGTTATGGACTTGGCCGGGTTACTCTTGATTATAATACTCCCTTGAACGAAGATAAAACATTACTATTCCGATTGAACACAGCTGTGCATCGCGAGAAGAGTTTTCAGGATTATGGACAGAACAAAACATTGATGTTTGCACCAACCTTTACTTATAAGGCTTCTGACCGTTTAACTTTTGATGTGGATATCGAGTATTTTCAGTCGGAGCGAACCACTACTTATGTGCGTTTAACTTCTGATGAAACGATCAGTAATCTGGAGGATTTGAATTGGGATTTTACAAAATCATATACTTCAAATGAGTTTATGAGTTCATCAAAGATTTTAAATACAATGATGAAGGCTACTTATGAAATGTCTGATAAATGGGAGTCCCAAACTGCGTTTTCTTATTCTAACTCTGATAACAATGCTAATTATTTGTTTTTGTTGGTGGGGAATACTGAAACACTTACTCGTCGTCCAATGAATATTCCTAGTTTGTTTTCAACGCTTCAGTTTCAACAGAACTTTATTGGTAAGTTCAAGCTTGGATCGATGGATAATAAGTTGTTGTTAGGTGTTGATTTTACCGAGTTAAAAACCACTGATACTCGGTCGTATACTAATTACGATCAGGTTGATATTAATGGTGATGATACAGAGTTGGATGCTGAAGCAGTAATGGATGCCTTGGCTGAAGGGGGTGTTAACTTTCGAAATAAACGTTCGCAGCGTACGTATAGCGCCTACGCATCGGATGTAATTAATTTTACCGATAAATTGATTGCAATGGCAAGTTTGAGAGTTGATCATCATCGAAATATATTGGAAGATTACAACCAAACAGCTTTATCGCCTAAGCTAGGTTTAGTTTATCAGGAAGTAAAAGACAAGGTTTCGTTGTTTGGTAATTTTATGAACGGATTTACCAATGTTGCACCGGGTTACACCAGCGCTGAGCAAACCGAGTTGGAAGAGTTTAAACCCGAACATGCAAATCAATTCGAAGTAGGAATAAAATTTGAATTGTTGAAAAATAAGTTGAACGGAACCATCAGTTACTATGATATCAAAGTAAAAGATAAAGTGCGATCGGTAATGGACGACAACTTCAATTCATACAGTGTTCAGGATGGAACACAGAAAAGTTCGGGTGTAGAATTCGATTTGATTGCGAATCCGATTGAAGGAATGCACATTATATTAGGATTTGGATTTAATGATAGTGAATATACGAATATATCCGAAGCTGTTGACGGTCATCGTCCATACTCGGTGCCCGAACAAGTGGGTAACTTCTGGATTAGTCACCGGTTAACCGGAGGTAAATTTGATGGATTAGGAGTAGGTTTGGGTGGAAATTATTCCAGCGATTATTTCATCAACGATGCCAATACCATTACAGTGCCGGGATATACTAAGTTTGATGGTACTATCTTTTATGATCAACCAGCATTTAGGCTAGCATTAAAATGGAATAATGTAACCAACGAGCAATACTGGATGTCGGCTTACGATGCTGAATCACAGTTACCTCGCACCTTCATTGCCAACTTTACAATGAAATTTTAATTAACCCTTTTCTTTATTTCAATAACGGACTGTTTGCCTTGGCGGACAGTCCATTCGTTATATATGTATGAAACATCTGTCTGTTATTGTTCTCTTTTTTTTAACAACTAACCTTAAATCACAAGATATTTGCCTGGGATCGAAGCACCATATCTATTCAAATATCCTTAACGAGGATAGAGAGTATTGGGTGGCTTTGCCTGATAGCTATTATGACACCACTCTTGTTGAGGTGGATTATCCGGTGCTTTACCTGTTGGATGGAGATCGAAATTATATGGCAGCGTTGGCTGTGCAGAATGATTTGTCGCGTGGACTGTATAATTATATACCTGAAATGATTATTGTAGGGGTGCTTAATACAGATCGGTCGAGGGATTTAACACCCAGCAAAAGCCAGGTAATGTATAAGGGAAAAGTTTTGCATACCTCTAGTGGAGGTGCCGAAAACTTTTATTCCTTTATTACCGGCGAGCTTCGCAAAGAAATTAACCGTAACTACCGTACCAATGGATATTCAATAATTGAAGGTCATTCCTTTGGTGGTTTATTTGTTATTAATACTTTGCAGAATCATCCACAAGCGTTTAATGCATACATTGCTCACGATCCTAGTTTGTGGTGGGACGATCGTTATACTTTACGCAAAGCTGCGGATAAATGGGATCAATTGTCATTGCAAGGAAAACGGTTGTTTGTTTCGCAAGCGGTAGAAGAATTAACTGATACTTTTTTATTGCCCCATGCCAAGGCAATACAAGGGTTTAGTGAGCTCTACCTGTGCAAAAATAGTAATGGATTGGCAAGTAAGGGGCAGCAGTTTAAACAAGATGATCATGGTACCATCTTTTTGCCGGCATCTTACCGAGCTCATCAATATGTGTTCGAAGGCTATTGCGTTCCGGTAAAAAAGGTTCCGAATCATCCGGAACTTGTAAATACATACTTTCAGCGGTTATCTAACAAACTTGGCTATACTTTTTATCCTCGGGAACGATGGGGTGTTGAAATAAGCAAGTATTGTCTTTCAATAAATCAGCCGGAGTCGGCTTTACAATTAATCAATAACAATTTAATTCAATATCCTAAAAGTGGACAAAGTATGCTGGTATTAGGTGATGTATATACCGCTCTAAACCAAAAGCAAGAAGCATTGCATTGGTATCAGAAGGCGTTATTAACAGGTAAAGTCATTCGCCAACTGATTACCGATAAAATAGACAAATTACAAATCAATCAAAACAAATAAAGATGGCAGGTAAATTCAAAATAATAAACGATAAGCTTCACTTATGGCTGGGATTAATTTCGGCGCCTATTGTGTTTTTTGTATGCATCACCGGAACCATTATTGTGTTTAGTGATGAGGTAATGGAATGGTCGGCAGGAGATGCGCTCTATGTCGATGAGGTTAAGCCAACACGTTTGCCTTCCGAGAAATTGCTAACCATTCTTCAGAAACGCTATCCACACAAACATAGTCCTAGTTATATGGTTACTTATCGCGATCCTAAGCGATCGGTTCGCTTTAATAGTTATAGCACCCAAGAAGGGCTTCAGATGATTTACATGGATCCTTACACGGGAACGATACTAAAAGAGGATGCCACCATACACTTCTTTTATATTACAGCTCATATACATAACTCGTTTTTGTTACATAAACCTGGAGCCTGGATTATTGATATTGCTGTGCTCATATTTTTGTTCGAGTTATTATCAGGATTAGTAATGTGGTGGCCAAAAAAATGGAACAAGAAACACCGAAAAGCAGCCTTTACTGTTAAGGTGAATGCATCGGGTTCGCGCATTAATAGCGACATACATAAGGTGTTTGGTTTTTACGGATTAGCTATTGCTTTTGTATTAACCACAACCGGATTGCTCATTGCTTTTCAGCCATTCTCCAATATAACTCAAAATGCATTTGGGGGAGATGCTAGTATTAGATTCGATCAGGTATTTACTCAAAATGTGGACAGCCTAAAAGAGGTAAGTCCAATTGATGCTGCCATTCAAAAAACGTGGAATTCTCATCCTGATAAAACAGAGATACAGTTGTATACTTATTGGTTGAACGATTGGGGCTACTATGTAATGAATGTTGCTAATAATATTGGATTAAAAAGTGCAATGAATAACGATTTTATTGCCTTTGATAAATATACGGGTGATAAAGTTGAATTGCAGCCTGAATTAATTGTGAACGAAAAGGTGAAAAATGCTTTTTGGACATTGCATATGGGCAATTACATCGGCATTTGGGGGAAGATCCTCACTTTTATAGGAGGATTGATTTGTAGTATGTTGCCCATTACCGGCTTTTACATCTGGTGGAATAAAAAGAAGAAAAGTAAACAAAATAAACGGGCCTTTGAAGCAATATAAAATGTGTATTCGTTTATTTCTAACAGTCTAAAAAAACAAGAGATCCGGTACTGTTGATTTATGGTACCGGATCTTTTGTATATGAGTATAATTAATTAGTTGGTTTTAATATAAAACGCGGCTTTGTGTCCCAGAAAATCGCCATCTTGTGTGGTGGCTTCGTACGATACCAGAATAGCTAATACTTTTTTGGTCATTATCTGCTTATTTTCGTCGTAGTACCACGATTCCCAGAATTGCAGCTTTCCAACTTGATCTCTTGAGAAACCCTCTTGCTCTTCAATAGCTTTTACTTCAGAAACACTCATAGGTGCTTCGGTCATATAGTTATAGGCTTGAGCTTTATGGTTGTATACCGATTCAAAAAGTTGATCCACCATTTTGTTACGATCGAAATTCTTCAAACATTCTTCTTTCCAATGATCGTTCGGGTCGTAGTTTTTTATTTCAACCGAGTAAATAATAGTATCGGCCAGTAATTCCCCTTGTATGGATTGATTAGCTCGTGTTGAGGTACTTTCTGTACCCTTATTGCATGCTTGCAATAATGCAACAAAGCACATCGTTGCATATAAGATGTGCTTTGAGTAATGAGTTATCTTCATTTATTTTAATTGATGAATTAACGATCAAATGACAGGCGTTCGCCTCTTACTTCTTCATTAACTTTTCCATCGGCATAGGCCAACTGACCATTCACGAAAGTGTGTGTTACTTTATGCGAAAAAGTAGTTCCTTCAAATGGCGACCATCCACATTTGTATAGGATATTATCAGTTTTTACTTCCCATGCATTATTAGGATCAACCAAAACTAAGTCGGCTTTGTATCCTTCTTTAATATATCCGCGTTTCTCAATTTGGAATAAAATGGCTGGATTATGGCTCATCTTTTCAACCACCATTTCGTAGGTAAAATGACCTTGTTTTGCCATTTCAAGCATGGCTACTAAGGCATGTTGAACCAACGGTCCGCCCGATGGAGCCTGAAAATATTTGTTATCTTTTTCTTCTTTGGTATGAGGGGCATGATCGGTTGCTACAATATCCAAAATATCAGAAGCCAAGCCTTTGCGCAAAGCATCTCTGTCGTTTTCTGATTTTACCGCCGGGTTCCACTTAATACGCGATCCGTATTGGTCGTAATCTTCATCGGAAAACCAAAGATGATGCACACATACTTCACCCGTAACCCGTTTGTCTTTCAATGGCATTCCTTGATCAAGTAATTCCAACTCGCCAGCCGAGCTTAAATGCAGAATGTGCAGGCGTGCATTGTGTTTACGAGCCAGGGTAGAAGCCTTAAGCGACGATTTATAACATGCTTCAGCTGATCGGATCACCGGATGATATTTAAAAGGCATATCGTCGCCAAATTTATTCTTGTATATGGTAGTGTTTTCTTTGATGGTATCTTCGTCTTCGCAGTGTGTAGCAATTAATACTTTACTTTCGGCAAAGATTTTATCTAAAATCGATTCGTTATCAACCAACATATTACCAGTTGAAGAACCCATGAAAATTTTAATACCACAAACTGTTTTAGGATTGGTTTTTAAAAGTTCATCCACATTATCGTTGGTAGCACCAATGTAAAACGAGTAGTTGGCTGCCGATGAATTGGCTGCAATCTTGTATTTTTCTTCTAATATCTCGTGCGTGGTTGCTTGAGGTTTTGTGTTGGGCATTTCCATAAACGATGTAATACCCCCCGCAACAGCTGCTTTCGATTCGCTTCTGATATCGGCTTTTTGCGTTAATCCCGGCTCGCGAAAGTGAACCTGGTCATCTATAGCACCCGGTAGTAATAATAAACCTTCGGCATCAATCGTCGTATCTACTTTAGGTAGTTTATTATCAAGGATAACCGTTTTGATCAGATCGTTTTCAACTAAAACACTGCCTTTTTGCTGAGTTCCTTCGTTGATAATCGTTGCGTTTTTTATAAGTATGGTAGACATATGATTGTTTTACGGATTTATAGATAAATTTACCAAGAGTAGGACGCAAAGTCAAACTTTATAGGTTTTGAAAAAGCTGGCAATCTTCATTTTAATTACCCCCCAAACAGCTTCGTTAAAGATACCTCCACTCATCTTCGAAGTTCCTTCGGTGCGATCGGTAAAAATAATGGGTACTTCCACAATCTTAAAGCCGAACTTCCAGGTAGTAAACTTCATCTCTATCTGAAAAGCATAACCCTTTAATCGTATTTTATCCAGATTGATGGTTTCTAATACTCTTCGTCGATAGCATTTAAAGCCAGCAGTGGTATCCATTATCTTCATGCGGGTAATAAAGCGTACGTATACCGAGGCGAAGTACGACATGAGTACACGGCCCATTGGCCAGTTTACTACATTTACACCCGATATATAACGCGAGCCAATGGCTAAATCGGCATTTTGGCTCACACAGGCATCATGCAAACTAATTAAATCTTTTGGAGGATGAGAGAAATCGGCGTCCATCTCAAATATGAAATCGTATTTACGTTCAACTGCCCATTTGAAACCGGCAATGTAAGCAGTTCCCAGTCCGAGTTTACCTTTGCGCTCCACCATATGCAGTTTGTCAGGGAATTCTTTCTGAAGCTTTCTGATGATGTCAGCGGTTCCGTCAGGTGAACTGTCTTCAATAATCAGAATTTCAAACTCGCGTGGTAATTCAAAAACTACCCTTATAATGTTTTCAATATTTTCTTTCTCGTTATAAGTAGGTATAATAACCAGGTTGCTACTCATCTGAACTTTTTAAAGTGAATGGCCAAAGGTAATAAAATGATAAAAGTTGTAAGGCCGAATCCCTATTAATTCAACCTAACAACTCAAATACAAATCGGTTTTATGCAATGCTGATTAATTAATAATCAAAACTGCTGCCTCCAACAAATTCGCGCAGAATGGATGTTGGAGGAATGTCGGTGCTTAATAAAGGTTTAAAGTAGCTGAAGAAACGAAGTAAGCGCCTGGCTTCAGAGTACTCTTTTTGATTGGGCTGAACCTCCAATAAAATAGATTCGGCCAATGGTTTTAGTACCGATAATTCGTATAGCAAGGCTGTGTTGAACATTACATCAGCTTCTTCCTGATAAGGGAATATATGTAAGTCTTCACCTCTACGTACACTTGGCCAGCGCGAAATAGTATCTTGTGCTGAATATTTACGGTATTTGTAATCGCGCACAATTCGTCTGATCAAACGGTTGTCGGTAGTGTGAATCAAGTTCTGATTATCAATGTTGATACTTGTTAATGCCGATACGTATATCTTAAATTTTGATTCGTTGGGGATAAGATGAGTCAGCTCCGGATTTAAGCCATGTATACCTTCAACAATCAGAATATTGTCTTCATTCATTTTTAGCTTTTCACCATCGTAATAGCGTTCTCCTTTTTCGAACGAGAATTTAGGTATTTCAACTTCTTTGCCAGCCAATAAATCAACCAATTGTTGATTAAATAGTTCCACATCCAACGCATTAAGTGCTTCAAAGTCGAAATCCCCGTTTTCATCCCGAGGTGTTTGATCGCGATTCACAAAGTAATTATCTAACGATAGATTAAGTGGTTTCATACCGGCCACCATCAACTGAATGGCCAATCGCTTACCAAAGGTTGTCTTTCCACTGGATGATGGCCCGCTAATAAGTACCAACTTAATATGGTGATTTTTAGAATCAATCATATCTGCTATGTGTCCGATTTTCTTTTCGTGCAATGCTTCCGAAACCTTCACCAGGGTATCAGCTTTCCCATTTGAACAGGCAGCATTGATATCTGCCAGGTTGCTTACTTTTAATACTCGGTTCCATTCTGCAAATTCCTGAAAGATATCGAACATCTTATTTTGAATAACAATATCTTCCAACTCATCAGGTTGAGTGCGTTTGGGTATCTGCAGAAGCATACCATTGTAGTATTTGATGAGGTCAAAAACCTTTAAGTATCCGGATGACGGCACCAAATATCCGTAATACATCCCAGCATGATCGCCTAACGTATAATAGGTTGTATATACTTGTCCTCGGTGTTTGATTAAAGCGGTTTTATCATCCTGGTTTTCGCTTTCGAAAAGCTTAATTACTTCATCCGACTCTGCTTCATGTTGAATAAATGGCAAGTCAGCATTGATTAGTTCTCTCATCTTATCACCAATCTCTAATACCTCTGTCATTTGAAGTTCTTCAATATTTTCCAATGAACAATAAGTCCCTTTTGATACTGAATGTTCGATGCGTAAAGTGGCATTAGGGTATAGTTGCTTAACAGCTACTGAGAGTACAAACGATAAACTTCGAATATACATTCGCATTCCATCAGGCGAAGTAATATCTATAAAACCAATATTTTTAGGATGATAAAGTTCGTACGATAAATCGGTAAGGGTATTATTAACGTATGCCCCAAGTATAGGCGTTTGTAGCTCTATATTCAAGTCTTCAGCTACTTGCTGAAGACTTGTTCCGAGGGGGTATTCTTTCTGAATCTTATTATTAAGGCATTTAATTTTTATGCTGCGTTTCATAATCGTAAGGTTTTGTGCAATTAAAAGTATATAATATTTCAATATGCAATATTAGAAAGTGGAAACGAATATACGAGTGTGAACTAATTTTTCAATCAACGATCAAATGTTTTTGTGAAGAACCAGAATTCTCAATATGTTTCATTATTTATTATGTTTGTACAAAATCATTAAAAAATGCAGGGAAGAGTAAAATGGATAGATGCCATGAAAGGTTTTGGGATTATTATGGTAGTATACAGTCATGTTCATATTGACTTTGGCCATGCCTTTCTGAATAGTTTCAAGATGCCATTATTTTTCTTTTGTTCAGGTTATGTTGCAAACTATTCAAAGTATCAAAGAACAAGTGAATTTGTTAAACGAAGGTTTATTTCATTATTATATCCATATTTTATTTGGAGCTTGATGCTTTTTTTGTTTTGGATGTTTTTTGATAGAGATGGTGGGGATATTTTTAAAAATTTGTTTGGAATATTTTATTCATCAGGAGGAACTGAATATATGGGGTGGGGAGTGATACTGTGGTTTCTACCGGCCTTATTTATTGTTGAAGTATTACATGCATATATTCAAAAGGTTAATAAAGTAGATTGGGTAATTCTTGGAGTGAGTACAATTGGCTATTTATACACTTCATACATAAATAAATCACTTCCATGGAGTTTTAACATTTCATTGATAATGCTAATATTTTATCATTTCGGGTATGTGTGGAAGCAAAAGAGTGTAAAGTTTTCTAATACCCTCTATCTTCCTTTTGTTTTAGTTCTTTGGTTTGTAATAAGCTATTACAATGGAAAAGTACTAGTGTATCAAGGACAAATAAATAACCCATTTTTATTTTTAATGGGAGGCTTATTTGGGATATTGTCAATAAAGTTACTTGTGCATTTGTTTGAGAAAATAGAGAGCCTGTTAGCCTTTGTTGGAGTAAGAGTTATTTTAATTTTCTTGGTGCACTTAAGATTAATCACGGTGTTGAAAGCTATACAATTGTATGTGTTTCATGTACCCATTCACGAAAATTACATGTCAGCTATAATTTATACAGTTATTTCAGTAAGTATCCTGGCACTTGCGTTCGATACAATTAATAAGAAACTAACATGGTTGTTAAGGTATGATAAATAAATTATTTAATAAGTCGACAATTATCTATGTCGGTATACTTCTGTTATCATCAGTCTTCATTAGCTTGTCAAATTATATCAGAATTCCAATAGATAATGTGAAGGATGGAGTTGCTTTTTTAGCGCATGCTTTTATACTGATTTTGGGGGTATTCGGATTCATGTACTTTTTGAGTATTAATCGAATCGTATTTAGTCTTTTTTTAGGACCTGTACTGCTTTTATTTTTGATATCTGCATATCTGCTGTATTTTCAAAATGTTTTGTTGACAAGTGCCATCTTAGATGTTTCATTGAATACAGAGTGGAAAGTTTCAAGAGAATACTTAAATACTTATATGATTGTGGGACTTTTAATTTTAATGGTTCCAGTTGTGTTTATTTATATTTATCGCTGGAAGAATAAAAAGATATTTAATCAAAAGAAGTTTATTCATTTTGCTTTTGCCATTTTGTTGATGATACCAGTGTATTTAATTAATAATATACGGATTAATACTTATTTTTATAGAGTACCATTGAATATTTATAGTTCCATTGATGAATATGTTAAGATAAAAAATGTTCGTTTAGAGAAGAAATCAGAGATTGGATTAGATGTAGAAACAGAGGCTTGTGATTCATTGAAAGTAATTTTGATAATAGGTGAATCTGTACGTAATGATCATTTAACTATTAATGGGTATTCAAAAAACACAACTCCGTGTTTAATACAAGATAATGTGATTCCATTGCCAAGAATGAGATCACTTTATTCTTATACTGCAGCATCTTTACCTCAATTACTTACAAGAGCAGATTCTATAAATGATAAAAGAGAATATACAGAGAGATCATTTATTTCAGTTTTTAAGCGGTGTAATTATAACACCTATTGGATAGCAAATCAAACACCTGATTATACTTATTATGATTTAGCTAAGGAAGCTAATTACTATACAAATGTGAGTGTAGAAAATTCAGCATACTCAGATAAATTATGGACTGATCAGAATATTTTAGATGAGTTACAAAGAATTAGTTTTCATGATGACCAAAAGGAGTTGATTGTTTTACATTCAATTGGTTCACATTGGTATTATCAATATCGTTACCCAGCTAATTTTTCTAAGTTTAAACCAACTTTAAAATCGCGATCAATATATCATAATACGCCTGAGGAGATTATTAATTCATATGACAATACAATATTGTTTATGGATTATTTTGTAAGTAAAGTAATAAAGAGCTATGAAGATAAAACTGCCATAGTAATCTTCCTTTCAGATCATGGAGAATTATTGGGTGAAGATGGTAATTGGTTACATGCAATTGACCACGATCAGTTATATAATTCAGCTTGCTTTATATGGATGTCAGAAAAATATAAAACAAGCTATAAGCATAAGTATGAAGCGTTATTGCATAATTCAAATACAAATTGGACAACTGCATTTTTATTTCATTCAATATTATCTGCCGGGGATATAAAAACTGAGGTTATAAATAAAGATTTAGATGTTTTTTCAGATCTAAATAAAGGTTTAGAGGAGTAACTATTTCAACTCCTCTTTCAAAAATTTAGCTGTGTAACTTTTTTTGTTTTTGGCTACTTGTTCCGGTGTTCCAGAACAAACTAATTCACCGCCAAATCGTCCTCCATCTGGACCGATGTCAATAATATGGTCGGCCACTTTGATCACATCCAGATTGTGTTCAATAACCAAAACTGTATTTCCTTTATCAACCAGTCGATGTAACACGTCCATAAGAACTCTGATGTCTTCGAAATGCAGGCCTGTAGTTGGTTCGTCCAATATATAAATAGTTTTACCTGTATCTCGTTTGGCTAATTCGGTTGCCAATTTAACCCTTTGACTTTCTCCACCAGATAAGGTGGTTGATGGTTGTCCTAGAGTGATATAGCCTAATCCTACATCCTGTAGGGTTTTTAGTATCTTAATGAGTTTGGGTATATGAGCAAAGAAATCAACTGCTTGGTTGATGGTCATATCCAAAACATCACCAATAGATTTTCCTTTGTAGCGAACTTCTAGTGTTTCTCTGTTATAACGACGTCCACCACAATCGGGGCATTCAACCATAACATCTGGTAGAAAATTCATTTCAATCACCTGAACACCCGCACCTTTACATGTTTCGCATCTACCACCAGCTACGTTAAAAGAGAATCGTCCTGGTTTATAGGCTCTTATTTTTGATTCAGGTAACTCGGCAAATAGCTTTCTTATTTCATCAAATAGTTTAGTGTATGTTGCTGGATTTGAGCGAGGAGTTCTCCCTAAAGGAGTCTGGTCGACATCAACCACTTTATCCAAATGATCTATTCCTTCAACCGATTTAAAAGGAAGAGGATCTTTAACAGCATGGTAAAAATGTTGATTTAAGATAGGGTAGAGGGTTTCGTTTACTAATGAAGATTTACCACTGCCAGATACACCAGTAACACAAATTAATTTACCCAAAGGAAAATCAACATTGACACCTTTTAAGTTATGGCCTGTTGCACCTTTTATTGAAATAATATTGCCATTTCCTTTGCGTCTTTTTTTAGGAATTTCAATCTTTCTTTTCCCTGTCAGATAGTCAGATGTTAAGGAGTTTGTCTGCATTATTTCCAATGCTGTTCCTGCTGCAACAACTTTACCACCATGACGACCGGCATGAGGACCAATATCGATTACATAATCGGCAGCCATCATCATATCCTTATCATGTTCAACAACCAATACAGAATTGCCAGTATCGCGAAGCTGAGTCAGTGATTTTATCAAACGATGATTGTCTCGCTGATGAAGTCCAATACTTGGTTCGTCTAAAATATATAGCACATTTACTAACTGAGAGCCAATTTGAGTTGCCAGGCGAATACGCTGACTTTCGCCACCAGAAAGAGTCATGGCACCTCTGTTTAAAGAGAGATAATCCAATCCTACATCGATCAAAAAGCCCAAACGACTTCTTATCTCCTTCAATATCTCGTGACCAATTGTTTTTTGCTTGTCTGTTAAACGATCTTCAAGATTTTGAAACCAATCGTGGAGTAAACCCAGATCCATCTCAGCTAATTCTGCAATATTTTTATCATCAATCTTAAAATGTAAAGCCTCGCGGTTTAATCTTTGTCCATTACATTCATCACAATTGTTATGTTTGATGAATTGACGAGCCCATTTCCTGGCTTTCATCGAGGTGTCGTTATCCTGCTGGTCGAGAATATATTTAATAACACCTTCAAAACTCAAATAATAATTAGAAGCACCTCCTAAAGAAGCATTTTTAACCGTTACAGGTTCGCTTGATCCATGTAAAATGATATCAAGAGCTTCTTCCGGTATTTTCTTTATGGGAGTATCTAATGTAAAACCATGCTTTTCGCCAATGGCTTCAATTTGCCAGAAAATGAGGTTGTTCTTATATTTTCCAAGTGGTGCAATCCCACCTTTTTTGATGGTAGAGTTAGCATCTGGTACAATTTTATCAAAATCAACTACGTCGAGTGTTCCTAATCCTTTACATTTAGGACATGCACCTAGAGGAGAGTTAAAGGAAAAAGAGTGAGGAGCTGGTTCGTTGTATGAGATTCCACTAGTTGGGCACATCAACTGACGGCTATAATAACGTTGATTTCCTGTTTCTGCATCCACCAACATCATAATACCTTTACCATGTTGCATGGCCAACTGAATGCTTTCCTTCAGACGTTTAGTGTCATCGTCGGTTATTTTAACGCGATCGACTACCATTTCGATAAAGTGGTTTTTATATCGATCAACTTTCATGCCCTGTACAACCTCGTGAATTTCGCCATCAACTCTGACATGTAAAAATCCTTTTTTACGTATCTGATCAAATAGCTCTTTATAATGACCTTTTCGTCCTTTTACTAACGGGGCCGCTATATATGCTTTTTTACCTTTGAACTGGTCCTGGATGAGGTTTAAAATTTGCTCATCGGTATATTTTACCATTAATTCGCCTGTTTGATAGGAGTAGGCTTGACCGGCACGTGCATATAACAAACGAAGAAAATCATATATCTCGGTGGTTGTACCAACGGTTGAACGAGGGTTTTTGCCTGTAGTTTTTTGTTCGATGGAAATAACCGGACTTAATCCTGTTATTTTATCTACATCCGGACGTTCCATGTTACCTAAAAACTGACGCGCGTAAGCTGAAAAAGTTTCGATGTAGCGTCTTTGACCTTCAGCATAAATGGTATCAAAAGCAAGCGATGATTTTCCACTTCCGCTTAAACCTGTAACTACAACCAATTTGTCGCGTGGAATGGTAACATCAATGTTTTGAAGATTATGAACTCGTGCTCCATAAACATCTATCTGCCCTGCGTCTTCAACAAAAGTATTTTGATCTGTTGCTTTTTTCTCTGCCATAAGTCCATTTTTAGGATGCCCAAAGATAACAATTTGTTGGGCTAAAGATAAACGGATTGACAGCTTACTTGTTCTCAATTAAAAAGCGCATGGAAAACTAAAATTGATCCATGCGCTAATTTTTAAATCGTTCTATTCCTTAATAATTTTCATTGGATCTATATTTTCTCCGTCTTTTTTAATTTCAAAATGGAGGTGAGGACCTGTTGACATTCCACTCGATCCTGATAGTCCAATAACATCTCCTTGCTTAACTTTATCGCCTTCTTTTACTTTATAATCATTTAATTGTGCATAAAGTGATGAATAGCCATCCGCATGATCAACTATTATATACTTACCATAACCTTTATCTTCCTGATAGTTTAATTCAACTTTGCGAATTGTTCCATCTGCAATGGCAACAACAGGAGTATTCAATTTAACTTTGAAATCAGTCCCTTTGTGCATTCTTTTTTCTTTTGTAATTGGATGAATGCGCATGCCGTAATCAGATGTTATTTTATAATTATCAGTCGTTTTAAATGGTAATACAAAAGTTTGTTTTTTTGCTTTAGGTTCAGTAATAGCTGTTGAAAAAGATTCAGTGCTGTCATTATCAATTGCTGAGGATTTGATTGTTGCTGAAGTTAAAATGATAAAAGCTGCTATTAAAACAGGTATTATAAGAGCTAATTTTTTTATTGGTTTTGATTTATAATTCGACATAGTAATTCGTTTTTTGATGAGTTGATAACTGAAAGGACTCATCAGAGGCGTGTATGCCTCTTCAGCCGAATGCTGCAGAACCAATCTAAAATAATTACTGATGGATTCGTTAGTGCTAATAGCATCATTATCGGCCTGAAATTCATGAACCTCTTCAAGTGCCTTTCGATACAAATAAATAAACGGATTCATCCAAAAAAGAATGGTCATCAATTCAATGAATAGTCGATCAAAAGTATGTTTGTTTTTGATATGACTGCGTTCATGATTGAGTATTACATCCCCATTGGTTGACTCCAAATGGTTTTGGGAAATGAAAATATAACGAAAGAAAGAAAAGGTGTTGTGCTGTTTTAATAGCACTAAAGTGTATTTAATTTGCTTTATTTTATCATTTACTCGAATGGTTTTTATTATTTGAAATAAATGTTTGAAAAATCGGAATAGTAGAACAGCCGAAACACCTATTAATAATACTGATCCAACGTTATTAACAAGGTTGACAGGTTGTATTGAATGAACTTCATTCAAAAGTATTTCTTCCGAAAAAGAAAACTGGTTGATTGAGCTCTGGATGTTGCTAATTATTGGTAATTGTGAATTAGTTTCGGTGTAGATATTCAGCTTGACAAATGGGAATAGATAAGAAAAAAGCAGGCTTACTAACAAATAAAAGCGGTTCATTTGAAAGAAAGACTCTTTCCGTAGTAATGCCTGATATATCAAAAAGAAAATACCGGAAACAATACTTGTTTTTAGTAAATAATATCCAATATATATCATTTTTTCTTGTGCTCTATCTGTTTGTCAATTAGTTCTTTTAGTTCTTCAAGTTCCGAGATTGAGAGGTCGCTTTCTTTTGCAAAGAAAGAGGCAAATTGCTTTTGTGAATTATTAAAAAAGTTGTTAACCAATGTGTTTACATACTTTTTAGAGTAGTCTTCTTTTTTTACCAGAGGAAAATATTCATTTACTTTTCCATAAGTATTGTATCCAATAGCTTTCTTCTTTACCAAAACTCTCACCACTGTTGAAACAGTTGTATAAGCTGGTTTAGGTTCAGGGTATTGCTCTACAATATCTTTTAAGAAGCCTTTTTCAATATTCCACAAATATTGCATTACCTGTTCTTCTGCTTTCGTTAATTCAATCATTTCCCAAATGTTTGCATCAAATATATGACTATAAAAATAGTTGTACAACTATTTTATTAATTATATTACTATAAAATTAGTCGTGAAAAATTGTACTCAACTTTGTTGCAATAAAAAAGCAACTGCGGTGGCAATTGCTTTTCGTTAAATATGATATTTTAATTACTAACTATTAGCTTTAGTGGAATCCTGAGGAGCAACTTTTTTTTCAGAGGTTGCGGTAATAGGTACTTTTATTAAATACGTTTTTTTAGAAGGATTGTTTAAATAGGTATCCCTCAGCCAAGGGTTCAGATCTTTTAATTCCTTATATGTGATATTGTGCTCAATGGCAAAATCAGGGAAACTTGATATTTTATTCTTTATTTCAATGTTTTTTGTATTCAAAGGTTGATAAAGGTCTTCTTTCTTAACATGGAAGCCATATGCATCTGGTTTAGAAAGAATTTCTTTAATTGCTAAAATTCGATATACATATCTTCCTGTTTCTTCGTTCAGTAATAAATCGAAGTAACTATCAACCTTTTGGCGTGATAACTGACGATTAATTCCAGTACGTCCTGCATTATAGGCGGCTGCAGCTAAAGTCCAGCTTCCGTAATGATCATGCATCTTTTTAAGGTATTTACACGCAGCTTCTGTTGCCTTTTCAATGTGATAGCGCTCATCAACTTCGTTGGAAATCTCCAAACCATACTCTTTTCCTGTGGCTGTTAAAAATTGCCAGAAACCTACTGCACCAGCTGGCGACTGAGCTCGTTGCATTAATCCACTTTCAATAAGTGCTAAATATTTAAAGTCATCAGGAACTCCATTTTCTTTTAAAATAGGTTCAATGATAGGGAAATATCTGTTAGCTCGTTTAATAAACAAAACTGTTTGTGATTGCCAGTAGGTATTTACTAGTAACTCACGATCGAAACTCTCCATAATATCATAACGATCGATAGGAACCTGTTCGTTGGCAAATGTTATTTTCGATGGAATGTCGAGAGAATAAATAGCATAATCGCTTAGTTTTTCTTCTTTGTTTTCTACTTTCTCAGGTTCCGATGAAAAAGTAAATAATTTAAATGCAATCACTATTGCAATAAATGCTGTTGATACTGATAAAAGTTTTGTGTAAAAATTCGCTCTCATGATCCGTCCCTTTCCAATGTTGAATGTTGATCTCAAAAATATATTATCATAATCGAGTAACCAAAAGTATCCTGTTAAAATACTTGTTTAGTGGTACGCTTATCAAATAAAAATGTTAGCCCCTATTGTTAAAAAAATGATTTGTCAAAATGATAAACTTTTAAATTGATCTATTAATTAATTGTTGGTAAGTTGTATACAAGTGGAGGATAATCGTTATTGTCTCGAGAGGCTTAAAAATGCATATTCACAGTACAGGGATTAAAGACTTATGAAAAAAAAATTAAACTGCGAATTAATGGCTATGTTTTCTATTGAAGCAACGGTTGTTTTCAATAGGCTGACCAATCAAGTGGTTTATATTAATAGAAGAGCTCAGGAACTTTTTAAGTTAGAGCAATTATCAACAAATGAAATTAGGATTCGTGACTTTTGTACTAGAGCTGATCGATTTAATGAAAAAGCTGCTATCGAATTATTTTCAACGTTGAAACACAATCAGGCTCAAAAATATGATTGGCCGGTTCGCCTGGGAGATATAAAATGGTTGTCGGCATTTATTAATTTGCATATTCAGGAAAAAGATGAGTATGTTGTAGTAACATACCGAGATAATACATTAGAGAAGGAAAGCCTGATTAAACTTGATAGCATTATTAGTTTTAGAGATATGCTGGATCATCTACTATCGTATAATACGGTAGTAGCAGCTGATAAAATACCATCCCTTATCGATTCTTCCTTAGCTAGGATAGGTGCTTTTTTTAATTGCGATAGGAGTTATGTATTCCAATATTCAGAAGATAATAGGCTGCATTCAAATATTAACGAATGGTGTGCACATGGCGTTGATCCTTATATTGATGAGTTGCAAAATATTCCTTCAAGCAAATTTGCTTATCTGTCTAAACATCTTTTAAATCATGAAATCGTTTGTTTAAGCGATGTGAATGAATTACCTGAAGAGGCTAAAAACGAACGAGAGGAATTTGCAAAAGAAGGAATTCAGTCTATTCTTTTAATTCCTTTTATCGAAGGGGAAGAAGTGATCGGCTTTGTGGGGTTGGATCATGTTCGTATCGCTAAAAGTTGGACTGCAGTTGAAATTTCTAATTTAAAATTATTGGCCAGGGCTTTTGCCAATATGTTAATGCGATTGCGAAAGGAGAAGCGAATAAAAGAACAGGAAGCGATGTATAAAACCTGGTTCTTAGCAGCAAATGATTCCATTGCTATTTTTAAAAATGGTGTATGTGTCGATGCCAATCCTAAACTTTTAAAAGATATGAGTTGTTCGCGCGATTATCTTTTGAACAAAAGTTTAGTTGAACTCTCGGCAATGGTTCAGGCAAATGAAAAGTCGCCTACTTACATTAATGTTTACCATCAAAATGCAATGGAAGGTTCACCTCAGTTTTTTGAATGGATTTTAAGAAGACAGGATGGAAGTGATATGAAGGTAGAAATAAGTTTGAATCGTTTTTCAGATAAAGGTATGGCTCATTCGATAGCTATTTTTCGAGATGTTTCGGAACATACTAAGGAGGCCACATCTTATTTTAAGTCCGAGTTAGAAAATATTGAAAGGGAAGCAGAACAACCGGTTAAAAATGGACAGTTATCGTTACTTGAGCTGTTTGAAATAGACCAGTTACAAAAACTTCAGGATGCTTTTTCGTTTGCTACCGGAATTTCATCCTTAATAACAGATGTAAATGGTAATCCAATAACCGAAATGACTTTTTCAAATTCGGTTTGTAAAATGGTTCAAGAGTCTGCCGAGGGGAAAGAAATGTGTGTGAAAAGTGCCTTGCAATTGGGGAAGTTGGCTGCTCAAAGACTCGAACCTGTTTCGAAAACTTGCGCGGCTTGTGGATTTATTGATGCTGCAGCGCCCATTATTATCGATGGTTATCATTTGGGTAATTGGGCCATTGGACAAGTCCGCTATCATTCGCAACAACTTTCAAGTGTTCTAAACTATACAGGAAAGCTTGGGTTGGATGATAAACTTGTAGAAGATGAATATGAGAAGTTAACAATTATCAATCAAGAGCAATTTGAAAGAACAATTAAACTGCTTAATGTGCTTAGTGAAGAATTGTCAATATTAGGTTATAATAACCTAAAGCTTGCCAAATCAATTCAGGATCATATTGCATTAGAAAAAAAACTGCGAACATCGAAACAAAAAGCAGAAGAGAGTGATCGACTAAAGTCGGCCTTTTTAGCCAATTTATCTCACGAGATACGTACTCCTATGAATGGAATTGTTGGCTTTTCAGAGCTTTTACAGTACGAAGGCTTAACCCCTGATGATCGAAAGGAATATGTGCGCCTTATACATCAAAGCTCTCATCTATTACTTCATATTATTAATGATATCATTGATATCTCTAAGATTGAGTCGGGGCAAATTGAGGTTCATGCCGGATTTTTTGATCTGAATGCTGTAATGGTAAGTCTCGAATCATTATTTAAAACTAATGCAGAAGCTAAGAAAATTAAGCTTGAATTTGTTAACGATGAGAGTGATGAATTAGAATTATATTCTGATGAAGTTAAATTCCGACAGGTTATGACCAACTTAATATCGAATGCTATCAAATTTACTGCAATAGGTCATGTTGAGTTTGGTTATGAAATGAAAGATAGTAACAAAGTACAGATCTTTGTTCGTGATTCGGGAGTTGGAATTGATGCCGAAAGTGTTGATTTTATTTTCGATCGTTTTTGGCAGGCTAAAGATGCGGATGTGAAAAAAGGAGGAACCGGTTTGGGATTAGCTATTACCAAAGCCTACGTTGAACTATTAGGAGGTCATATTCAGGTTCAATCAAAAGTAGATGAAGGTACCGAATTTAGTTTTATTATCCCAAGAGTACTTAGCTAAGTAGTATCCAATCTTTATAAAAAAAAGAGAAGCCAAACTGACTTCTCTTTCTTTGTGTTTAGTTTGTTATTTTGTCTTATACGATACCTGAGAAGCCCATAAAAGCCATGGCAAGCAAACCTGCCACTATTAAGGCAATAGGTGTACCCTTCATTCCTTTAGGTATATCCATTAAATCGAGTTGTTCGCGAATACCGGCAAAAGTAATCAATGCCAAACCAAAGCCTAAAGCCGTTGAAGCTGAGAAAACAACTGCATGTACTAAATCATAGTCTTTTTGGATGGTCATAATAGCAACACCCAAAATAGCACAGTTGGTTGTAATCAAAGGAAGAAAAACTCCCAATGCCTGGTATAACGGAGGACTTACTTTTTTCAAGATAATCTCAACTAATTGTACCAAAGCCGCAATAACTAAGATAAAAGAGATTGTTTGAAGGTAGCTCACTCCAAATGGATCCAACACAAATTTTTGCAGTAAATAGGTAACAACAGTAGCAATAACCATTACAAAAGTTACAGCTCCGGTCATTCCAATACCTGTCGATATTTTTTTAGATACTCCAAGGAATGGACAAATTCCAAGGAATTGGCTCAATACAATGTTGTTAACAAAGATGGCCGAAATCATTATCAATACAAATTCCATAATCTATCCTCCTATGCAGTTTTTTTAATGCGGTTAATTAAGGCGATTAGGTACCCTAAAGCAATAAAAGCTCCCGGAGCCAATACAAATACCAACATTCCGTAATCTTCGGGATAGATGGATACTCCAAACATTTTGCCACTACCTAATAACTCACGAACCGAACCTAAAATGGTAAGTGCCATTGCAAAACCTAATCCCATTCCTAAACCATCAATAATGGATGAAAATGGGCTGTTTTTTGAGGCGAAAGATTCAGCACGTCCTAAAACAATACAGTTAACCACAATAAGTGGGATAAACAAACCTAATGATTCGAATAATGCAGGAACATATGCTTCCATTGCCATTTGTACTATGGTAACAAACGTAGCAATTACCACAATAAAGGCCGGAATGCGAACTTTATCCGGAATCAGGTTTTTAATTAATGAGATTACAAGGTTTGACATAACCAATACAAAAGTAGTGGCTAATCCCATACCTAATCCGTTCGAAGCCGATGAGGTAACTCCTAATGTTGGACACATACCCAACAGCAAGGTGAATACGGCGTTTTCTTTAAAGAAACCTTTTGAGAAATTACTCCACTGATTCATCGTTTCCTCCTTTCTCAACCTCTGGGTTGTTTTGGTTATAAGTTTCGTAAGCAATGCGAACAGCATCTAAAAAGGCGCGCGAACTAATAGTTGCAGCAGTAATGGCATCTACTTCGCCACCATCTTTGCTTACTGTCAATTTATTTTTTCCTGGATTTTTACCTAAAACGCTTTGGTTATCCTTATCTGTTTTAAACCATTCGCCCATTTTTGTACCTAAGCCCGGAGTTTCTTGATGCTCCAATACCTGGTAGTTAATAATGGTTCCGTCTGGTTTTAAGCCGATCATAATTTTTACATTACCACCAAAACCTTTATTGGTTATTGTTTCGATGGCGGTACCTACTAATTTACCGTTCTTTTTAGCCGGAAACAGTTTTAATACAAATCCTTCTTTAGAGGTTGCTTCATATGCTTCGGCACCCGGATTGTTATCAAACTCCGGAACTACTTCCTTGATAGCTGCCTGTTGTTTCGCTGATTTGGCAGCTGCTATTGGCTCTTTCGTTAGTTCATACATCGAACCTAACGAGGCTCCTGCTATTCCTGTAATGACCAGCAGGGTAAGAACCATGTTTTTTAGCGTTGATTCTGTTTTTGCCATGATTAATTATTTACCTGCTGTTTTAATTACTTCACCAAAACGTTTCGGTTTGATGAATTTATCGATTAGAGGAACAAATGCATTCATAATAAGAATGGCAAATGATACACCTTCGGGGTAAGCTCCGAATACACGGATGATTACTGTAATTAATCCAATGCCGATACCAAATATGATCATTCCTTTTTTCGACATTGGTGAACTTACATAGTCGGTTGCCATAAATATGGAACCCAACATAACTCCACCAGTCAGGATATGAAACATAGGACCTGCATAAGCTTCTGGATTTGATAAGTGTAGCAATCCTGTGAAAATAGCAATGGTTCCAATAATTGAAACCGGAATGTGCCAGGTAATAATTTTTCGAATCAGCATAAATACCAATCCAAACAATAAGGCTGCAGCTGCAACTTCACCAGCTGAACCTCCTGTATAGCCAAAAAACAATTCGGTTACCGAAGGGATTTTAGCCATCAATGTGCTTACTGATTCTCCGTTTGCTAATCCTTCTTTCATGATTGAAAGAGGTGTTGCTCCTGTGGTGGCATCAAGATAGGCTGTCATATTGGTTTCAGCAAGAGAAGGCCATGAAGTCATCTGAACAGGAAATGAAATCAACAAAAATACGCGACCTACCAAAGCCGGGTTAAAGATGTTATTTCCTAATCCACCAAACGACATTTTACCAATTCCGATGGCAACTAAACTACCAATAATAATAATCCAGGCAGGAATGTTTGTTGGTAAGTTAAAGGCCAAAAGTAAACCTGTTAATGCCGCTGAACCATCAAATACCGATGGCTGAGTTTTTAAAAGAAATTTTTGAATAGCCCATTCAAAAAATACACATGAAATTATTGCCGTTAGCGTCACAATTAATGCGCCAAGCCCAAAATAATAGAGCGAGGCAGCCAGCGCTGGTAGCAAGGCAATAATCACCCCATACATGTTTTTCTTCACAGAGTCTCCGCTGTGAACATGTGGTGAAGGTGATACGGTTAACGTGTTCATATTATAATGTTATTATATCGTTCTACTTTATTTTGTTCTGCTTCGCATTATTTGTCCAACCTTTCCTTTACCCAATCGGATATAGTCAAGTAATGGACGATTGGCAGGGCAGGTGAAGCTACATGAACCACATTCGATGCAATCCATAATTTTTTCTTCTTCTGCTCTGTCCCAAACAGCTTTGTCTGACACGGTCATTAATAAGTATGGAGATAAGCCCATTGGACAAACCGATACACATTTACCACATCTAATACAGTTTTCAACCGGTTTACGAGTAGCGATTTTTTCAGGCATGATTAAAATACCTGAACTACCTTTTGTGATAGGCACTTCAATTGATGAAAGCGCTTTACCCATCATAGGTCCACCGCCAATTACTTTACCTGTATCAGCTGGCAATCCCCCGGCAGCTTCAATCAACTGCGACATTGGTGTACCAACACGAGCCATAAAATTTGATGGTTTGCTAACCGATTTGCCGGTTACGGTTACCACACGTTCGAACAAAGGTTTGTTTTTTTGAACGGCTTCGTAAACAGCATATGTTGTACCCACGTTTTGAACTACAGCTCCCACTTCAATAGGTAATTTACCTGATGGAACCTGACGTTTGGTACAAGCATCGATCAATTGTTTTTCGCCACCTTGTGGATATTGAACTTTTAAAGGTTCAATGGTGATACCGTTGTATTTTTTTGCCAATTCGCTCATATGAGCAATGGCATCGGGTTTATTGTTTTCAATTCCAATAACTGCTTTTGTAACATTTAAAGCTTTCATCAGAATTTGAGTTCCTACCATTATCTCTTCACCTTTTTCCATCATTAACTGATGGTCGGCAGTAAGGTATGGTTCACACTCAACGGCATTTAAAATTAAAATGTCGCATTTTTTACCCGGAGGAACCGAAAGTTTAACGTGAGCCGGGAAAGTGGCACCACCTAAACCAACAATACCTGCATCACCAACTCGTTTAATAATTTCTTCGGGAGAAAGAGTGATGTCGGTAATTAATTCATCAGAGCGATTGATACTTTCATCCCATTCATCGCCTTCTACATTAATGATGATAGCTTTTCGTTTGTAGCCACTTGCATCTAATATATCATCAATTTTAAAAACCTTACCCGAAACAGGTGAGTGGATATTAGCGGATACAAAACCAGTAGATTTTGCTATAAGTTGCCCCACCTTAACCTCGTCGCCTTTTTTAACAACTGGTTCAGAAGGAGCTCCGATATGTTGAGCAATTGGAACCGCAACTTGTTCAGGGACGGGCAAGACTTCAATCTTTTTTCCGGCTGAGAATTTATTTTCTTCCGGATGAACCCCTCCAAGTGAGAATGTCTTTAACATTGGTTCTCTTTATTTTGTTTTCAATGACTTTTAATTAACTCTATTCTGCTGCTTCAGCTTTTTCTACCTTTGGTTTTTTAGGTGGAAAGTTAAGTGCTGTAATGGCGTTCGTTGGACATACATCAACACATTTGCGGCATAGCTTACATTTTTCGTAATCGATATACGCAACATTGTTTTCTAATGTAATGGCATCGAACGGACATGCTTTTACGCATTTACCGCAACCTATACAAGCTGCCGAACAAGCTTTTTTAGCAGGTGCACCTTTGTCTTTGTTAACACACGACACATAGATGCGTCGGTTTTTAGGACCTTTGTTGCGAAGCTCAATAATGTTTTTAGGACAAGCTGTAACACAAGCACCACACGATACACAATTGTCTTCGATAATAACCGGTAATCCGGTTTTCTCGTCCATGTACATGGCGTCGAAATTACAGGCATCCACACATTCGCCTAATCCTAAACATCCGAAAGAACAACCTGTTTCTCCGCCATATAATGATGAAGCAATAGTACATGATGAAGCACCATCGTAATTGGTTGTTTTTGGACGATTGTCGCATGTTCCATTACAACGTAACACGGCAACCATAGGGGCAGCAGCAGCAACCTCTTTTCCTAATATTCCGGCAGCAGCGCTCATCGTATCAGCACCTCCAACCGGGCAATTCATATCCGATATGTCATCGGCTTTTACCAAAGCTTCAGCAAAAGCTCTACATCCCGGAAATCCACATCCGCCGCAATTGGCAGCAGGCAAAACCTCTTCCACCTGATCGATCCTCGGATCTTCAAACACTTTGAACTTTTGAGCCACAAAATAAAGTATGATGGCCGACAAAGAACCTAATGCCCCAAGTGAAATTATAGTTATCAGAACAACATTCATATTTTAGTTGATTTGATGTTTTATTGAAAATGAAAATGTTTGCTCAAGTTTGTTCCTCATAAAGTAGATTATAATGAAATAAGGAACTAATACAGCTAATGAAAGAATACCGGATAACAATTCATTGTTAGTGGCATAAAAAACTGTAATTAATGTTACTAATATTAGTATCAGAGGATAGATGTATGCAAGCAATACTGCTTTAGGGGCAAGTGATTTTTTGCCCAATAGCATTACCTTTTGACCTACCTTAATGTTACTTATGGATTGATGTACATCTATTAGTTTATCTTTAAGGTCGGCTGCTGTACATGCACCTTTAGCATGACAGGAAGCGCAGGCGCTTTCGTTAACTATTCTTACTTTAATATGTTGAGGATTAACTTCTTCAACAAATCCTTCGTGCTCTATGTAGTCTATCTGTGACATGATAACCCTGAATTCGTAGCGGCACAAATGTAATAATGTAATGGAGTTTTATTAAATCAGAATGGGTATTTGTATTTAGAATGAATAAAAATAATGATGTATACTTACAGTTAATTAGCTATGCAATAGAAAACTATCTGTCTCGATTCTTTAACTAATTGGAGTTCTTAGTATTATAAAGAAAAAAATCTCTAATTAAATAAAGAAAAAATTAGCTAATTAAACTCCAATTCATTTTTTCTCTTGATAGCTTGGTTAACTGTTTGTTAAGAATTCGGTTCTCTTTTTTCTCCAAATAGGGGTCTTCCGTGAGGATGGCTTCAGCTACCTGACGTGCGAATTGTAAGATTTGAGTATCCTTACCCAAATTCGCAATTTTTAAAGAAAAAGGAAGACCTGATTGTTGTGTGCCTTCTAAATCGCCTGGGCCGCGAAGTTTTAAATCGGCTTCGGCAATTTCAAAACCATCAGTCGATCGAGTCATAATATCCATTCGTTTGCGCGTATCTTCCGAAAGCTTGTAGCTGGTCATTAGTATGCAATAACTCTGTTCGGCTCCCCGGCCAACTCGTCCCCTGAGCTGATGTAATTGCGAAAGACCAAAACGTTCGGCACTTTCAATTACCATTACCGATGCATTGGGAACATTTACACCCACTTCGATAACAGTGGTTGAAACTAATATTTGCGAGCTACCAGATGAAAACTTCTGCATGGCTTCGTCCTTCTCGGCCGGTTTCATCTTCCCATGTACCATACTTACTTTGTAATCGGAAAAAACGCGCTGCATGTATTCGTACCCTTCAGCCAGATTTTTAAAATCCATCTTTTCCGATTCATCAATTAAAGGATACACCACATAAACCTGACGGCCTTTGTCCAGCTCGCCTTTGATAAACTTATTCAGATTGTTTCTTCGGTTGTGGAAATAGTGAGCCGTTTCGATGGGTTTACGACCCGGTGGAAGTTCATCAATAACCGATACATCTAAATCGCCATAAATAGTCATGGCGAGGGTACGCGGAATAGGTGTGGCTGTCATCACCAAAATATGAGGGGGCTGATGATTTTTACTCCATAGCTTGGCACGTTGGGCAACTCCAAAGCGATGCTGCTCATCAATCACCACTAATCCCAGGTTCTGAAACTGTACTTTATCTTCGAGTAGGGCATGTGTACCTATCAAAATTTGCATTTTGCCCGATGTTAACTCTGCATCAATCCGATTACGTTCTGCTTTTTTTGTTGAGCCGGTTAATAAAGCACAGCTTACATCCAAGCCTTCGAGCATTTCGCTAATGGTCTCGAAATGCTGGGTAGCCAGTATTTCGGTAGGGGCCATTAAACAAGCTTGAAAAGTATTATCCAAAGCTATTAGCATCACCATTAATGCTACGAGTGTTTTACCTGATCCAACATCGCCCTGAAGCAAACGGTTCATTTGTTTGCCCGATCCCATATCGCGACGTATTTCTTTTATCACCCGCTTTTGCGCATTGGTTAACTCAAAAGGTAGTTTTTGCTGATAAAACGAATTGAGATAATCGCCCACCACCGAAAAGTTAAACCCTTTAATATGGCGTCCGCGCTGATTGCGCTGCTTTAGTATATTAAGCTGAATGTAAAATAACTCTTCGAACTTCAATCGGAACTGCGCCTTCTCCAAAGCTTGAGTGTTGGGAGGGAAGTGCACCGTTTTTAAACTCTCGTGAAGTTGAAGCAGTTTGTACTTTTGAATAATAAAGGCAGGCAAGGTTTCTGGTATCTTTCCCTGAAAAGAAAGAAAAACGTTTTGTTGCAATTTTTGAATGGCCTTTGAGTTTAAAAAGCCTTTCTTCATGCGCTCGGTGGTATTGTAAAAGCCCTGAAGGGCTGCCGAAATTTTGTACTGGCCGTTTTCGACCTTGTCCATCTCTGGATGCACAATGTTATACTGTCCGTTAAACGAGCTGGGTTTTCCAAATACAATGTACTCGGCATTGGGGTTAATACTATCCTTAATATACTTCTGACCTTTAAACCAAACCAGTTCGATAACACCCGTACCATCCGAAAACATTGCAGTAAGACGAGCCTGGCGTTCAGTACCTACTGTTTTGAGCGAGGTAAACTTACCTTTTAATTGGATGTAAGCATGTTTTGAATCAATGTCGCGAATGGAATAGAACTTACTTCGATCAACATATTTATAAGGAAAATAATACAAAAGATCTTCGTACGAAGCTACCTTAAGCTCTTTTTGCAAAAGCTCTGCTTTTTTGGGCCCAACGCCCGGAAGATAGGTAATATTTAGTGCCGCCAACTCAGACATGCAGCAAAAATAGTAAAACAAAATGTATATGACTTGCTTTATTAATTAGGCAAGTCATATACATTTTGATTATTGTTCTCTCTCTCTTTCCGTAAGTTCAAATATATCTTAATAATGCTCAGTGAATTATTGGTACTAGCAATTATTTATCTCAGTTGTATAAAAAACGACGTTAAACAATTATTTTCCGTTTCTGTATTATTATCTGTTAGTTTATCAAATCAGCAAGTGAATCAATATAGGTCCAACCAGCTTCGTCAATGCCACTGTGGTTGGTGATTGACCAAATTAAAGTTTGTAATTTGCTTCGCATGGCATCGTATTCTTCTCGTTCATCTTCCGAAAAGTGAATGGTGTCAATTTTTTTACCACTTAGTCGAGTCGTTAAATGTCCTATATGTTTCGAGGAAGCAATACCTCTTAGCTGATACGTAAGCGTTTCATCACTTCCTAATTTTCCTTCGTTAACGCAGTATAGATTAAGGCGGATATTAACAGCTCCACGTCCCATAATTTTGATGGCTACTTCCTGAATTAATATTCCATTTTGATAACCTTCCTGGTCGCATTCAAATACTAATCCTGCAGGTAGTACTATTTCTTTTATTAAATCGGTTAAGTTTACAAAAGTTAGATTAAGCGCTACCCATTGGCCACCACTTCCGTGCTCACATGTTCCACCTTGCCCTCCTTGATGTGTACAGCCATCGTCGCCACAACCTCCTCCAGAATGGTTTTCACTGTCGCCACCATCGTGATGGTCTCCATCGCTTTCTCCATCGTCACTGGATGTACTTTTTAAGATCGAAGCTTGTAACGAAATATCGCTAAGGCTACCTTTTATTTCACCATCAATTGCAACTCCATCGGGTAAAGAAAAAGTTCCTAAAACCTCAATTTGTCCTGGGGTATTTCCCATACCGGGGATATTGCCCGGTGTATCGTTCAAATCAATATCTTCTGAGCAAGAAATACCCATCAGGGTAATACCTGCAAAAAGTGAGTAAAGTAATTTTTTCATTTTGTACTAGATTTTAATGAATAAAAAGGATCTGCGGTTTTTACTCCTCAATCTGCGGTTGAAGTGTTAAATTACTAAATAGGATATAAGGTAATATGCATACATAATAATTTAAGTGGTGGTTGAGTTTAAATTATTATGTAATTAAAAAGATAGTGCAATTTAAGAGGAAGAATTGAAAATGTCAATTAATAAAAAGTGTTTTATCCTAACTTGTTGTTTGTTTTAATAAGTAGATAAAGATGTTTGTTTTTCTGGACTTTATGGTATAATGATTGTATTTTAAAGGTGAGCAAACTTGAAAACAATGTCAATAAATATTGCGATTATTTATAACCATCAACTTTGGGGTGATGCTTTGCACTCATTAATAAATAACAAAAAAGGCTTTAGGGTATCAAAGGTTTTTGCCGAGAGAAAGATAAAGGTATGGGCAAATGAAAAAGACTCGATTTGCTTAATGGAAGGTACCTATCCTGATGCATTGGTGCTAAATAATTTAAAGAAATTAAAAAAAATCGGATTAAAAGTAATATTCGTTGGGTATTTGCTCGATAACGAGTTTGTTGAACTTCTGCTAAATGAAGGTGTGGATGGTTACGTTTTAAAAACCTGCTGTAAAGATAGTTTGTTCGAAGCAATACAGAGGGTAGATAGTGGTACCAAATACTTTTGTGGACCGGTTACTGAGGTGTTGTCAGGTCGTTTAATGGCAAAGCATACAAAACCATTATTAACGCACCGTGAGCAGGAAGTATTAGTTGAAATAGTATGCATGAAAAAGTCACACGAAATTGCCGAAAGTCTTAATATAAGTGTAGCTACAGTTCGAACTCATCGAAAAAATATCATGCGCAAATTCGGAAGTAAAAACTACCTGGGTTTACTACGTTATGCCTGTAGAGAAGGAATCTTGGATGCTCCAGGAGAAAAATTTTGTGTGGGTTGTAAAAAATCAAAATGCGAAAGTGCACAAATTGGGTATAGCTGATGCATTTTTGTTGTAGGTTATTTCATTTATGTGTGTATTGAAGTGTCACAAACTAGCTAGTAAATTTATCTAATATTACAGTTTGTTATTGTTTGTTTGTAGGTGGTGTAAATAAAACAATAAAAATAATTAAGCTGTGTTGTATTTAATTTAATCTAGTTGGTCATGAAGAAATTTGGATTTTTTATTTGGGTTATGATTCTTTCAGCTTTACTAGTGGGGTGTGAAAGATGGGGTGGTAGATTGGATAATCTTGACAGTGATCGCCCAAGTGATGTGGGACCGGAGTCTGGACAAAGGGGAAATGGTGGTTCAACAGATTTAGGATCTTTGTATGGTGATTTGTATTTTATTCTACGGAATAGCGATGGTACTCCTGTGTATAATCATGGTTTTGTACAACCATTGGCCTATGTAAATGATGAACCTTTTACTTATACTGAAGGTAATGAGGTTATTCAATATGTATGTGCAATTGATACAATAGAAGGCGAATTGATTGTTAATACTTTTATTGATGAATTTGGTGTAGAGTCTTCATTTCCACAGAACGATGGTAACGTTTATGGGGCCATGGAAGTTGAGTTTGGTCGAACCAGTATATTTAGATCACCTCAAAAAGTGTTGGATCAGGCATTAGAAGAAGCAATGAGTGGATTGGCAGAGGTTGAGGATATTAGTACACTGAGGGTAGATTTTTGTGGCCGATTATTTGGTGTTCGCCCCGATGGTACAGAGAAAACCATTGATTCGCCTCGTGAAAATATGGCGATCTACCAAAGCTTAATGGAAAATGAAGGATATCAAGGGTTAATTGCAATTTGCGATAGCAAAGGTTATCAGCATTTGAAAGATTTCTTTAATAGTTGGAGTTATCATTATTTGCACTGTGCCGCCGGTTGTCTTTCTGCGGCAAATGACAAAACAGGTACAATGAGTGTGAATAAGCTTGAATATTTAAATGCTTTTAAAAATATTATTGGTACCAACCCAATCAGTGATGAATTGGGTAAGTTGTATTTTAACTATTCCGCATTTACTTATACTCGTGATTATTGGAAAGATGTTAAAATAGGATTCCTTGTATGGAATGGAGTTTATGATACAGAACCAGTAGTTACTTTTACCGTGTACCAATTATTTGATATGGGAATAGGTGAAGCTTTTGGTTATGGAACAGCTCCATCGTTTACAACCCGGTCTGATAATGGTTGGGCAAAGTACACAGAAGTTGGTGGATTTGCTCAGTTTGCCGATGATTGTAATCAGGTTTTAGAATATGTACACGAAGATTCAAACATTGTTTGGGTGTATTAGGTGTCTTATCTACTCTTAACTATCAGCCAGCCATTTTATATGGCTGGTATTTTTACATATGCATGAAAACCATAGCTGTTATATTAATTATTGTTTTGAGTTTTACTGTTTGTAAATCACAATCAGCTTATCTTAATAAATCGAAGGAGCAATTGATTCAATTTTCCAATCTTCAGGATAGGCTTTATAAGCAGAAACATAATGAGGCAATTAAGCTAACCCAAAGACATAATATTCCAAGTCAGATATTATATGATAAGGGAGGAGGAGTTGCAGCTCTACAGTATTTTTACAATGATAAACCGGTTTATTTTATAACGCATAATATAAATGCGGCTGCAACTACATCGGCTGATTTATTATGGTCAGAATATAATATGGGATTTTGGTTAAATGGCGACTCCGTTGAAATTGGTTTATGGGATGGAGGTGCTGTTTTTAAAGCGCATCAGGAATTTTCAACTTGTCCTGAAAAAATTTGGCAACGAGATATGCCTGTTGTAACCTTAAATCATGCAACTCATGTTTCAGGAACCATAAATGCAGAAGGAATCAAAGCAGAATCTATAGGAATGGCTCCTCGATCTCAGTTGTTTGCCTATGATTTTAATAATAATATGGCCGAAATTGCAATTGCAGCATCAGAAAATCTTCTTCTTTCCAATCATTCATACGGAAAAATATGCGGTTGGACTTATAATCCTTCAAACGAAAACTGGTTTTGGTATGGAGATGCTTCACTAAATACCGTTACAGATGTTGATTTCGGTTATTATGACTCTTTAAGTTATAATATGGACTTTATATCTTATTATGCGCCCAATTATCTTATTGTAAAATCGGCGGGTAACGATAGAGGGGAAGGTCCATTAGAACAGCCTGTAGATCATTACGAGTGGCAGGATGGATGGTTTAAATGTGATGAAGTTCATGATTTAGATGGTGGATTAGAAGGCTACCAAACTGTTTCGTCGATGGCAACAGCTAAAAATATTTTGGTGGTAGGATCTGTTCAGGATTTACCACAGGGATATCAAGATGCAGAATCGGTGCAGATAGAGTCATATAGTGCATTTGGACCGACATTAGATGGCCGAATAAAGCCTGATGTTGTCGCCAATGGTTCGTATGTATATTCGTGTGTTGCCGATGGTGATAAAGTATATGAAGTATATAGTGGAACTTCAATGTCGACAGCAAATGCAACTGGTTCTATTGCTTTATTATTGCAGTTACAAAAGCAGTTGCAACCTGATGTTGATTTGTGGTCGTCTACAATAAAAGCTTTGTTGATTCATACAGCAGATGAGTGTGGAACAGCTATTGGTCCGGATTATCGATACGGATATGGCTTGATCAATTCCTATAAAGCAGCAATTTTATTAAAAAACAATGTTTCTTCTGGAGGTAGTTTGATTACTGAGTCGATTATTAATAAAGGAGAAAGTTGTGAAGATGTTATTGTAATTAATGAGGCTTGCGACGAATTGAAGCTTACCCTTTGTTGGACCGATCCTCCGGGGAATGTATATGATTATTTAAATGAGGAATCAAATCTTACCAATGATCTGGATTTAACTTTACAGGATGAAACTGGAAATATTTATTATCCATGGAAGCTCAATTCAAATAATCCAAATTCACCAGCAGTCAATGGCGAGAATCATATAGACAATGTTGAACAGATTGTTGTTAAAAATCCTTTGCCAGGAAATTATACTATTAAAATTAATGGAGAAAGAATTCATACGGATGTAGGTCAGTCGTATAGTTTAATTAAGCAAGGACAAACAGTACAGCAAGGTTTACAGCCTCCTGTAAATTTATTTCATCGGGTAGAAGATTGTAATATAAGGCTTTGTTGGGAAGCTCCTTGGGGAGCAGAACCATCTTCCTATTTGATATATCAGAATAATCAATTTATCGGAGCAAGTGATGATACTACTTATGTAATAAGTAATGTCGAGGAGGGTGTTGAATATGCATTTCATGTTTCAGCATTATACAATTCAAATATTGAGAGTGAAAGTTTGCCATCAAATCGAATTATTGCAAAGCGAGTGCAACAGTTGGAATTACCTTATATAGCAAATTTTGATGAAGGATTTCAGGGATGGGAGATCCAACATAATGACTATGGTTGGCGCTGGGGTACGCGAGATTCGTTGACATCTTATTATTTGAATTTTGATAACAATGAAACCCCATTTCTGTGGATTGACTCAGGATTATTATATGAGAGTTCACATGTAACTGATATTGCTTGGTTACCTCCTGTGAACTTAAATGGTGCAGATAACATTTCGCTCTCGTTTGATTATGTTTTAGTAACGGATCGATATGATGTAATTGATGATCTGTTTGTTGTTTGTCGTCAGGTGGGAGATAGGAATTGGGAAAAGATTGCCGAACTGACAACAATTTCTGATTGGAGCCCTTTTGCGTTTACTATTCCAACTAAATATGCAAAAATAAATATGCAAATTGGTTTTTATTACGATGATTATTATCGTAGGGGGATGGGAGCGGCAATTGATAATGTTTCTTTAATTGCTGATTTTACCACGAATGTCGAAACGATGCAAGTAATAGATTATCAAGTACAGGTTAATAATCGGGAAGTTTATTTAGTATCGGACAAAAATATCACATCTTCTATTAATTGGTCTGTTTATGATGTAGCAGGGCGAATATTAAATGCAGGAGGTGTTGATATTTTTGATGGACGAGCAAGTTTTAATATTGGTGATGTAGGTAGTCAGATTGTAATTCTTAAAGTGCAAGACTTTCAAAATATTAGTTGTTTCAAATTGTATTTGGACTAGAAGTTTAATAGTAATTGTAAAAAATATAGTAAAAACGTTAACATTATATGAGTATGAGAAATTTGGCATGATTTTTACTTATCCCTATCTGTAAGTATTAAACATTTATGGAGGAATCAAAAATGGGAAAATTAAAATTATTGTGGTTCGTTGCTGTTTTGGGTGTTTTAACAGTAGCTTGTAATAAGGAAACAGAAACTAGTGGTGTATCAATTGCAACGGTTATTAAAACAGAAGATAATTTTTATTTGAAAACTGATAAAGGCAATCATCTTTATCCACAGAGCTCTTCGATTGATCCAGGTCGCTTAGATGATAGTATGAGAGTGGTAGCATATTACACTTTAGTTAGCGAAGGCGATGCTGAGGATTTTTACGATTACTATATAAATCTAACAAGCTTGAGTGAAATTCTTACCAAACCTTATTTCACATTTACTGCAGAAACAACTGAAGAGGTAAGAGACTCGATTGGTGATGATGCAATACGTGTGCACTCTGCTTGGTTCACCGATCAATATTTAAATCTTGAGTTTGAATATCCGGGTGGAGGATATGCTGTTCATTACATTAATTTGGTTATGGACGAAGAGAATTTAACAACCGATGAAGGAGCAATTATTTTGGAATTGAAGCATAACGCCAATAACGATCCTTTTTACCGATCGATGTGGTCGTTGGCTGCATTTGACTTAACCGATTTGAAGAGAGAAGATAATGAGCCGGTAGAAATATTGCTTCGTTGGATAGATAAAGACAATAAGTACTACGAAGAAGAGCTAACTTTTAATTATTTGCAAAAAGAGCCTATGTCTGGTGGTGTTGATGCTCGTGAGTATGATCTTTCGATAGAATAAGGATTTTGCATCTTAATTATTAGTACTATAAAAGCTGATCTTGTTTTAAGGTTAGCTTTTGTATTTTTTATAGCCTGCAGCTTTAGTCTGAATAATAATTGTATATTGCATTAATGTACAAATTGTTATTTATACAACTGTTTATAGGCTTTTCTGTATTGTTGCAGGCCCAAAACTGGAAAGGTCAATATGATTCATTAATGATGAATGAGCAGTATTTAAGTGCTTATGAATTATTGAGTCAAAGTTATGTAAACGATACTTTAGAGGTAACCTTGTTGCAATCCGATTTAGCTATAAATTTTTATGCTTACAGTCATTATCATCGATTTTTTGGATTTGAAAATATTAGGAAGGGAGAGTTGTTAGACGATTTTCGAAAAAGTAACGATCTGTCAAAGACAAACCACTATTTACCTATAGATACTTTGCTGTTCAATCAAATGGTTATTCATCCAGGTGATTATCGAATACAGCTTCAGTTGGCAAAATATTATAATGCGGTATTTCTTCAGTTTGGCGATCGATGGGGGAAGAAATCTGAGTGGTTACTCGATCGAAGTCAGTATTATTTTACAGAAGCATTTAAACATGGTGTATACGATTATTATAGTTTATATGCTATGGGCTATTATAATACACTAACCGAAAATTATCATGAAGCACGATATTGGTTTAATAAATCGTTGCAAATTCAAAAAGATCCTCTTACTTATTATAATTTGGCTGTTTCGTGTTTGTTCGACGGTATGTTTACCGAAGGTGTTGCTTCAGCTGTAAATGCATACGAATTATATACTGATTCTTTAAAAAAAGGAGATGCAGCGCGAATATCAGGGATTCTTTATCTTAAACTTGATAAGAAAGAAGATGCATTGGACTATTTTATTATAGCCAATAATTTATCACCCAATTATAAACCAAATCAGCTATATCTTTTAAAATCATATCTATCATTAAAAAAACTAGACGAGGCCAAAGTTCTTGGGGAAGAAGTGTTGATGCAAAACATTTATTCTCCTGATTTACTTCAGGAACTTCTCGATATGTTTGAACAAGAAGATCAGTTGTCGGTATTGCACGATTTATTTGATGATGCATTAGTTGCAAGTTCAAACGATGCCGAGGCAAAAGGAAATGTTCTTTTTCATTATGCAAAATTGGAGTTTGCATTGGGAAATAAAAATAAAACCAAACGATATCTTAAAAGATCTAAGAAAGAGTTTCAGAAAACATTTGATTCAGGTCATCAGGCTTTTCAGGCAATTGATCAGATGTTAGAACATTTATAAAAAATAGGTGTAATATGTTGCTTGTTTTGAGTAAAATAACTAGTTTGGAGTCGCAGTATTTGTTGTAAGAAGTTTGAATGAAGGTTTTTATGTTACATTTTTTAAAAAGATGAATATAAAAAAGTAGTTTTTTTAAGTTTAAAGGGGGAAAGAAATAAAATATGTACTGCATATGTTCTAAAAGGTGATGAAAAATGTACTTTTTGAACAAAATTAGCACCACAGCTATTTTATCTGTCAAATAAAAAGATAGTTTTACGACGTTGAAAATCATACGGCTAGTTAATGCTGCCGCGACTTTGCTTGCAACGGTAGGCGAAAATTAACGAACCTGAATTGGTACGTTAATATCTGAGAGGAACATATTTTTGAATTAATATAGATTCTTAAATTTTCCAAACTGTTTCTCTCAGGTTTTTATGCTTATTCAGTATCAAATCCCGGGCGCTTAAATTCTCTTGCTTTGGGTAGTAGATTTTCTAATTCAGTTCTGATATTCGATAAATGAAGAAGAATATTTAAGATGCTATCTTCCTTTTGAGGTATTTCGTGCATTAATTTTTCCCATGCCCATATTGATTCATCAATTCCTAATAAAGCTGCTTTGGCTGATCCATTACTGTCATATTCATCGGTCGAATCATTATGTCCGCCTCTAAAGATATTTAAAGCTCGATTAATCTTGGTAGGAATAAACAATTGAAACCATGTGATACTCTTAAAATATTTATTGATATGGGTATTGTCTGAGATAATGCGACTTTCCATTTCACGCTGATTCGAGTCTAACCAACGTTTTACTTTTTCGGCATATGATTCAGCTTCTAATTCTAAAGGATGCTTTTCTTTATTGATGGGCGCATCACACGATGAAATTTCATTCATCTTTTCAACAGGATCAATACCTCTTTTTTCAAGCTCTTCTTCAATAAATTCAGTTGTAGCTTTTAAAATCATCATTAAATGATCTTCAGATGAGTTTTCATCACCTGCAGCTTTGCTCATTTCTTCATTCAAGGCATATGAGCTGCATCTGTTGCTATACTTGCATTTATCACAACGTCCATCACAATAATTATGAATGCCAGCAATATATTCCGATGTGTTGTTGGTTCTCATTAGTTCTTTAAAGCGATCGATATTTTTACGCATTTCGGGCGTTGTTGGCATTTCAAAGTTGGGTGTTAATGAGTCAAAATCAACTTGTCCTTTGCACAAAGCGTGACTGGTGTCATCGGTAAATTTATTGCAAATAGAACAGTGCCCAGGGAAAGGACATTTTTTATCGTCGAATTTACAGGTTTCAATTTGCACAATTCCCTGATTGCAATAAATATGTTTCGTATCCCATTTCTCAATTATGAAATTATACTTGATCTCATCGGTAACTCCTTCCGGGAAAATGAATTCCCAATTGTAACTTAATAATAAATCTTCTATTTCGGGCAAAAGAATAGATATTTGCTCCGTTGTTAATTTACCTATTGGAGGAAATTGAAATTTCTCAAGTCCTGTTTTTTCTGATATTTTAATGGGCGTACCATGTATATATTGATCGGCAAATTCATTGATGTAGTTATCCTCATCCATGTCATTGCTGATTGAAGAGTCGGTATTGGTAGCTGCGTGTATTAGCTCTAATAATTGGTCTATATAATAATTCATTAACTTGGTTGTTAATCGCTTGTTTTCTGAATAAACAAGGGGAAGTCGTAAGTGTTTAATTGGATGTTAAAATAAATTCTAATCTATTATTTCAATTAAAGCAACATCAAAAATTGTTAAAGCGTATGGGCCAATGCGGCCTCCCGAACCTTTTTTACCCCATCCAAGTTCAGGTGGTATATAAAAACGATAGCGACTTCCTACTGACATCATTTGCAATCCTTCGCTGTAGCCATCAATGGTTTCGTTAAGTTTAAATTCAAGTGGAGTAGCATCTTTATAAGTGTCATCCAAAATTTTACCACCTAGTAACATGGCTCTCTGATGTACTTTTACCGTGTTATAATCTGATGGTTTAGGACCTTTTGTTTCTGTAATTATTTCGTATTGTAGGCCAGAAACAGTTTCGTAAATGCCTTCTTTTTTTGAATTCTGAAGTAAGAAATCTTCTGTTTTTTTTCTATTCTGTCCGCTCGATCCGCTATTGTGTTTTTTGCCTCTTCCTTTACTCATATTAATAACATTGAAGTAACAAAGATACCATTTTATTAAAACTCCATTTTTCACAGAATAGTAATATTACTATATTCGGCAAATTTTCGTTAATGAATTGGTTTCTGTTTAAAAGTTATCTAAAGTATAGATATATAGCTCGTTTTAAAAAAGGACATGGTTTGCATAGTCCTTTCGTTTTTAATTTGGTAAGGGAGTTAATCTACTGTAAATTGCCATTTTATAGTTTTGAAAAAATAAATAATTACAGGAAGAAATTACAATCATCTGATCACTCTTTTCAGATGTGTGATTATGGAGCGGGAAGCACTACTTTTTCAACTTCAACCCGAAAAGTTGCCGATTTGGTGAAGCATTCTTCGATAAGCCAAAAATATGGTGAAGTTTTGTTTCGATTAGTAAATGAATTTAAACCCGAAAGTATTATCGAATTAGGTGCTTCAATTGGGATGAGTACAGCTTATTTAAGTTTGGCTAATTCGGCTTGCAAAGTATATTCTATAGAAGGATGTGAAAATACCGCCAAGATAGCAAGAAACACTATCAACGATTTGCACTGTTCTGGGGTTGAATTAATCAATGGGCAGTTTCAGGATGTCTTACCTGAATTAGTTGCTTCCCTTGAAAAACTGGATTTTGCATTTTTTGACGGTCATCATGATAAGCAGGCTACTCTTGATTATTTTAATAATTGCTTATTGAAAGCATGGAATAATACAGTGTTCGTGTTTGACGATATTCATTGGTCGAAAGGTATGGAAGAGGCCTGGGAAATCATTATTCAACATCCTTCCATAACTGTTTCTATCGATTTGTTTCAATTAGGAATAGTTTTCTTCCGGAAAGAATGTAAAAAACAACATTTTGTAGTTAAGTATTAGTCTCGCATTTTGTTGTTTGTGTTTACAAAAAAGTATATTTGAGACACCTAAAATTATGAGATGCAAAATTTAGTAATAGAAATTAGTGATATCACAAAGTTTTATCATGTTGGAACAGAGGTGGTAAAAGCTCTTCAAGGAGTTTCAATTTCGATTGAAAGAGGAGAGTATGTTGCCATTATGGGGCCATCCGGATCAGGTAAATCAACTTTGATGAACATGATTGGAGCACTGGATACTCCAACTGGAGGGCAGTATATTTTAAATGGAACAGATGTAAGTCATTTAACTGATGATAGTTTAGCAGAAATTAGAAATAAGGAAATTGGGTTTGTGTTCCAAACATTTAATTTGTTACCTCGCTATACTGCACTTGAAAATGCGATGTTGCCACTTATATATGCAGGAATGCCCAAACACGAGCGTTTAAAAAGAGGGGAAGAAGTAATGGAAAAGGTTGGACTTACCAATCGTATGCAGCATAGACCGAATGAAATGTCGGGAGGACAGCGTCAACGGGTTGCAGTAGCCAGAGCTTTGGTAAATAAGCCTTCAATTATTTTGGCTGATGAACCAACAGGAAACCTTGATACAAAAACATCAATTGATGTAATGCGCCTTTTTGATGAGATTCATGAAGAAGGAAATACGATAATTTTAGTAACCCACGAAGAAGATATTGCTCAGTATGCCCACCGTATTATAAGATTGCGTGACGGTCTTATCGAATCAGATGAGATTAATAAAAGGGTTACAGAAACCGTTAGTTAATTATTTGAATGAAAAAAAGTGTTGTATATACCAAAACCGGAGATAAAGGATCAACCGGTTTAATTGGTGGTACCCGAGTTCCCAAAAATCATGCTCGATTAGAAGCATATGGAACTGTTGATGAGTTAAATAGTTTTATAGGATTAATTCGATCATTTCAACTGGATGAAAAAGACGTTGAAACACTCATATCAATTCAGTCAAAACTTTTTACTGTTGGAGCATATTTGGCAACAGATACAACAGTTTCGGATATGCGAACTCGTCTGAAATATGGAGATGAACATATTGAGTTTTTAGAGCTGGAAATGGATCGTTTGGAAAATGCACTTCCACCATTAAAAAACTTTGTTTTGCCAGGAGGGCATCAATCGGTTGGATATTGCCATGTTGCTCGCACCGTTTGTCGAAGAGCAGAGCGTAGAGTGATTGATATTGCTGAGGAATTTGAATTAGATGGATGGGTGATGAGGTACTTGAATCGCTTGTCGGATTATTTGTTTGTATTATCACGCCATTTGTCAAACTATTTCAATGTAAATGAAATTCCTTGGAACTCGGAGTTGTAAGAAAAGATTTTTTTTTTATATTCGCAGATAAGTATAGAATGAAGTAACACAATATTGTTAATGTTAAATTGAGTTGTTATGTATTGGACACTCGAATTAGCCTCTAAGTTAGAAGATGCGCCATGGCCAGCATCAAAAGACGAATTAATTGATTTTGCAATTCGTTCAGGCGCACCACTGGAAGTGATTGAAAATCTTCAGGAAATAGAGGATGAAGGAGAAGTTTTTGAAAGTATTGAGGATATTTGGCCAGATTATCCAAGTAAGGAAGACTTCTTTTTTAATGAAGACGAATATTAAGAGAGCTAAAAAAGGGGCATATGCCCCTTTTTTATTTATCTCCAAATGTGTAATCGTCGTATATTTTTGTGACTTCTATTGTTGAAGGTAATTCTGTATGTTTGAAAATATCCAATTTGTTTTTGGGTCTAATGTCTTCCAGCCAAATAAATCCTTGTAATCGAACATCCTCAAGTGGTAAAATATAAGGTGGATTTAAATTTCCAGCGGGTTGAACCCTCATTTTAATTCCTGTAATTGCTCTGTTCTTTAGGTTAATTGTTAGATTACTACTTTCAGCCCTGTTAACACCAATAATTAAATTATCGTCTTTAGGATAATAAACCGTTTGGCCGTTTCCATCTACATCAATTTTGTATATATCGTTATTTTTAAAGTAGCCAGTCATATTTCTTCCTTTAATCTGATTAAAGAAAGTACTGTCTTCGGGTGATACAACAAATGCAGAATTAATTAACTCAGCTTTTTCCATTGTTTGGTTTTTAGTAAATAGTTTAATGGTTTGTGCTGTCATCTGATTATGTTGAATCCAAAGAATTGGGGTGTTAAAAAAGGTATTAGTCGAATCTTTAAAGTTATATACCATTGAATCGCAGCGTCCTTGCATGTCTTCTCTGAAGAATTTTACGTTGTAATAAGCTTTTAATACTTTGCTGGTATCTTCTGGCATTGGAACAGCTTCCAAAGTATCGGCATGCAAAAATAATGTGTCAGTTTGATATATTTGAAGTAACTGAGCTTTGTCAGTAGCCATGGCATATTCCGTCTTTTCGTTGTAAAAACCATAGTCGCCTTTAATAATAATGTGATTAACGGTATCCTGTAATTCGAAATTACTAAAAGCTTCACCAATACCTTCAATTCGATCGTAAAATATAGTATCTCCTAATAATAATTGCTCTTTACCTTGTATATAACTGTTCTTTTGAAGTTGAGCTTTATTGTGCATCGTATCGTAGTAACCATCTTCACTATATATAATGTTGTCGTCACTAATAATAAAAGTGGGACCTATTATACTTGATACTTCTGTTACGGTATTGTAATGGAGTGTATCAGAAAACATAGTATATTGTGGATTCGTTACAACAACCGAATCTTTAAAATGCACTTCGTTGAAGTCAGGATAATAGTATCCCCAGTCACTAATTAAAGTATTTTCTCCACTAAGAACTTCGCCTCCGTTGTAGTAATAGCCTACATTCTTAATGCGATCATAGTCCATAAAGTCAGTGTGTAAAGTAATATCCTGCTTTTCGAGTTTTACATTTTGGCGTACTTTGGCTAACCCAATTGAACCTATATAAGTAAGGTAATCCCCATATAGATGAATTGAATCATTTTGAATGATATGTATGTGATGGTATGCTTCTATATAATTAGAATCAGAATATAAATAGGCACTATCACAAAACATGATTGTGTTTTCGTGTTTAATTTTTACATCGCCAAGTAGTAATTGTACGTTGGGACCGATCTCTTTTCTAACAGCTCCAGAGTTTGCGTGTTCAACTCGTACTTTGGATTTTTGTTGTCCAATGGATAGAGTGTTGAGTGTTGTAAGAAAAGCTAATATCAAAAATGTCCTTATTGCCATTTTTTAGTAATCAATTTAATTGTTGTGCAAAGGTGCTAAAAATTATGCTTTAATTTCAAAAAAGAAATAAGCACTGTATCATTATTAATATTGGTTTTACGTTAATAAAGAACAATACAAGCATCAATGCACGTAATAATAATTTATCAAAAAGTGTTTTTATTATGGAGTTAAAACAAATGATAGACATTGTTGGATAAAATATCTTAAAATATACTACTCGATAACGCCCTTTACTCCAACTCTGAAACACAAATTAACACTCCAGTATTTAAAAAACTCAGCAATTAGATTTGGATGTTCGAGAAATAAGCGCTTATTTTGCATCCGCTTTTGAGAACAAGGGTTCTTGCGAAAGGCAGAGCAGACGGGCGATTGAGCTGGTTTGTAAATATTGAAGCAAAGAAAAATGGGAAGTGTTTAAGCTTTCTTTTTTTACTAGCTGCGTTTAATAAAAAGCTAAGCGACAGTAACGAAAAAAGAAAAGAAAAAAACTTCAAAAAAACATTTGGAATTTAGAAATTAAATTCTTTATCTTTGCAGCCGCTTTTGAGGATAACGTTTCTCACGAAAAGCAGAGCAGATAAGTTTTCGAGCAAGTTTGCAAAATAATGAAAAGAAGTAATTGACAAGTCAAGAAAGTTGAATTAACTTGATTTTCCTTTCGAAAATAAAGAAGAAAAAAAACTTGAAAAAAGATTTGGAAATTAAAACAAAAACTTCTTACCTTTGCAGCCGCTTCTTAAACGAGAGAGGCCAGAAAGGACAACGAATTGAGGCAGTTAAGAGCTGAAAATTCACAAGAGCAAAAAGCTCCAACGATCTTTGAAAATATTGAATAGTACCTAAAACTAAAAAAGGTAAAAAGTGAACCTGAAGTCAATGGTATAAAAAGTTTTGAAAGCATTAAAAATTTTTATACAACGAAGAGTTTGATCCTGGCTCAGGATGAACGCTAGCGACAGGCCTAACACATGCAAGTCGAGGGGTAACAGGGAAGCTTGCTTCCGCTGACGACCGGCGCACGGGTGCGTAACGCGTATGAAACCTACCTTTTACTGGGGGATAGCCCGTTGAAAGACGGATTAATACCCCATAATATTATTGGATGGCATCATTTAATAATTAAAACTCCGGTGGTAAAAGATGGTCATGCGTGACATTAGGTAGTTGGTGAGGTAACGGCTCACCAAGCCGACGATGTCTAGGGGTTCTGAGAGGAAGGTCCCCCACACTGGTACTGAGACACGGACCAGACTCCTACGGGAGGCAGCAGTGAGGAATATTGGTCAATGGCCGCAAGGCTGAACCAGCCATGTCGCGTGAAGGAAGACTGCCCTATGGGTTGTAAACTTCTTTTATATGGGAAGAAACACGAGTATGTATACTCGCTTGCCGGTACCATATGAATAAGCATCGGCTAACTCCGTGCCAGCAGCCGCGGTAATACGGAGGATGCAAGCGTTATCCGGATTCATTGGGTTTAAAGGGTGCGTAGGCGGAATAGTAAGTCAGGGGTGAAAGTTTGCGGCTCAACCGTAAAATTGCCTTTGATACTGTTATTCTTGAGTACATACGAGGTAGGCGGAATGTGACATGTAGCGGTGAAATGCTTAGATATGTCACAGAACACCGATTGCGAAGGCAGCTTACTAGACTGTAACTGACGCTGATGCACGAAAGCGTGGGGATCGAACAGGATTAGATACCCTGGTAGTCCACGCCGTAAACGATGATAACTAGCTGTTTGCGATACACAGTAAGCGGCAAAGCGAAAGCATTAAGTTATCCACCTGGGGAGTACGTTGGCAACAATGAAACTCAAAGGAATTGACGGGGGCCCGCACAAGCGGAGGAACATGTGGTTTAATTCGATGATACGCGAGGAACCTTACCTGGACTTAAATGTAGGCTGCATAGAGTAGAGATATTCTTTTCTTCGGACTGCTTACAAGGTGCTGCATGGTTGTCGTCAGCTCGTGCCGTGAGGTGTCGGGTTAAGTCCCATAACGAGCGCAACCCACGTTGTTAGTTACCAGCACATAATGGTGGGCACTCTAACAAGACTGCCGGTGTAAACCGCGAGGAAGGTGTGGATGACGTCAAATCAGCACGGCCCTTACGTCCAGGGCTACACACGTGTTACAATGGCCGGTACAGAGGGCCGCTACACTGCGAAGTGATGCTAATCTCAAAAACCGGTCTCAGTTCGGATCGAAGTCTGCAACCCGACTTCGTGAAGCTGGATTCGCTAGTAATCGCGCATCAGCCATGGCGCGGTGAATACGTTCCCGGGCCTTGTACACACCGCCCGTCAAACCATGGAAGCCGGGGGTACCTGAAGTCTGTCACCGAGAGGAGCGGCCTAGGGTAAATCTGGTAACTAGGGTTAAGTCGTAACAAGGTAGCCGTACCGGAAGGTGTGGCTGGAACACCTCCTTTCTGGAGAAATTTTTTATGCCATCAGGCACTTTTATCTTTTTTAGGTATTATTTAAAACATAAGTAGAAAGTAGAAAGGCAAAAGGAAAGTAGAAAGAGATACGTAAAGTAAATCACTACTAACTACAGTCAAAAACACTACCGACTATTTACAACAGCGTCAAGTAATCCTGTTAGGAACGGGAGTAGACGACACTGCAACAGTCCCGTAGCTCAGTTGGTTAGAGCACTACACTGATAATGTAGGGGTCGGCAGTTCAAGTCTGCCCGGGACTACCAAAGCTAGTAGCTAGCAACTAGAAGCTAGATGCTAGAACCATGGGGGATTAGCTCAGCTGGCTAGAGCGCCTGCCTTGCACGCAGGAGGTCATCGGTTCGACTCCGATATTCTCCACCAAAAGTAGAACAAAGGTTTTACTAAAAATAAACATCATGAGAATCAGCTAAAAGCTAGTAGCTAAGAGCAAGCGGCTGAAAAAGATACATTGGATAAAAATTTCAGTTCGATTCTGGAAGTATCACAAGCTGTATAGAACACAGCAAAACGATCATTGACATATTGGCAACAACCAAAACCATATACACCAACTATGGTGTGTGTAAAAGAAAGTAGACAAGGGCGTACGGGGGATGCCTAGGCTCTCAGAGGCGATGAAAGACGTGATAAGCTGCGATAAGCTGTGGGGAAGTGCAAATAACTATTGATCCGCAGATTTCTGAATGGGACAACCCGGCTGGTTGAAGACCAGTCATCCGAAAGGAAGCAAACCCGGGGAACTGAAACATCTAAGTACCCGGAGGAAGAGAAAACAAAAGTGATTCCGCAAGTAGTGGCGAGCGAACGCGGATTAGCCCAAACCAGTGATGTTCAGGCATTGTTGGGGTTGTAGGACTTGCATAATCAATTAAAATAGAAGTAGAATACTTTGGAAAGAGTAACCAAAGACGGTGATAGTCCGGTATACGTAATATTTTAAGCGAGGCGAGTATCCTGAGTAGCGCGGGACACGAGAAATCCTGTGTGAATCTGGCGGGACCATCCGCTAAGGCTAAATACTCCTGAGAGACCGATAGTGAACCAGTACCGTGAGGGAAAGGTGAAAAGCACCCCGAACAGGGGAGTGAAAAAGTACCTGAAACCGTGCGCCTACAAGCGGTTGGAGCAGACAAGATCTGTGACAGCGTGCCTTTTGCATAATGAGCCTACGAGTTACTTCTCACTGGCAAGGTTAAGATTTTAAGAATCGGAGCCGAAGCGAAAGCGAGTCTGAATAGGGCGCAATAGTCAGTGGGAGTAGACGCGAAACCGTGTGATCTACCCATGATCAGGTTGAAGCTGTGGTAACACACAGTGGAGGACCGAACCAGTTGACGTTGAAAAGTCTTTGGATGAATTGTGGGTAGGGGTGAAAGGCCAATCAAACTCGGAAATAGCTCGTACTCCCCGAAATGCATTTAGGTGCAGCCTTATAAAAGTTTTGCAGAGGTAGAGCTACTGATAGGACGCGAGGGCTTCACCGCCTATCAACTCCTGACAAACTCCGAATGCTGCAAAATGATTTATAGGAGTGAGGGCATGGGTGCTAAGGTCCATGTCCGAAAGGGAAAGAACCCGGACCATCAGCTAAGGTCCCCAAATGTATGTTAAGTTGACCAAACGCGGTGCTGCTGCATAGACAGCTAGGATGTTGGCTTGGAAGCAGCCATTCATTTAAAGAGTGCGTAACAGCTCACTAGTCGAGCGGCGGTGCATGGATAATAATCGGGCATAAACATACTACCGAAGCTATGGATTGAACATTAGTTCAGTGGTAGGGGAGCATTCTAAACTGGGTTGAAGCTGAAGGAGTGA